>DASSJI010000064.1:0-2080 GCA_035691285.1 Vicinamibacteria bacterium | reverse complement strand
CTGCCGCTGTGTTCCAGCCGGGGCTCTCGACGCCCACCCCGGCCGCCACGTTCTCGAAGCGCCCGCCCCCGAGGTTGCGGTAGAGCTGGTTGCGGCCGAAGCTGGTGACCAGGATGTCGGGCCGCCCGTCGTTGTCGTAGTCCGCGACCGCCACGCCGGTCCCCCACTCGCCCTCGCCGCCCACTCCGGCGGCGCCTGTCACGTCCTCGAAGGCCCCGTCCGGCCGCTGGCGGTAGAGCGCGTTCCGGCCACGCTCGACGACCCGCGAGCCCTCGAGGCGCCAGCCGTTGGCCAGGAAGACGTCGAGGCGCCCGTCCTGGTCGTAGTCGAGGAAGGCCGCGCCCGCGCCGGCGGAGTCGAGCAGGTGGTCCTTGTCGGGCCGGCCGGCCAGCAGCGGGCGGAGGAGGCCGAGGGTTGGGGCGACGTCCACGAAACGGAACCGGTCGGCCGCCTCGACGGGCGCGTCCCGGCCGCCGGTCTGGAGTGGAAGGGCCGCGAGGACGACGCCGAGCGCCGAGCCCGCTAGCGGGCCGAGGCGATGTGCTTCGCCCAAGCCGCCTCGACCTTCTTCCACTCGGCGTCCAGGGCCTCGGCCTTCGGCTCGCGGGCGAGCATGTCGAGCGCCCGGGAGGAGTCGAGGACCGCCTGCTTGGCGGCCTTGGTCACCACCACGTAGCCTTCGTCGTAGACGCCCTGGGCTTCGCCCTCCGCGTTGGCGTGGTGGCCGCCTTCGAGGAGCCGCTTCCGCACTCCGGCCACGGCGTTGTCGCCCTCGGTGCCGATCTGGCCGACGGCCGCGGCCAGGTTTTCGATTGCCGCCCGGGCCGAAGCCGCGTCGCTGCCCTTCAGCGCCTGCCGCGCGCGACCCAGCTCCGACTGCGCGTGGCCGTAGCCCGCCGCCAGGAGCGACAGCACCAGCCTCCGCTCCGCCTTCCTCGCGCCCAGGATCACGTCAGCCAGGGCGTCGTAGGCCGCCACCATCTCCGTCGGGGTCGAAGGCGCGCGCGACTGCGCGGCAGCCGGTGCGGCCGGCGCGACCAGGGGAAGAACGGCCAGGGCGACCCACACTGGAGCGAGAGCGAGCTTCATCGAGCAACCTCCGCCGGCCATCGGCCTCGGCGCACAGTACACGCGGGATGCGCCCCGATCAACCGGCCTGAATCGTTTGATCCATGACCGGACCCGCGGGAACGCAACGTGCATCTCGTGGATCGTCAACGTATCAGGAGGAGGACTTATGCGGCAGCACGGAAAGGCCCGGGCCGCGGCGGCGGTCGCGGTCGCCGCCGCCCTGGCCGGCTTCCCGTCGAGCGTGATGGCTTCCGGGTTCCAGCTCGTCGAGCAGAACGGCAGCGGCCTGGGCAACGCCTATGCCGGCCAGGCGGCCGGCGTCGAGGACGCCAGCGCGATCTACTTCAACCCGGCGGCGCTCACCCGCGTCCGCGGCAAGCAGTTCGTGGCGGCCCTGAACGGGATCGGCCTGAGCACGACGTTCACCGATTCGGGCTCCAGCCGACCGGTCCTCGGTCGGGTCACCCTTCCGGTCCCGCAGGGCGGGTCCGGAGGCGACGCGGGCGCCTTCAAGGCGGTGCCCAACGCGTACCTGTCCTGGCAGGCGGCGTCCCGGCTCTGGTTCGGGCTGGGGGTGAACGTACCCTTCGGACTCGAGACCAAATGGGACGGCGACTGGGTCGGCCGCTTCCACGCGATCGCCTCCGACGTGCGCACCGTCAACATCAACCCGACGGTGGCTTTCGAAGTCGGCGACGTCCTCTCGCTCGGGGTTGGCGCGAACTACCAGCGCCTCGACGCCGAGCTGAGCCAGGCGGTGGCGTACGGCGGGATCTCGGTGGGCATCGCATCGAGCGTCGCGGGCCCGGTGGCGGGCGCGATCGTCCTCGCGCAGCTCGGCGGCCCGTCCGGGCTCGCCTCGGAGGGCGTCGCGACGATCGAAGGCCACGACTGGGCCTGGGGCTGGAACGTCGGCGCCACCGTCAAGGTCGGCGAGCCCGGCCGTCTGGCGGTCGCGTATCGCTCTCGAGTGAGCCACGAGCTCGAAGGGGACGCCACGTTCTCGAGC
>DASSJI010000063.1:0-7700 GCA_035691285.1 Vicinamibacteria bacterium | reverse complement strand
CGGCTTCAACTTCCGCTTCGGGCGCGGGCGCGCCGGCGACGCGGCGGCCCTGGAGGCGTGCGGCCGGGGGCTGGGCTTCTCGGTCGTGGCGCTCCCGCCCGTCCTGCACGAAGGCGCTCCGGTGAGCAGCAGCCGCGTGCGCGAGGCGCTGGGACGCGGGGCCGTCGAGGCCGCCCGCGCGCTCCTGGGACGCCGCTACTTCGTGGACGGGGCGGTGGTGCAGGGTGTCGGCCGCGGCCGCGGCATCGGAATCCCCACGGCCAACCTGGACCCGCTGAACGAGACACTGCCGGGAGGTGGCGTGTACGCGTGCTTCTGCCGGATCGCGGGCGGGGAGCGGCGGCCCGGGGTGGTCAACGTCGGAAGGCGGCCGACCTTCGGAGGAGGTCACCTGCTCCTCGAGGCCCACCTGCTCGACTTCGACGGCGACATCTACGGCCGCCCGCTGCGCGTCGAGTTCGACACGCGGCTGCGCGACGAGCAGCGCTTCCCGGACGCCGCCGCCCTGCTGCGTCAGATTCGCGACGACATCGCAGCGGCCCGCCGGGTTCTGGAGAAGGCCAACTGAACGGGTTATAGTCGCGACGGCACGGCGATGAGCGAGCTGGTCGTCGACTCGCGCGACTTCGAGGACATCCGCCTCATCTATCCCCGGGGGTTCATCAACGCCCACACGGTGCGCGTCTTCGAGGGCGAGCTGCAGCGGACGCTCCAGGACGGCCGCTTCAAGATCGTGGTCAACTGCTCCGGGCTCAGCTACATAGCGAGCGCGGGCCTCGGGGCGATCATGGGCTCGATCGAGGAGATCCGGTCCAAGGGCGGCGACCTCCGGCTCGCCAGCCTGAACGAGACGGTCCTGAACATCTTCGAGATCCTCGGCTTCAACCACCTGTACCGGATCTTCCCCTCGGAGTCGGAGGCGATCGAGAGCTTCCTCTCGGGAAGCGCGCCTCTCTGAGCGGGCCCATGAAGGCCAGGCCGTCGCTGGTGCTCCAGGTTCCGAGCGAGACGCGCTTCCTGGTCGTGATCCGGGACGTCGCGAAGAGGATGGCCGAGGCGGCTGGCTTCGACGAGGCGACGGCGGGGAAGGTGGCGCTGGCGGTGGACGAGGCCACGACCAACGTGATCGAGCACGCGTACCACGGCGCGCCGGGCAAGGTGGTCGAGGTGCGCATCGAGGACCGGGGCAGCGACCTGTGCGTGGACGTGGTCGACACCGGCGACATGGTGAACCCCCGGACGCTGCCGCAGGTGGACCTCAACCGCTACGCGAGCGAGCGCCGCACCGGCGGCCTGGGGGTCCACCTGATGGAGAAGATCATGGACTCCGTCACCTTCCGCCGGACGGCGCGCCGGAACGTCTGCTGCCTCGTCAAGCGGAAGGTGGACCGTGGCTGAGCTGCCGGTCGTCTTCCAGTACCAGCGCGCCCTCGACGAGTTCCGGCGCGAGGGCCGCGAGCCGCCGCTGCTCAAGCGCATGTCGGAGCTGATCTCGCTCCTGGACCTCACGACGACCTTGAACTCGCCCCTCTCGAGCGAGGAGATCCTGGACGCCGCCCTGTTGATCGTGCTGGGCGAGCTCCAGTCGCCCCGGGGTGCCCTCCTGGTGCGCGAAGAGGACGGCCGCTTCCGCGTGCGGGCCGCGCGGGGGTTGGCTCCAGCGGCGCCCCGCGACTTCGCGGCCGAGCCGGAGGCCGCTGCGGGGCTGGGGCTGAGCCTCGTGTGCCCGGTCGAGAAGCGCGGCCGGACCATCGCCCTGATCGGTCTCGGGCCGCGCAGCGACGGCCGGCCCTTCGGCGAGGACGAGCGCGGCTTCCTGCGCAGCGTGGCGGCGTGCGCCGCGACGCCCATCGAGAACGGCCTCATCTACCACGAGCTGCGCCAGCTCAACCAGCGCCTCTCGGTCAAGGTGTTCCAGCTCCACAACCTCTTCGACATCAGCCGCGAGCTGACCGCGAGCTTCGACGAGGAGACGATCCAGAACCTGGTGACCACGACGCTCATGGGGCACCTCATGGTGTCCCGGGCTGCGATGTATCTCGCCACGCCCGAGGGCTTCGTCCTCGTGCACGAGCGCGGTCCCAGGAGCGAGGAGCCGCCGCTCCTCGAGCCGGCGGCAGCGGGCCTGGCCGGGACGCTCCGCATGCCGACCGCCGTCGCCGAGCTCCCCGAGAGCCCGCTCCGCGAGCGCCTTCAGCGCGCGCGCATGGCGCTCGTCGTGCCGCTCCGCGTCGGAGAGCGCAGCGAGGGCTTCCTGGCCGTCGGAGAGCGCGCGTCCGGCGCGCCCTTCAGCGAGGAGGACCGCGACTTCGCGATGACGCTGGCGCGCCAGGCCCTGGCGGCCCTGGAGAGCGTGCGCCTGCACCGGGTTCGCGTCGAGAAGCAGCGGCAGGACCGCGAGATGCAGATCGCCCGCGAGATCCAGCAGAGCCTCTTCCCCCAGGAGCGGCCGGTCGTGCCCGGCTTCGAGGTGGCCGCGTGCAGCCGCCCCTGCTACCACGTGGGGGGCGATCACTACGACTTCATCGGCCTGCCCGACGGCCGGCTGGCCCTGGGCATCGCGGACGTCTCGGGCAAGGGCGCCCCGGCGAGCATCCTGATGGCGTCGGTGCACGCGTCGCTGCGGGCCCTGGCGGGGACGGCGCGGCCCCAGGAGCTCGCGGCGCGCCTGAACCAGTTCCTCTACGAGAGCACGCAGCCCAACAAGTACGTCACACTGGTCTACGCGGAGCTGGACCCGGTCGCGCGGCGGCTCCGCTACGTCAACGCCGGCCACATCCCGCCCTACCTCGTGCGGGCCGACGGGAGCTGCGGGCGGCTCACCGACGGCGGCCCGGCCCTGGGCCTGATCGAGGACGCTCCCTACGACGCCGGCGAGGTCACCCTGGCGCCGGGCGATCTCGTGGCGATGGTCACCGACGGCGCCACCGAGGCCGCCTCGGAGAGCGGCGAGGAGTTCGGGGACGCGCGCATCGAGAGCGCCCTGCGCGGCTGCGCGGGGCGGAGCGCCGGCTTCGCCCTGGACGCGCTGATGGGCGCCGTCACGAGCTGGACCGGGGCGGCGGGATGCTCCGACGACCTGACGGTGCTGACCTTGAAGTCCGAGGGCGAGACTCGAGCCGCATGACGATCCAGCTCCACAACACGCTGAGCGGCCTCGTCGAGCCCCTCGTCACGGCGACGCCCGGCGAGGTCCGCATGTACGTGTGCGGGCCCACCGTGTACAACCGGGCCCACATCGGCAACTTCCGGACGTTCGTGGCCACCGACGTCCTGCGCCGCAGCCTCAGGCACCTGGGCTACCGCGTGGTCGAGGTCATGAACCTGACCGACGTCGAGGACCGCATCATCAAGTTCGCGGCCGACGCGGGAACGGACTTGCGCGGCTTCACCGAGGGCTGGATCCGGGCCTTCGAGGAGGACATGGCGACGCTGCGCCTCGAGCGGCCCGAGCACTTCCCCCGGGCGACCGACCACGTGCCCGAGATGATCGAGCTCGTCCAGAGGCTCACGGCGCGCGGGCACACGTACGCCTCGGACGGCAGCATCTACTTCCGCATCGCGAGCTTCCCCGCCTACGGCCGGCTGTCGCGCCTGGACGTGTCGGGGATCAAGGCCGGCGCCCGCGTCGACAGCGACCGTTACGAGAAGGAGGACGCCCGCGACTTCGTCCTCTGGAAGCTCAAGAGCGACGAGCCGAAGTGGGCGCAGTGGGACGCGCCCTTCGGGCCCGGTCGCCCCGGCTGGCACCTCGAGTGCTCGGCGATGGGGATGAAGTACCTGGGCGAGAGCTTCGACCTGCACTGCGGCGGCGTGGACCTCATCTTTCCTCATCACGAGAACGAGATCGCCCAGAGCGAAGGCGGAACGGGCAAGCCATTCGTTCGCCACTGGATGCACGTCGAGCACCTGCTCGTGGACAACGAGACGATGTCGAAGAGCAAGGGGAACTTCTTCACGATCCCCGACCTCCTGGAACGCGGCGCCTCTCCCGGGGCGATCCGCTACCTGCTCTGCCAGGCCCACTACGGCAAGAAGCTGAACTTCACGTTCGAGGGGCTCGACCACGCGAAGGCGGCCCTGGAGCGAGTGGCCTCGCTCGTTCGCCGGCTCGACGAGGCGAGCGGCGAGGGGCCGGTGGCGCCTCCGGTCGGCGAGGCCTGCGCGAAGGCGCGGGCGGCCTTCGACGCGGCGCTGCGCGCCGACCTCAACACCTCAGAGGCGCTGGCGGCCGTGCACAACCTGGTGGGGGAGGCGAACGCGCTGCTCGCGGCCGGAGCCATCACGCGCGAGGGCGCCGCGGCGGTCCGCGCCCAGCTCGAGGCCATGGATCGCGTGTTCGCGGTGCTGATGCCCCAGGGAGAGGATCGCCTGGGTCCCGAAGAGCAGGCGCTCTTCGACGAGCGCCAGGAGGCGCGCAGGAAGCGGGACTTCCCGCGCGCCGATCGCGCGCGGGCGGAGCTCGAGAAGCGGGGCATCGCCCTCGAGGACACGCCGAAGGGCACGCGGTGGCGGCGCGCTCGCTGACGGGCGCGTCCCGCGGACGCGCAGGAGAGGAACTCGCCTGCCGGCACCTCGAAGCGCAGGGCTTTCGGATCGTGGAGCGAAACTGGCGCTGCCGGGCGGGCGAGCTGGACATCGTCGCGCGCGACGGGTCCGTGACCGTCTTCGTGGAGGTCAAGGAGCGAGGAGACGCCTCACACGGGGAGGGTTTCGAGGCCGTGACCGCTCGCAAGCGGCGCCGCGTCGTCCTGGCGGCGCGCCTGTACGCGGCGAGCGGCGGACTCGAGGGGCGGCCGATGCGCTTCGACGTGGTCTCGATCGACCGCTCTGGTGGCGCTCCGAGGATCCGCCACGACCGGGACGCATTCTCCAGCGAGGGTTGACGCAAGCGGCAGCGGCCGAGTACCATCGTGGCGCTACCCGGACGAGCGGGAATAGCTCAGTGGTAGAGTGCGACCTTGCCAAGGTCGAAGTCGCGGGTTCGAATCCCGTTTCCCGCTCCAATCTCCTCAGCCACGCGTCGATCGAATCGGGGGGAGCGTATGCGATCCAGGTTCCCGGGCGTTCTCCTCGCCCTGACCATGACCGTCGCCGTCGGGAGCTGCGGAGGCGACGGCGAGACGCCTGAGGCCGCGCGGCTGCCCTCGGTGACCGGCGCCGAGACGGGCGCTGACGCAGACGCCGCCGCGGTGCGCATCACTACGCAGCGCTGGATCGTCGAGGATGCCTGCGCCGACGATCGCGACACGCGGGTGCGCCTGTTCGACTTCACCGATGGCGGCCAGTTCCCCGCGCGCGGTTATTGGCGCCTCGAGAACGGGGGCACGATCAACCGCGTGATCGAGTGCCACACGAAGCACGAGATCTGTCTCGGGGCCGTCCAGGATCGACCCCCCGGCCTGCAGTGGGGCGTGGGGATCCGCGGCAACCGTTACCCGTGCCGCTTCCCGAACCGCTGCTGCTTCAGTTGCACGACCCTCGCCCACAAGCTCACCCTGAGCTGCCAGGCGCGGACCTCCACCAACTTTGCCGAATCCGAGGGCGAGATCCTGGCGGAGGACGAAGGATCCTTCGAGTAGGGCAGCGCCCACCGGAACGGTCCGCCATTGCGCCCATGCGGCCGGTCTTCTATAGTTGCGACTGCTCCCGCCGGGGCGGCGTAGCCAAGTGGTCAAGGCGGAGGTCTGCAAAACCTCTACTCAGCGGTTCAAATCCGCTCGCCGCCTCCAACTCCAACATCGTGCGAGTCAGCAGCTTCGTCGTCATCGTCCGCCTGTAGAGACATGCGGCCGCACATCGTATGTTCGCCTTACCTTCGCCACTCCTATCACTACAGCCAAGGGCGTGGGGACTGGGCGGCCACCGCCCGCATCCGTCAATGCCGACGAGGGGCTCGGCCTCGGACCTTCCCTGTCCAAGTGCCCCGCTATCCTCCGGAGCCATGACGATTGAGACGGCGACGCCGCCCAACGCCCCTCAGCCCCGGCTTCTCGATCGCGTCCGCATCGCCATTCGAGCCCGGCATTACAGCCGCCGCACCGAGAAGGCTTACGTGTTCTGGGTCCGCCGGTACTTGGGGTTCCACGGCATGCGACATCCCAACGAGATGGGCTCTGCCGAAGTAGCAGCCTTCCTTGCTGCGCTGGCCACCCGCTGGCGGGTCAGCGCCTCGACACAGAACCAAGCTTTCAGCGCCCTGCTCTTCCTGTATCGCGAGGTCCTGGGCCGCGAGGTCTCCGGACTCGAAAAGGTCGTGCGCGCCAAACAGCCGGTTCGTGTGCCTCTGGTCCTGAGCCGTGAAGAAGTGGCCGGCGTCCTGGCACAGCTCCAGGGGACGATCCTGCTCATGGCGGCCCTCCTCTACGGTTCGGGCCTGCGCTTGCTCGAATGCGCGCGGCTACGGGTGAAGGACGTCGACCTCGATCGCGGCGAGCTGACGGTGCGGGCCGGCAAGGGCGAGAAGGACCGTGTCACGATGCTCCCGGCCGGCCTACGCGAACCCCTCCGCCAGCACCTGGCGCGTGTTCAGCGTCTCCATCTGCGCGACGTTGCCGACGGGGTCGGCGTCGAGCTGCCCGACAGCTTGGCCCGCAAGTACCCAGCCGCTGCTCGGGAATGGGCTTGGCGCTGGGTGTTCCCGGCTTCCCGAACCTACGTGGACCGCCACACCGGCGAGGTCCGTCGCCATCACCTGCACGAGACCGTCCTCCAACGCGCGTTTCGAGCGGCCGTCCGAGCTGCGGGGATCTGCAAGCCGGCCAGCTGCCACACTCTGAGACACTCCTTCGCGACCCACCTCCTGGAGACGGGCTACGACCTTCGAACGATCCAGGAGCTGCTGGGCCACGTGGACGTCAACACGACCATGATCTACGCCCACGTGCTGAACCGAGGCGGGCGTGGCGTTCGCAGTCCTCTCGATGGCTTCGTTCTCGCCACGGACGCACCCTCGGACAATCGTGGGCGCGGTCTGCCGATCCCAGGCAGCATGAGAAGGCCGCCGGTTCAATCGCGTTATCCAGCGCCGCCTAACGCCCTCGGGTTCCCTTCCTCAAAGCCTCCAGGAAGATGATCCGAATGGAGTTCCGAGGGGGTGTGCGCTTTCGGCGTCCCGCGTTATCCTGACTCCAACCGCCCTGATAATGTCGTTAGCGAGGGGGCCTTCGACTAAAGTGTTCCACGGACGTGACGGAACGACGGCGACTGCTCCCCATGCGCATACGGTGGCCTCATCATGACGAGTAGCGACGAGAAGCTTCTGGAGCTCCTTCAGGACATCCGCGACTCTTCTCGCGACACTGCCGCGGCCGCCCAGGCGGCACTTGCGGAGAATCGCGCCCTGATTCGCAGCACGCGAACCGTCATCAAGTGGCTCGCAGTCATCATGGGTATCCCTATCGCGGGTACTCTCGCTGTGTGGCTTCACTGGGCCTTCGCATGGGTCCGCTACTGGCTTGCACAGTGAGTCAGCACCAGCGCTTCGAGCCGCCGCCGTTAGAGTGCTTCGTGTCAAGTCATCAGGTGGTCGCTCGTTCTCATGCGCCGTGGAACAACCGCTTGCACCTGACGGCGCTCTCAGCGCCGCCCGGGCAAGCTTGGAGGCGCCGCTTCGTGCTCGCTATCGCTCGCACCGCGCCGCAGCTGAAGCGAGTGTTGGACGCCTCCTCGTAGAAGAGACACGGCGCTTGAAGACCATT
>DASSJI010000062.1:0-3266 GCA_035691285.1 Vicinamibacteria bacterium | reverse complement strand
CAACCACGCGAGCGCGGCCGAGATCGCGCGGCGCGCCGCCGTGCGCGTGGTCGGCGAGGAGCGCGTGGTCGTCCCCGAGCCCACCATGGGCGGCGAGGACATGGCCTGCTACTTCGCCAAGGCGCCCGGCTGCTTCGTCTTCATCGGCTCCGAGAACGTCGAGCGCGGCCTGAGCGAGCCCCACCACAGCCCGCGCTTCGACTTCGACGAGCGGGCGCTGGCGATCGGCTGCGAGTTCCTGCTGCAGGTGGCGCAGGAGGCGCTCGGCGCGGGATAACGGGCCTTCGGTCTCCTCTTGGGATTCCTAAAGTGATGGTTTAGGATTCCCGCATGCGCTACGTGCCGCGATCCCTGGAAGGGCAGCTCAGGGCCGCCGTCCGGGGGTTCCCTGCGCTGATCATCACGGGGCCTCGCCGCGCGGGGAAGACGACCGTGCTCCAGCGGACGTTCCCCGGCGCTTCCTACCGGCTCCTCGAGGATCCCGAGGTCGTGTCGCGCGTGCGCGAGGATCCCCGTGCGTTTCTCGCCGAGCTGCCGCGGCCGGCGATCCTCGACGAGATCCAGAACGCGCCGGAGATCCTCAACTGGGTTCGAGCCGAGATCGATCGCGTCCCACGCCGGCGCGGCGACTGGCTGCTGAGCGGCTCCCAGGAGGCGCCGCTGATGCGGGGCGTCACCGAGTCCATGGCAGGCCGCGCGGCGGTGTTCCAGCTCCTGCCGCTCTCGCTATCGGAGACGCCGAAGGTTTCCTTGCTCAATGGGGGGTTCCCGGAGGTCCTGGCGCGGCCCTCCTTGCGGACCGCCTGGTACCGTTCGTACGTCCAGACCTACCTGGAGCGAGACGTGCGCGCCGTGACGGCGGTTCGGGATCTCGCCACCTTCCGCCGCTTTCTCTCGATCCTGGCGACCCGTTGCGGCCAGCTTCTCAACAAGACCGAGCTCGCGGCGCCCCTGGGGCTGTCGGTGCCGACGATCACGCAATGGTTGGGAGTGCTGGAGACGACTGCCCAGGTCCTGCTCGTGCCCCCATACTTCGAGAACCTGGGCAAGCGACTGGTGAAGTCTCCCCGCCTCTACTGGATGGATTCCGGACTGGCCTGCTTCCTGCTAGGCATCGACTCGACTGCGGACCTGGAACGGTCGCCGTTCCTCGGCCCGGTCTTCGAGGGGTTCGTGGCAGCGGAGATCGCGAAGGCGCAGTCCGCGGCGGGCCGGCAGCGGGAGCTCTACCACTTCCGGGACCAGTACGGCCTGGAGGTCGACTTCGTCGTTCCGCTCGGCGGCGCAAGGCTTCTCCTGCTCGAGGCGAAGGCCGCGACCACGTTGCGCCCGCGCTTCGGAGAGGCGCTGGTCCGGGTGGCTTCCCTCATGAAGGGTCGGCGAATCGAGAGTTACGTCGTCCACCGCCGTGCTTCCGTGGCCCCCGGTTTGTCGGCGCTCCGCCCAGGGGTAAGGGCCCTGCCGGTGGAAGACCTTCCGAAGCTCTTTGCGCTGCGGACCGCTCGCGGCGCTCAGAAGAGTTCGTAGCGCCCGCCGATTGCACATTCACTCGTGTGAGCGCGATCCATTCGATGGTCGTCTTCACGCCAGAACTCTATCCCCGCGGTTCACAGCTCGTTCCAGGGCACGGCCCGCACGCGCGGCGTGAGCTGCTGGGCCCTCGGCGCGCGGCAGACGAGCAGCCCTCGCCGCGCCCGGTTCCCATACCTCGAGAGAAAGCTTTCGAGCCCGCGGGCATCTGCGGGCCGGGGATTCGTCGTGTACTTGGCCTCGATCGGGATGGTTTCTTTGGGCGTTTCGAGGACGAAGTCCACCTCGGCGCCGTCCACCGTCCTCCAGAAGCTCAACCGGTATCCGGACCCGAGATAGGCCGCTCGCGTCCGCAACTCGCAAGCCACCCACTGCTCGAACAGGCCACCTCCCTCCGTCGCGAGCATGCGTTCGTCGAGGGGAAGACGCGCCAGGGCGTTCCGCACGCCCACGTCGAAGAAGAAGAAGCGTGGCGTCTTGAGAAGGCGCGCCTTGTCGGAGCCGGCGAAAGGCGGGAGCGCGAACCCCACGAGCGTGTCCTCGAGGACCGAGTAGAACTGGCGGAGGGTGGAGAGAGCGATCCCGGCCTCCTGCGAGATCCTCGTGAGGTTGATCGGCCGGCCGGACTCGACGGCGGCCAGCTCGAGAAAACGCCCGTAGGGCCCGATACTCCGGGCCGCGGCCTCCCGGAGCACTTCCTCCTCGACGTAGGCCTCGGCGTAGGACTGCAGCGTCCTCGCGAAGCCGCTGCCCTCGACGAACGCCCCGGGCAACGAGCCGAAGACGAGACGCTCCTCGAGCGAACGGTGGGGAAACGCGTTCGCCGCACGGAGGCGCGGTCGGGGCAGCACCGCGAATGACTCGCGCTGGGCCAGCTCCCACGCGCACACCGGTCCGAGAGCGAAGCGGTGAACGCGTCCGGGGAGCAGGTTCACGTCCCGGCGGCGGAGCCGCCGCGCCGAGCTGCCCGTCAGGGTGAACGTGAAACGGCCGGGGTAACGGTCCAGGAGAAGCTGAACTTCGTCCAGCAGCTCGGGGACGCGCTGAACCTCGTCGATCAGGACGTGCCGGTGGCGAGCGGCCGGCAGCAGCGAGCGCGTGAGCAGCTCGGGGTCGCGCGCCAGGCGCATCCGCTCCGGCCGTTCCTGGAGGTCGAAGAGGACGTCGCGCGGCCCGCTGAGCATGCGGAAGATCGTGGACTTGCCCGTCTGGCGAGCGCCCAGGATGAAGCGGGCCTTGCCGCGGGACGCCCTGCTCCGGAGAGGGGCGAGCAGGTAACGATCATATTGCGGCACGCCGCAGATTATACGCCGAAGTATGCGGCGACTTGTTAGAGGTACCGCTCCCTCAGCACCTTCAGGTGGTGGCGCTCGTGGCCCGCGATCACCCAGGCCTGGGCCCGCACGCTGATCTCCTTCGCGTTGGCGACGCCTCGGCGCTCCCAGGCCTCGGGCGCGAAGCCGCGGAAGAGGGAGAGCGTGGCGGCGCGCACCGCGGCGTAGTCGTCGACCACGGCGGAGAAGGCCGCGCCGCCCCGGTCCGGAGCGTTCGCCGCGTAGACGTTCTCGTCGAAGCCGGGCTGCGGCTCGGTCCCGCCGCGGGCGAAGCAGAGCGCGCGATAGGCGAAGACGCGCTCGCTGTCGGCCACGTGACCCACGAGCTCGGCCACCGTCCACTTGCCCGGCGCGTACGCATGGCGGGCCTTCTCGGGAGGCAGGCCGCGCAGGAAGGCCAGC
>DASSJI010000061.1:0-2133 GCA_035691285.1 Vicinamibacteria bacterium | reverse complement strand
CGGCGCCCCGTCCAGGACCTCGGGCGCCAGATAGGGGCGCAGCACCGGGTCGGACCAGCCGGCCGCCGCGAGGGCGCGCAGGCCGGGAGCGGTCTCGAAGCCGAGGAGCCGGGTCTCGCCCTCGTTGGAGACCATGATCAGGTGCGGCACCACGAAGCCGTGCAGCACCCGCTCGTCCTGCACCCGCGTCTCGTACGCCGCGGCCAGGGCGAGAGAGATCCGCTCCGCGATCAGCAGCGCGTGGTCGGTCGGAATCGGAGAGAGCTGGCGCTCGGCCTGGGCGAACAGCGTCGCCAGGTTCTTCCCCGAGATGTAGTCGTAGGCGACGTAGGGAAAGCTGCGGACCTTCCCGAGATCGACTCCACTCCCGATGTTCGGGCTCCGCAGGGCCTGCTGGATGGCGGTGCGGTCGGCGACTCTCTGCCAGAGCGCTTCGCCGTCCATGCCCTTGCCATTGAAGACGCGCAGCAGGACGACCTGCTCGATGCCCGCCTTGCCGACTCTGCCGGCGCGGAACGTCTCTCCGAGTGGATCTTCAGTTAGCTTTTTGAGAAGTAGGTACTTCCCAAATTCCTCTGGGATGTTCATCAGGCCTCCTCGGGACCGGCCGCGCCGCCGGCTCGCGGCTCCTCCATTAGGTCGTGAAGGCGGCGCGTTGACAGGGTCAGTTGCAGCCCTTGATACACCAAGCCCTTGAAGCTGTCAACTAAAAACGTCAGCGGCCGGCCTGCCGGCGCTCGCGGGCCCGCCGGTCGCGCCAGTACTGCCGCTGCCAGATCTCGACGTTCCGGTTGTGCTCCTGAAGGGTCGAGGAGAAGACGTGCGTGCCGTCGTTGCGGCTGACGAAGTAGAGGTAGGGGACCTCCGCCGGATCGGCGGCCGCCTGCAGGCTGGCCAGTCCGGGAGAGCAGATCGGTCCGGGCGGGAGTCCGGCGTAGCGGTAGGTGTTGTACGGCGAGTCGAGCTGGAGATCGGCGCGCCGGATGTTGCCGTTCCACCGGCCGAGCCGCTTCAGGGCGTAGACCACCGTGGGATCGGCGCGGAGACCGATTCCCTGCTCGACGCGGTTGGCGTAGACGCCCGCGATGAGCGGCCGCTCGGTCGGGACGCGGGCCTCCTTCTCCACGATGCTCGCCAGGGTGACGATCTCGCGCAGGCCGGCCGGGCTGTCGCCCAGGAGGGGACGGACCTGCCGTTCCCAGCGCTGGCGGAACGTCTTGACCAGGGTGGCGACCACGGTCTGCTCGTCGGTGTGGCGGGCGAAGCTGTAGGTCTCGGGAAAGAGGTAGCCCTCCAGGTCGGGCGCCTCGGGGTCGAGATCGGCGATCAGCTCGGGCGAGCGCATCAGGTCGAGGAAGACCTCGCGCTGGCCGAGCCCGGCCTGCTCCAGGCGGTCGGCGGCTTCCTCCAGGGTGAGCCCCTCGATCAGGGTGACCGACTCGGTGACGACCTGGCCGCGGGCGAGCTTCTCGAGGACGTCCGGAGTGGACATGGGGCCGCGGAAGCTGTAGTCGCCGGCCTGGAGCGCCGGATCGCCCATGAAGTAGACGAGGTAGAAGCGGGCCGCGTTGGCGTCGGCGATGATCCCTTCCTTCTGCAGGGTCTGGAGGATCGCGGCGACGCTCGTGCCCGGCTCGATGGTGACCTGGCGCTCGCTGTCGGGGTAGCCCTTGTAGGGGCGCTGCAGCTTCCACCAGGACCAGCCCGCGAACGCGGCCGGCACCAGGAGGAGGGCCAGCAGGACCATCAATCCGAGGACGATGCGCCGGAAGGTCCCCCGCTCGCTGCGCTTCGGCTTCCCTTTGGGAGCGGCCTGTGCCCTGCCTCGTGCCACCCGGTCCTCCTTCAAGACGCTTCAGATTCTTCAGACGCCGGAGCGCCGGTCCAGCGCCTCCTGGAGGAGGATCTGGGCGGCCACGGCGTCGAGCCGTTCGGGATTGCGCCGCGGGTCGACGCCGGCCGCGCGCAGGCGCTCGGCGGCTTCGACGCTGGTGAGCGACTCGTTGACCATCTCGAGGGGGAGCCCGGTGAGCTCCGCCAGGCGCTCGCCGAAGCGCCGCGCCCGGAGGGCGGCCTCCCCGCGCGTGCCGTCGAGGCCGACCGGCTCGCCGACCACGAGGCGCTCGACCCCTT
>DASSJI010000060.1:0-20132 GCA_035691285.1 Vicinamibacteria bacterium | reverse complement strand
CCGAGGGGAAGAAGATCAGCTGGCGGGACGGCTTCCCGGCGCTGTGGACGCTCGTCAAGTACCGCTTCACGGACTGACCTGCCCGAACTCGGGCGCCCACTCGATCGCGCCCGACACGCCCATTAGTCCGCCAGGCCGCAGCTCGAGGGCCATCAGCGCCTCGTCGGCCACCTCGAACGGCGCGCGGATCCCGAAGCGGCTCGCGCGGGCGAAGCCGAAGCGGGGGTAGTACTCGGGATGTCCCAGGACGATCACGAACGCCTCGCCGCCGTCCGCGGCGAGGCGCAGGCCCGCTCTCGCCAGCGCCTGGCCCACGCCCCGCCGCTGATGCGTCCGTCGAACCGCCATGGGCGCGAGCGCCAGACCTGGCGCTCGGCGAGCGCCGACGTGCAGGCGCGAGAAGAGTATGTGGCCGACCACGGCGCGCCCCTCGCGCGCGACGAGGCTCAGGCCGGGCAGGAAGGAGGGACCTCGCCGCAATGCGGCCACGAGGGAGGCCTCGTCGTCCCGTTGGAAGGCGTCCTGGTTCACGCTCGCGATCGCGGCTTCGTCTTCGCGCGTCTCGGGCTCCACGACGACGCTCATCGCGCCGATCCTGCCACGCTCAGGTGCCTGTTGCCGACGGGGGCCGGATTCCCGTATACTCTCCCGTCTGCCCGGGACGCTAAACCGCGTCCTTGCAAGGAGATCAGGCCATAGCCCTTCCGGCGGTCCCGCTGTCCGAGACCCCTGCGCCCCGCCCGCCCGCGCGCCGCCCGTCGGTGTGGCACCGCCGCGCCTCGGAGGTGCTTCGCGACGCGAGGGGCAGCGTCCGCCAGTTCCGCCGCCTCTTCGGCTACACGCGCCCGTACCGCGCCCGCCTCTTCCTGTCGTGGCTGGCGACAGCCGGCTACGCCGCGGCCGGAGCGCTCCTGGCCTACATGGTGCGGCCGATCTTCGACGACGTCCTGATCCGCTCGCTGGTGGCCCCGGCCAACGTCGGGCGGGTCGGGGCGATCATCCTGGCGCTGTACGTCGCCAAGGGCCTGTGCTCCTACCTGTCCACGACCCTCGTGGCCTCGGTCGGCCACCGCGCGGTCACCGACCTGCGCAACGCCCTCTACGAGCACATCCTGCGCCAGTCGGTGAGGTTCCTGTCGCGCCGCAGCACCGGATCGCTGATGAGCCACATCACGACCGACGTCGAGAGGATCCAGAGTGCCGTCTCCGAGATGGCCGGAGACCTGCTGAAGGAAGGCCTCACGGTCGTCGGCCTGCTCGTGATCCTGTTCGTGCAGGACTGGCGCCTGGCGCTGTTCGCGGTCTTCGTGATGCCGCTGGCCTTCGTGCCCTTCGTGCGCCTGAGCCGCCGGCTGCGCTCCTCGAACGAGACCTCGCTGCGCCGCTGGCGCGACATCACCGAGATCATGCAGGAGACGATCTCCGGCTTCCGCATCGTGAAGGGCTTCGCCATGGAGCCCTTCGAGATCGAGCGTTTCCGCCGCGGCGCGCGGCGCCTGCTCCACGTCAACCTGCGCATCACGCGCACCACGGCGTTCCTGCCGCCCCTCATGGAGGCCGTGGGGGGCGTGGCCCTCGTCGGCACGCTCTTCTACGGCTCCTGGGAGATCCAGGCCGGGCTCCTGACGCCGGGCCGCTTCGTGTCGTTCCTCACCGCGCTGTTCATGATGTACACGCCCATCAAGCGCCTCTCCCACGTGAACGCGGCGCTCCAGGGAGCGCTCGCCGCCGGCGTGCGCGTGTTCGAGGTGCTGGACACGCATCAGGAGGTGCACGAGGAGCCCGGGGCCCTGGCGCTGCCCCGCCTGCAGCGCGAGCTCGAGTACCGCGACGTGGAGTTCCGCCACGACGATACCGACGGCTCGGTGCTGCGGCGGGTGAGCTTTCGCGCCCGCCGGGGCGAAGTCGTGGCGATCGTGGGGCGCAGCGGCGCGGGGAAGACCACCCTCGTCAACCTGCTGCCGCGCTTCTACGACGTCACCGGCGGCGCGGTGCTGATCGACGGGACCGACGTCCGCAGGGTCACCCTGCCGAGCCTGCGCGAGCAGATCGGGCTCGTCACCCAGGACACCGTGCTGTTCAACGACACGGTGCGGGCCAACATCGCGTACGGCCTCGAGGACGTCGACGAGGCCCGCGTCGAGAGCGCCGCCCGGGCCGCCTTCGCCCACGACTTCATCCTGGACCTGCCGCGCCGCTACGACACCGTGATCGGCGAGCGGGGGAGCCGGCTCTCGGGCGGGCAGCGGCAGCGCATCGCGATCGCCCGGGCCCTGCTCAAGGACCCGCCGATCCTGATCCTGGACGAGGCCACCTCCGCCCTCGACGCGGAGTCGGAGCGGCTGGTGCAGCAGGCGCTGCAGAACCTGATGAAGGGCCGCACCACCCTCGTCATCGCCCACCGGCTCGCGACGGTGCGCAAGGCCGACCGCATCATCGTGCTGGACGGCGGCGAGATCCGCGAGGAGGGAAGCCACGACGAGCTGATGAAGCGGGGCCAGCTCTACAGCCGGCTCCACGACCTGCAGTTCGACGAGGACCCGGCGCTGTGAGGCCCCGCACGTGATCCGCTCGATGACGGGCTACGGCCAGGCGTCCCTCGAGACGGACTCGCTGCGCGCGGCGGTGAGCGTCCGCAGCCTCAACCATCGCTACCTCGAGGTCGGACTCAACCTCTCACGCCGGGTGCAGGCCCTCGAGCCGGAGATCAAGGCTCTCGTGCAGGGGCGCCTGGCGCGGGGCAAGGTGGACGTGTCGCTCCGGGCCACGTTCCCGGACGGCGACGCGACGGTGGTGCCGCGTCAACGGGTGATCGCCGGCGCGGTGACGGCGCTGCGGGCCGTCCGCGACGAGTACTCGCTGTCGGGAAGCGTGGGCGTGGCCGAGCTGGCGCGCTTCCCGGGAGCCTTCGAAGTGCTCGAGGAGCAGGACGCCCTCGACGAAGGGAGCCGGCGCGCGCTGCTCGGGCTGGTCGAGAGCGCGCTCGGCGAGCTCGAGACGATGCGGATGACCGAGGGCGCCCGCCTGGAGACGGAGCTGCGCCGCCTGGTGGAGGCGGTCGAGGCGGCGGTCGGCCAGATCGAGCGCCTCCAGGACGAGGGCAAGGCGGCGCGGCGCGAGGCGCTGGCCCAGAAGGCGCGGGAGCTCGTGGCCGAGCTCGGGCTCGAGGACGGGCGGCTGTACGCCGAGGCGATCCGCGCCGCCGACCGCCTCGACGTCGCCGAGGAGCTGCAGCGCCTGCGCAGCCACGCGGCGCTGGCGCGGGAGCTCCTGGGCTCGAAGGAGCCCCAGGGCAAGCGTCTCGACTTCGTGGCGCAGGAGCTGGTGCGCGAGGCCAACACCATCGGCAGCAAGGCGGCCCAGGCGGCCGTGTCCCACGCCGTGATCGCGCTCAAGGCGGAGATCGAGAGGCTCCGCGAGCAGGTGCAGAACGTTGAGTGAGCGGACGCCCAACGTGGTCGTGGTGTCCGCCCCCTCGGGCGCCGGCAAGTCGACCGTCCTCGGCCGGATCCTCGAGGAGCTCCCGGGGATCCGCTTCTCGGTCTCGCACACCACCCGCAAGCCCCGCGAGGGCGAGACCGACGGTGTGCACTACCACTTCGTCAACAAGAAGGCCTTCGAGGAGCTGAAGGCCGGCGGCCGCATGCTGGAGTGGGCGAACGTCCACGACCACCTGTACGGCACGAGCCACGCCGAGTACGAGCGCGCCCGGAGCGAGGGCGTCGATCTGCTCCTCGACGTGGACGTGCAGGGCGCGGCCCAGGTGCGCGTGAAGATCCCGGACGCGGTGTCGATCTTCGTGCTGCCGCCCTCCTTCGAGGCCCTCGAAAGACGCCTGCGCGGCCGGGGCTCCGAGAGCGAGACGCTCGTGGCGCGCCGGCTCAAGGCGGCCGCCGAGGAGGCGAGCCTCTACGGGGAGTATGACTACACGCTGATCAACGACGACCTCGACCGCTGCGTCGAGTCGCTCAAGTGCGTGATCCGGGCTGCCCGCTGTCGTACCCGGCGCATGGACGGCGAGGCGAGCCGGATCCTGGAGACCTTTCGCAAGAAGTGAGGAGAGTGTAGAGATATGCCGCACAACCTGATCCTTCCGAAGGACGTGGACAGCAAGTTCCGCTTCATCGCCGTCGCCGCGCAGCGGGCCAAGCAGCTCCAGATCGGCGCCAAGCCGCGGGTCGAGACCCGCAGCCGCAAGTCGACGCGTATCGCCATGCAGGAGGTGCTCGCCGGCACCGTCTCCTGGGAGGTGACGGCCGAGGGCCCGCCGAAGCCCGGCCCCGAGGGCGAGTAACCCAGGAGTGCCGACCGTCGTCCTCGGCGTGACCGGCTGCATCGGGGCCTACAAGGCCTGCGAGGTGCTGCGAGAGCTCCAGAGGAGGGGCGCCGACGTCCACGTCGTCATGACGGCGAACGCCGCGCGCTTCGTCTCCCCGATGACGTTCGAGGCACTCTCGCGGCATCCGGTATTCCTCGACCAGTTCGCCCTGGGCATGGAGGGCGACATCCGCCACGTCAGCCTGGCGGACGCCGCGGACCTGCTGCTGGTCGCGCCTGCGACCGCCAACAGCATCGGCAAGTTCGCCCGGGGCATCGCGGACGACTCGCTCTCCACCCTCTACACCGCGACCAAGGCGCCGGTGCTCGTGGCACCGGCCATGAACGTCAACATGTTCGAGCATCCGGCGGTCGTGGAGAACATGGAGACCTTGCGCCGGCGGGGCGTGCGCTTCGTCGACCCTGGCTCGGGATACCTCGCGTGCGGCTGGCTGGGCAAGGGCCGACTGGCCGAGCCCGCGGAGATCGTCGCGGCTGCCCTGGCGATCCTCGAGAGGCGCAGAGACCTGGAAGGGCAGGTCGTCGTGGTCACGGCGGGCCCGACCGTCGAGGACATCGACCCGGTGCGCTTCGTGTCGAACCGTTCGAGCGGACGCATGGGCTACCGCCTGGCCGAGGCGGCGCGGGATCGCGGCGCGCGGGTAGTGCTCGTGTCCGGGCCGACGTCCCTGGGCGATCCGGCCGGAGTCGAGACCGTTCGCGTGCGGTCGGCGGCGCAGATGCAGGAGGCCGTCGTTTCGCGCTCCGGGGACGCGACGATCGTCGCCATGGCGGCGGCGGTGTCGGACTGGCGTCCCGCGGCGGTCGCGTCGCAGAAGGTGAAGAAGGGCGAGGGAGCGCTGCGGCTCGAGATGGTCCGCACGCCGGACATCCTGAAGGGCCTCGGCGCGGCCAAGGGCGCGCGCTTCCTGATCGGCTTCGCGGCCGAGACGAACGGGGTCCGGGAGTACGCGCGGAAGAAGCTCGCGGAGAAGAACCTCGACCTGATCGTGGCCAACGACGTCTCCAAGGACGGGCAAGGCTTCGCCGTCGAAACGAACGCCGCGCTCCTGATCGACCGCAACGGGGAGGTCGAGGTGCCGGTCGTGGACAAGCGCGAGCTGGCCGAGCGGATCTGGGACCGGGTGGTGGAACTGCGCGCGCGAAGAAGACCCGCCACGGAGCCACGGAGGGCGCGGAGAAGGGGCCAGTGACGCCCTCGGACTCGTTCCAGAACGAGTACGAAAGGTAACACGTGGCAGCGGACGACAACCTGCTCGCCGACCTCTCCGAGTACGCCCGCTACCTCTCCCGCTTGACGAGCCTCGGGGCTCCGGGGCACGCGGTCGATGCCGCCGCGCCCGCGCTCGCCGTCGATCGCGCGGTCGCGCTCAAGGCCGTCCGTGACGATCTCGGCGATTGCCGACGTTGTCGCCTGGCCGGTGGCCGGAAGACCATCGTCTTCGGCCAGGGCAATCCAGACGCGGAGCTGATGTTCGTGGGCGAGGCACCGGGCGCCGACGAGGACGAGCAGGGCCTCGCGTTCGTCGGCCGCGCCGGTCAGCTCCTCACCGACATCATCGAGAAGGGGCTGAAGCTGCGCCGGGCCGACGTGTACATCGCGAATGTCATCAAGTGCCGGCCCCCGGGCAACCGCAATCCCGAGCCCGACGAGGTCCTCACGTGCGTGCCGTTCCTCGAGCGCCAGATCGATGCGATCCGGCCGAAGGTCCTCGTGGGCCTGGGGAAGTTCGCGGCCCAATGGCTGTGCAGGACCGCGACGCCCATCACGCGCCTGCGTGGCCAGCTCGGCGAGTACAACGGCATCGCCGTGATGCCGACCTACCATCCCGCCTACCTCCTGCGGAACCCCGGCGCGAAGAAGGAGCTGTGGGAGGACATGAAGGTGGTGATGGAGCTGCTGAAGCGGACCTGACGCGTCCGGCTCCGCGGCGAGAATAGGCGGCCATGTCGGAGCGCGTCGTGGCCGTCGCCGTGCCGCTCCCCGTCCAGTCCCCGTTCTCGTACCGCGTCCCGGGAGCGCTGCCCCTGCCCCAGCGGGGCGCGCGGGTGCTCGTCCCGTTCGCGGGGCGGCGGGTGATCGGCGTGGTCACTGGATCGGGCGCGGCGCGCGGCGCGGGTGAGCGGTTGCTCGACCTGAAGGATGTCGTCGAAGTCATCGACGAGACGCCGCTCCTGCCCCCGCCGCTCCTCGACCTGGCCGACTGGATGGCCGACTACTACCTCGCTCCCCCGGGCGAGTGTCATCGGCTGATGCTGCCCCCGGCGGGGCTGCGCGCCAGCCGGGCCGTGGCCCGCCTTCTGGATCCCGGTCGAGCGCGTGACGGCGATCCGGTCGCGGCCGCATTGAGCGACGGGCCCCTGCGGGTCTCGACGCTCGCCTCCCGGCTCGGGCGCGACCCGTGGGCGCGCCTCAAGCGTCTGCGGGAGGCCGGTGTCGTCGCGATCGACCAGGAGATCGAGCACCCATCCTTCAAGCTCGTGCAGGTCGCGGTGCTGGTGGACGCGGGCGCGGCGCCGCGGGGGAGAGCCCAGGCCGAGGCGATCGATCGCCTGCGAAACGCCGGCGGCCGTGCCCGCGTCGTCGATCTCGTTTCCGAAAAGCCGCACCTGCGCGCAGCCCTGCGCCGCCTCGGCGAGCTGGGGGTGGTGCGGCTCGCCGAAGAACGCGAGGAGCGCCGGCCCCTTGGCCTGCCCGAGGCCCAGATGCCAGAGCTCATCCCGACGCCGGATCAGGAGCGTGTCCTCGCGCCTCTCGTCGAGGCAGTCGAGCACGGCGGCTTCCGGTCCTTCCTTCTCCACGGGATCACCGGGAGCGGCAAGACCGAGGTGTACTTCCGTTGCGCGGAGCGGGCCCTCCGCGCGGGCCGCGGCGCTCTCTTGCTGGTTCCGGAGATCGCCCTGACACCGATGCTGGTTCGCACGGCGCAGGCCCGGTTCGGGCCGACGGTGTCGGTGCTGCACAGCGAGCTGAGCCTGGGCGAGCGCCACGACCAGTGGTGGCGCGTGCGCGAAGGCGAAGCGCGGATCGTCATCGGTGCCCGCTCGGCTCTGTTCGCGCCCGTCGAGGATCTCGGCGTCGTCGTGGTGGACGAGGAGCACGAGGGGGCGTACAAGCAGGACGAGAGCCCGCGCTATCACGCCCGCGACGCGGCCGTTATGCGCGGGCGCCTCGAGGGAGCGACCGTCGTGCTGGGCTCGGCGACGCCGTCCCTCGAATCCCACGCGAACGCCGTGGCGGGGAAGTACACGCGGCTTTCGCTTCCCAGCCGGATCAGCCCGCGGGGCCTGCCGGAGGTGGAAGTGGTCGATCGTCGCGAGGTCCTGAAGGCCGGCGGGAACGAGGTCCTGAGTCCCGCGCTCCTCGAGGCCATCCGTGGCCGTCTGCAGCGGCAGGAGCAGGTGCTCCTGCTGCTCAATCGGCGGGGCTGGGCCACGAGCCTCCTGTGCCGGGAGTGCGGCCACCAGGCGGCGTGTCCCAACTGCTCGGTCTCCCTGACCGTGCACCGACGGGGCCAGACGACCGAGTGCCACTACTGCGGCTACCTGACGCGGGCCGCGAGCGCCTGCCCGCTCTGCAAGGGCGAGTACCTGCGCCTCGCGGGCTACGGCACCGAGCAGGTCGTCGAGGTGGTGAAGAACGCGCTGCCCGAGGCGCGGCTGGGCCGTCTCGACCGAGACGTGGCCAGGCGCCGAGGCGCCCTTGCCCGAACCCTGGCCGACTTCGAGGCGGGCCGGATCGACGTCCTGGTGGGCACGCAGATGATCGCAAAGGGCCACGACTTCCCGAACGTCACGCTGGTCGGCGTGATCGACGCGGACGTGGGCCTCGGCCTGCCGGACTTCCGCTCGGCCGAGCGGACCTTCCAGCTCCTGACCCAGGTCGCGGGCCGGGCGGGACGCGGCGCGCGCCAGGGACAAGTCGTGCTCCAGAGCCATCTGCCCGACCACTATGCGCTGCGGCTGGCCTGCGCCCAGGACCACGCGGCGTTCTTCGAGCGCGAGATGGAGTTCCGCAGGACGATGGGCTACCCGCCCGAGAGCGCGCTCGTCAACGTGGTGGTCCGAGGCCGGGACGCGGGCCGGGCCGCCCGCGAGGCGGACGCGATCGCGAAAGGGCTGCGCGCGCTGGCGCCCGGGCGCTTCCGTGTCCTCGGCCCGGCCTCGGCGCCGCTGGCGCGGCTCCGCCAGGAGCATCGCTTCCAGCTCCTGCTCAAGGGGGGCCGCGGCGCGATGCGCGAGGCCGTCCGTCGCGTGCTGGTCGAGCGCTACGGGGCCGTCCGCTGGCCCGGCGTCGCCGTGGACGTGGATCCGGTCAGCGTGATGTGAGGAGCTGGGAGAGACCCTCGCGGAAGTCCGACCAGCTGACGATGATGGGGCTCGGCGTGAAGCTGATCGCGAACACCAGGAGCGCGAACGCGCCGACCAGGGCGCGGGCGAGGCCCACGGGCCGGTCGTCGTCGAGGGTCGGGGGATGGGGACGACCCAGGACCAGCAGCAGCAGGCACCAGAAGAGCCAGGTCGGGCGGAGGTAGAGGAGGAAGAAGCACGCGACGACGGCGATCCGGGAGACGAAGGTCGCGCGCCGCCTGAGGAGGGCGTAGCTGACGTGGCCGCCGTCGAGCTGGCCCACGGGCATGAGATTGAGCGCCGTGACGAAGAGCCCGAACCAGGCGGCCTCGGCAAGAGGGCCCATCAGGAAGGTCTTGCCTGGTCCGGGGTCCGACCGCAGCCATGCATAGGCCCATTGCACGAGGAGAGGATCCCCGAAGTAGATGAAGCCAGCCGCATCCGGCCCCGGATCCGGGATGACGCGGGCCTGAAGCGTACCGAGGACGAGGACGGGCAGGCACACCGCAAAGCCCGCGAGGGGGCCCGCCACGCCGATGTCGAAGAGCGCCCTGCGGTGCGGGATCGGGCCTCGGATCCGGATGAAGGCGCCCAGCGTGCCGACGAAGCTCACGACCGGCGCCGGAAGGAAGTAGGGGAGCGTCGCGTCTACGCCGTAGAGCCGGCAAGCGACGTAGTGGCCCATCTCGTGGGCGAGCAGGATCGCGAGCAGGCCGAGGACGAGATGGGGCCCCCCCATGACGTAGACCGAGGCGGCCGTCAGGAGGAACAGCAGGACGTGTCGCCCGTATCGCTCGAACGGCCCGGGCGAGAGAATCGCGCGCCGGGTCGCGAGCGGGACCAGCCAGGGGTCGTCGGACGGTGGGTGCGGACGCGGGTCGAACCCGCGCAGGGGCTCGCTCAAGTTCTTCCGGACAGCGAGGGGGCTATTGGCTCAGGTTCTGGAGGTCCTTGCCCGGCTTGAAACGGATCGTCCGTCCGGGCGGAATGCGGACCTCCTTGCCCGTCCGGGGGTTGCGGCCGATGCCCCGCTTCCGAGGCTTCACCTGGAAGACACCGAAGCCGCGCAGCTCGATGCGCTCGCCGTGCATCATCGACGTCTTCATGGCGTCGAGGACGGCCTCCACGGCCACCTCGGCCTTGACCTTGGTGATGTCGGCCGCCTTCGAGACCTCGTTGATGATGTCGACCTTGATCATGGTGTCCGGCCTCCCCGCAAGTCGTAGTAAGTATAGCGCATGATCGCGATCCCCCGGCTGGCCCTGGTCGGGAGGCCCAACGTCGGCAAGTCCACGCTGTTCAATCGGATCTGCGGTCGCCGCAAGGCGATCACCGACGGCCGGCCCGGCTCGACGCGGGACCGGAACTACGCGCAGACCTCGTGGCAGGGGGCGGACTTCGAGCTGGTGGACACGGGGGGCCTCCTGCTCGACACCGACGACCCGCTCCTCGGGCCGGCGGCGCTCCAGGCGGAGCGCGCGATCGACGAGGCCGACCGCGTGGTCCTGGTCGTGGACGCACGGTCGGGCCGGCTCCCCGACGACGACGCCATCGCGAGCCGGCTGCGGAAGAAGGGCAAGGTCGTGGTCGTCGCCGTCAACAAGGCGGAAGGGGCCGAGGCGGCGGAGGCGGAGTTCGCCCCGCTCGGCTTCCCGGCCGTGGTCGCGCTGTCCGCGGAGCACGGCCTGGGTGTCGGAGACCTCCTCGATCGAGCTCTCGAGGGTCTGCCGCGCGTTCAGCGCGACGAGGCGGAGCCGACACTGCGCATCGCGCTCGTCGGCCGGCCGAACGTGGGGAAGTCCTCGCTGCTCAACCAGCTCCTCGGCGAGGAGCGCGCGCTCGTCTCGCCCATCCCGGGAACGACCCGGGACACCGTGGACAGCACGCTGGAGCGGGACGGCCAGCGCTTCCTCTTCGTGGACACGGCGGGCATCCGGCGCCCGCGGCTGCTCCAGGAGAACGTCGACCACGTGAGCGTCGTCCAGGCGCGGAAGGCCATCGAGCGCTGCGAGGTCGCGGTGCTCCTTCTCGATCCGATCGACGGCATGCGCGAGATGGACGCGACGATCGGAGGCTACGTGCAGGAGGCGGGGCGTGCGGTCGTGCTCGCGGTGAACAAGTGGGATCTGGCGGTCGCGGGAAAGGTGGGGACGAAGGCGTTCGAGCAGACCGTGCGCGACGCGCTCAAGTTCCTGACCCACGCCCCGATCGTATGGGTGTCGGCAAGGACGGGACGCGGAGCGAAGGCGCTCCTCGCCGCGGCGGTCCGGGTGGGCGGGGCCTTCCGGCAGCGCGTGACGACGGGCCAGCTCAACCGCGTGCTCGCGCGCGCGGCGCAGGAGTACGCGCCCAAGGCGGCCAAGGGCGGGCAGCCGGTCCGCATCCTCTATGGAGCTCAGGTTGGCGTCGCTCCGCCGACCTTCGTGATCTCACTGAACCACCCCGTCGACCTCCACTTCTCCTATAAGCGCTATCTGGAGAACCAGTTACGCAAGGAGTTCGGCTTCGAGGGGGCTCCGATCCGGCTGAAGGTGCGCGCCCGTGCGCATTAGAGGCCACGGAGCTAAGGTTTTCCTTGACATCCCTCGCAGGCACTCATATAATCCTTGAAGTTTTTCGTCTAACTATCTGTAATTTCAGCATCTTGTAGGCTCGCGGGCTGCCCGTATGACCAAGGCCGACATCGCGCGCATCGTCTACGAGCGTCACGGGGGCATCTCCAACCGCGAAGCCGCGCGGCTCGTCGAGGTGATCTTCGATTCGATCAAGAGCCGGCTGGGGCATGGAGAGAAAGTCCAGATCACGGGCTTCGGGACGTTCCTGATCCGCCAGAAGAGGGAGAGACGCGGACGCAACCCTCAGACGGGAGAGGAGATGTTGATCAAGCCGCGCTCGTCGGTGGTGTTTCGACCGTCCAAGCTCTTCGGCAGCGCCGTCGCCGAGTAAGCTCCGCGCCCGGCGATGGAGAGGGGGATCCCCAACAAGCTGTTCTTCAAGATCGGCGAGGTGTGCGAGCTCACCGAAACGCAGCCGTACGTGCTTCGCTACTGGGAGTCGGAGTTCCAGGCGCTGGCGCCGGCGAAGAACAGCTCCGGGCAGCGGATCTACAGGCGGCGCGACATCGAGACGGTGCTGCGCATCAAGCAGCTCCTGTACGACGAAGGCTTCACGATCGCCGGCGCGAAGAAGAAGCTGGAAGTGGAGCTGAGCGGCCGTCCCGAGACGCCTCAGTCGCAGGCGGCCGAGGGCGTGAACGAGCCCGGACGCGCTGCGCTGAAGCAGGTGCGCGACCAGCTCAAGGAGATTTTGACTCTCCTGGAGAGGAATGATAAAAACCGGGGCTGACGTTCACGCGGCCCTCGGGATGTAGCGCAGCCTGGTAGCGCACCTGCTTGGGGTGCAGGTGGTCGGCGGTTCAAATCCGCCCATCCCGACCAACCCCCAAAGCCAAGAGCAGAGCGGGCGGCCTCAGCACAGCTTGATCGCCATCAGGATCTTGTCGTCGGTCTGCGTCCCACCGGCCGCGAAGGCGGCGACCTCGTCGAAGATCGAGTCCACGATCTCGCGGGCCGGGCGCCCCCAGTGGGCGATCCCGGCCTGGACGAGCCGAGCGGCGCCCCACAGCTCGTCCAGCTGGTTGCCGGCCTCGGTGATGCCGTCCGTGCAGGCGAGCACGACGTCGCCCTTCTCGAGCTGGACGATGCCGCGCTTGTAGCGGATCTGCGGCAGCAGGCCCAGCACCATCCCGCCCTCTCGAAGGCTCACGACCTGGCTGCCCTCGCGCACGACCAGCGGGGGCACGTGGCCGGCGTTGACGTAGTGGAGGACGCGGCGGGGGACGTCGAGCAGGCCCAGGAACAGCGTCAGGAACTTCTCGCCGTGGGTGCTGAGCTGGATGCCCTCGTTGACGTGGAACATGATGCCTTCGAGGGAGTGGACATGCCGGGCCACGACATGGAGCGTGGCCTGCAAGTTGGACATCACGAGGGCCGACGAAGGCCCCTTCCCCTCCACGTCGGCGACCACGAACAGGTGGACGGTGGGCGAGATGGGAATGAAGTCGTAGTAGTCGCCGCCGACGTACTGCGAGGTCGTGTGGCGCACGGCGATGTCGAAGCCGGGCAGGTTGGGCGGGGCCTCGGGCAGCAGACCCTGCTGGATCGTGCGCGCGAGGGCCAGCTCGCGGTCCAGCTTCTGGCGGTACATCGACTCGCGGTGCAACCTCGCGTTCTCGAGGGCAATCGCGGCGTGGACGGAGATCCCGTCGAGGAACTCAAGGTCCTCGGAGCTGAAGCCTGGAGCTGGCTTGTTCAGGAGCTCCAGGACACCGACCACCCTGCCGTCGCGGTCCTTGACCGGAGCGCCCAGCAGCGCCCGAGTGCGGTAGCCGAAGAGGCCATCGAAGCTGCGATCGAAGCGCGGGTCCTCGTGGGCGTCTGGCAGGTTGACGACCTGGCCCGTTTCCGCGATCCAGCCGGCGAGCCCCTTCCCTGCAGGCAGCCGGATCTCCTTCTGCTCGAGGCCCTGGGCCACCAGTGACCACAGCTCGTTCTTCTCGTGGTCCAGGAGGAAGAGCGTCGCTCGCTCGGCCCCGGTCTCCCGCGTGGTCATGTCCAGGATGTTGCGGATCACCTCGGCCAGGTCGAGCGTCGAGTTGAGCACCTTCGACGCCTCGATGAGGAAGCGAAGGCGCTCGACCGTCTTGGCCTGCAGCGCCAGCGCCTGGCGCAGCTGCTCCGAGGTCTCCTCCCCCTGCGGGGGGAAGAGGGATGGCGCGGGCACGTCCCTGGAGGCTTGGGTCAAGAGCGTGGTCCGGAGCACCGGACCTTATCACGAACTCCGATCGGCCGGGACGAACGGCGACGCCGGGGAGCGGTTATAGTTCGCGACGTTGCCCGAGAAGCCCGTCATCCTGGTGACCAACGACGACGGCATCCACTCGCCCGGGATTCGAGCGCTGGCGGAGGCGCTCCAGGGGCTGGGGAACGTCCACGTGGTCGCGCCCGACCGCGAGCAGAGCGCCTGCTCCCACTCCCTGACCCTGAAGCACCCGCTGCGGGTCGAGAGGCTCGAGGAGCGCTGGCATGCGGTGGACGGCACGCCGGCGGACTGCGTGAACCTCGCCTGCGCGAAGCTCCTGTCGCGACGTCCGGACCTCGTGTGCTCGGGGATCAACCGCGGCGGCAACCTGGGCGACGACGTGTTCTACTCGGGGACCGTGGGCGGAGCGCGGGAAGGCGTGTTCTTCGGGATCCCTTCGATCGCGGTCTCGCTGGCGTCCAAGGCCGAGACCGACTTCTCCCACGCGGCCGCCTTCGCGGCTCGACTGGCGAAGGAGGTGATGGAGCGCGGGCTCCCCCCGGCGACCCTGCTCAACGTCAACGTCCCCGCGCGCGCCCCCCGGGGCGCGATGCTGACCGTCCAGGGCCGGCGGCAGCACTACGGCGAGGTGCTCGAGGGCCTGGACCCGCGCCGGCAGACCTACTACTGGATCGAGGAAGGACGCGACCGCTGGCAGGCCGACGACCTGGCGGACGTCTCGGCCGTGCGCCACGGCTTCATCTCGGTCACGCCGCTGCACACCGACACCACGCATCACGGCGCGCTCTCGGGCCTGCGTCCGTGGCTCCAGGCGCTGCCCTTCAAGGGCTGACGGCCAGCGGTGGAGGAGGGGGAATGAGCGAGACCACGTCGCTGCCGGAGAACGCGTATCGCGTCCTGAAGGCGGGGGAGGCCTATCGGCCCGTGGTTCCGCCCGAGGCGGCGCCTCCCGAGGTGACCGCGCGCTCGGTCGGCTGGGGTCTCTTGCTTTGCGTGATCTTCACCGTGGCCTCCGCCTACTCGGGGCTGAAGGTGGGCCAGGTGATGGAGGCGGCGATCCCGATCTCGATCCTCGCGATCGGCCTGGCGCGGGTCTACGGGCGGCGCTCGAGCGTCCTCGAGAACGTGATCATCACCGGCGTGGGCGGCGTCTCCGGGGCCTTGGTGGCCGGGGCGATCTTCACCCTGCCGGCCCTCTACATCCTGAAGCTCGATCCGAACCCGGTCCAGACGACCTTCATCTGCCTGGCCGGCGGGTGCCTCGGCGTGCTGTTCCTGATCCCGCTACGCCGCTACTTCGTTCGCGAGATGCACGGCCAGCTTCCCTACCCGGAGGCCACGGCCATCACCGAGGTCCTGGTCACGGGGGAGAAGGGAGGCTCCCAGGCGCGCCTCCTGATCCAGGCGACCGTCGTGTCCGGCATCTATGACTTCTTCGTCACGACCTTCCACGTCTGGAAGGAGTTCGTGGACCTCCAGTTCGTGCCGGCCGTCAAGCACCTTGCCGAGAAGGCGCGGGTCGTGGCCAGCTTCGACGCCGTGGCCTTCATCCTCGGCCTCGGCTACGTGATGGGCCTGCGCTCGTCGATGATCCTCTGCGCCGGGGGCTTCCTGTCGAACTTCGTGCTGGTGCCGCTCCTGTGGATGGTCGGCCAGCACCTGTCTCCGGAGCTCGTGGTCTACCCCGCGACGACGCCGCTCGCCCAGATGGACGCCGGCGACATCTTCCGCCGCTACGTGCGGCTCGTCGGCGTCGGCGCCATCGCCACGGCGGGCATCTTCGGCATCGTCAAGTCGCTGCGCATCGTGGCCGGCTCGTTCGGGATCGCGGCCCGGGCCTTCCGCCACGGCGAGGACCACGGCCAGGAGCGGACCGATCGGGACCTGCCGGTCGTGCGCATGCTCATCGGCGTGGTGCTGAGCGCCCTGGGGGCCGCCATTTTCTTCGGCACGCTCGGCGTCTCCCCGGTCGTAGTCGCCGTGGGCCTCGTGCTGATGCTGGGCTTCTCGTTCTTCTTCGCGTCCGTGGCGGCGAACGCGATCGCGACGACAGCCCGCAACCCGGTGTCGGGCATGACCATGCTCACGATCATCATCTCGTCGGTGGTGCTCTTGCGCTTCGGGCTCTCGGGGCCGACCGGGATGTTCTTCGTCATGGCCATCGCGGGCATGGTCTGCACCGCCCTCTCCGTGTCGGGACAGACGATCACGGATCTCAAGACGGGCTACTGGCTCGGCTCGACTCCCGCAGCGCAGCAGGGCGTGAAGTTCCTGGGGGTCGTGGCTGCGGCGGTCGCCGCCGGGCTCACGATCGCGGTCCTGGCCAAGGGGTACCAGTTCGGCGACGCGGTGCCGGGCGATCCGCGGCAGGTCCTGCCGGCGCCGCAGGCCGCCATCATGCGGGCCCTCGTAGAGGGTTTCATCAGCCAGCAGCCGGTGGCCTGGGCGCTCTTCGGGACCGGCGCCGTGATCGCCGTGATCATGGAGATGCTGGGAGCGCCGGCGCTGATCTTCGCCCTGGGCATGTACCTGCCCCTGGAGCTGAACACGCCGGCGCTGGTGGGCGGGTTCCTCGTGCACTTCCTGAACCGGAAGGCCGACCGTGAGGGACGGCCGGGCATCCGCGAGCGGGGGATCGTGGTGGCCTCGGGGCTGATGGCGGGCGGTGCGCTGGGGGGGGTCTTCGGAGCGGGCCTGCGCGTCTTCGTGCCCGGCTACTCCGAGGACTGGATCCGCACGCCCTTCTACGACGTGGAGTGGATCTCCCAGAGCCTCTCGGCGCTCGGCTTCATGGCCCTCTGCCTCTACACGTGGCATGCTTCCACTCGGCAAGTGAAGGAGGCCTGAGGTGGATCGGCTCGACCGCTGCGTCGCCGACGCCATCGTCGGCATCGACACCTTGTGGGGAGGCGACGTCCTGAACCCGTCCGGGACGGGACGCTTCATCGCGGACTCGTGGTTCTCGGACGAAGCGCTGCCTTTGGCCTACACGCACGGGGCCGCGGCGCGTCTCCGCGCGAGCGGCGGGGTCGCCGCGAAGGAAATCGACCGTGGCGCGGTGGAGGCGTACCTGGAGGGAGTGGACGTGCGCGGCGCGATCGCCGGCATGGCCGAGGGCGGGCGCGCCCTCGGCGGGAGGCGGGGCGCCTACCTCGAGGGCCTCGCGACCTGTTTCGAGGCGATGTGGGACCTGGTCCAGGAGCTGCTCGGCCGCGGCGAGCCCGTGCCCTACGAGCGATGCGTCCGAGCCTCGACGGGAGCTGCGCCGGAGCCCTCCGACCCGAGGGCGAAGCGCGAGCGCGTGGCGGCTCTCCTGGCGAAGGCGGGCTACGACGGCGAGCTGCTCGCCGCCGTCGACGCCTGGAGACGGGACCGCATGGTGCCGGCGAAGTCCATCCCCAGCCTGGGCGAGGCCTTCATCTCGCTCTTCGACGCGCTCACGGAACGGAACGTGATGCCGCACCTGCCCCAGCCGCTCGGGCGCGTGCCGCGCGCCAACATCCGCTTCCTGCCCATCGAGAACGCGTGGTTCTCGGGCTCGATGAACTACCTCGGACGCGCGCGCACGCCCGAAGGCCGGCCGCGGTACGAGGCCACGTACGAGATCAACGCGGCGCTGCAGATCTCGGTGCCCGAGTTCCAGCAGCTCGTGAGCCACGAGGTGGTGCCCGGGCACGTGACGACGTTCGCCTTCCTCCAGGACCTGTTCGTGCGCGGCGAGGTCGGGTTCGAGGCCTCGGTGCTCACGATGAACACGCGTTGCGCCGCGCTCTTCGAGGGGATCGCGAACAACGCGATCCTGATGGCGCACGGGGTGAGCCGGGTGGAGGAGCTGCCCGACGACGACTTGCAGCTCGGCGTCCTGCTCGCGCTGCTGCAGGACGACGCCAAGAACCAGTCGTCGTACCTCACCTGGCGGGAAGCGTGGCCCCGCGAGGACGTGGCCGGAACGCTGCGCAGGGAGTACCTGTGCTCGGAGGAGCGTGCCGACAAGCTCTCCGGCGCCTGGGGACGGCATCCGCTCCTCGGACGCATGTACCTGCCCGCCTACCGGGCCGGGACCGAGCGCGTGGCGGAGCTGCGCCGACGCTACGCGCCTGCCGAGGTCCTGCCGGCCCTCTATGGCTGCAGGGGCCTGGTGGACGTCGTGACGATCGGGGGAGCGATCTAGGGCAGTGGGGGCGCCCGCTCTCGATCTCGTGGCCATTCCGGGGGTGATCCTGCGCTTCCTGGAGCGGGCCTCGATCGCCTATGCCGCGACCCGGGACCGCCACCTGACGCCGCACTTCCATTGGGTGTGCGGCTGGATCCGGGAGCCGGAGCCCCAGTTCCTGACCTTCTTCGTGGCGGAGCCCTTCACGGAGCGGCTGCTGCGGAACGTGGCGGAGTGCCCGCGCCTGGCGCTGACCATCGAGCACATCGGACCCCACGAGACGTACCAGTTCAAGGGCGACTTCGCCGGCACGCGCGCGACCGGGGCGGCCGAGCGAGCCGCGTTCGAGGCCTGCCGTGAACGTTTCGTGAGGGACGTCCAGCAGATCGACACGCGCCACAACTTCGCGAGCAGGACGCTGGAGCTGTACCTGGGCCAGCCGTCCCTGGCCGTGCGCATCGCCGTCCAGGAGGTGTTCCTCCAGACCCCAGGGCCCGGCGCCGGCCGGCGTCTCGCCCCTCCCGAGCCATGACCGGAGTCCGCCTGCCCGACGAAATCAGGCCCGTCATGGAGAGCGGGATTCCCCTGGTGCTTTCGACCTGCTCGAAGGACGGCGAGCCGAACGTGGCGGTGATCTCCCAGGCCTACTACGTGGACGCCGAGCACGTGGCGCTCTCGTACCAGTTCTTCAGCAAGACCATCCGCAACGTGCGGGAGAACCCGCGGGCGACCCTCTGCCTCCACGACATCTGGAACGCCCGCCGCTTCGTCCTCGGGCTCCTCTACGACCGCTCCGAGACCGAGGGCGAGGTCTTCGAGCGCATGAGCCTCGAGATCGAGGCCATCGCCTCGGCCACGGGCATGTCCGGGATCTTCAAGCTGCGCTCGGCGGACATCTACCGCGTGACCTCGGTCGAGTGCCTGCCCTGCCTGCCCGCGTGAGCGCACCCGCCGATAAGCCAGGGCTGAGAGAGGAGCTGGAGCGGACGCGGAGCGAGCTGTGCCTGCTCCGGCAGGTGTCCTGCGACCTGAACTCGACCCTGGACCTGGATGCGATCCTCGAGATCGTCCTGCGCACCATGGTCGAGCTGTTCGGGTTTCGCCACGCGCTGATCCTTCTCCTCGACGAAGGGGAGAGGACCTTGAGCGTCGCGGCGTGCCGGGGCTATCGGTCGTCGGTCGTCGGCGCCCGCGTCCCGGTGGGCGCCGGCGTGATCGGCCTCGCGGCACAGAAGCGCAAGGTGCTGCGCATCGGCAACCTGAGCCGGCAGCGCGCCTACGCGGCGGCCGTGCGGAAGGAGATGGAGCGGGCCGGCCGGGGCCGCGAGCTCAGGTCCGCGGCGGCGCCGCCCGGACTCGCGGACGCCGAGACGCAGATCGCGATACCGCTCCTCATCCGCGACCGGCTGGTCGGGATCTTCGCGGTCGAGTCCACCGACAAGGCGACCTTCAGCCAGCGGGACGAGGAGCTGGCCGGCCTCGTGGGCAACATCGCGGCCAGCGCCATCCACAACGCGATCCTCTACCGACGCCTGGAGCGGCAGAGCGCGGACCTTGGCCGGGAGCTGCACCAGGCCCGTGCGCAGCTCGGCACGCGGCCGCTCGCCCTGGACGACATCGTCGGGGAATCGCGGGCGATGCGGGCGGTGAAGGCGCTCCTGGGCCGCATCGCCAAGAGCCCGTCCTCCACCGTGCTCATCACCGGAGAGAACGGGACCGGCAAGGACCTGGCGGCGAAGGTGGTCCACGGCATGAGCGCCCGTGCCGCGGCGCCCTTCATGAACATCACGTGCTCGGCGCTGCCCGACACGCTGCTCGAGAGCGAGCTGTTCGGACACGAGAAGGGGGCCTTCACCGACGCGCGCCAGCAGAAGAAGGGGCTGCTCGAGCTGGCGGACGGCGGCAGCGTGTTCCTCGACGAGATCGGCGAGATGAGCCTGGCGCTGCAGGCCAAGCTGCTGCGCTTCCTCGAGGAGAAGGCGTTCCGGCGGGTCGGGGGGACGAGGGACACACGGGTGGACGTGCGGATCGTCGCGGCCACCAACCGCGACCTGCGACGCGGGGTGCGCGAGGGTGGTTCAGGGAGGACCTCTTCTATAGGCTCCAGGTGCTGGAGGTGGAGCTGCCGCCCCTGCGCCAACGCACGGGCGACCTGCCGGCGCTGGTGCGTTTCTTCATGGACCACTATCGCGGTGAGTTTCGCCGCAACGTGACCGCCATCGCGCCTGCCGCCCTCGCGCGCCTGGAGGCGCATTCGTGGCCTGGGAACGTGCGCGAGCTGCGGAACGCCGTGGAGCGCGCCATGCTCCTCGCCGAGGGCTCCAGCCTGTGCGCCGAGGACTTCGCGGGAGTGTCTGCAGGCGACCAGGGCGGCGAGGTCCATCGCCTCCCTGCCGGCGGCGTGCGCTTCGAGGACCTGGAGCGCGACCTCGTGTTCCAGGCCCTGGAGCGGGCGAGCTGGAACAAGGCA
>DASSJI010000059.1:0-12648 GCA_035691285.1 Vicinamibacteria bacterium | reverse complement strand
GTCCCGGCGCCGCGACCCGGAGGCGCTCTTCGCGTGTCTCGCCGAGGAGCGGCTCCCAGCGGCCGTCAACCACGTGTTCTCGGCCCTGACCGGCCCGCGGGAGAGGGGCGATTTCGCGCTGGCGTTCGCCGCCCCGCTCCTCGTCGAGACCCGCAACGCGATGATGCCCGCGCGCACGAACGAGTGGGCGCGCCAGGCCGCTCGCGCGAAGGGCGCTCGCTCGGTCGGCGGCAGCGACGCCCATACCCTGGCCTCGGTCGCGCGCGCCTTCACGATCGTGCCCGGAGCGCGGACGCGGGAGGACTTCCTGGACGGCCTCCGGCGCGGCCTGACGATCCCGATGGGCCGGAGCGGCAGCTACGCGCGGCTGACCGCGGACGTCGCGCGGATCTTCGCTGCGAGCTACCTCGACGCCGGATCCCGCGCCGCCGCGGAACCCGGCGCGGCGGCTCGATTCGCCTCGATGCTCCTGGCCGTTCCGCTCCTCCCGCTCCTGCCCCTCGTCACGGCCACGCTCTGGGCCCGAGAGCTCGAATTCGGCGAACGGCACTTCCGCGGGCTCTTCGGCCCGTCGCGACGCCTGCGGCCCCTCGGGGGGGAGCCCGTTCCGACGGCGGCGCTGCCGTGAACGTCCTCGCGCTCGTCAACGACTCGGACCTGCGCATCAGCGACAGGGTATGGGCCTGGCGGCCGCCTCGCTTCTTCCGCGCCTGGATGCTGTGGGCGTCGCGGCTCGGCGACGGCTGGCTGTGGGCCGGCATCGGCCTCGTGCTCCTCGCCGCCGGCGGCCCCGGTCGCCGCGTGCTCGCCGGGGGAGCGCTGGCCGCATTCGCCTCGAACGCCCTGCTCCTGCCACTCAAGCGCCGCTTTCGCCGGCGCCGGCCCTGCGAGTCCGGCCTGCACCCGCTCTACGACGTGCGGCCCCTGGCGCGCTTCGCCGCCGACCGCTACTCCTTCCCGTCGGGGCACGCCTTGAACGCGTTCGCCATCGCGACGGTTGTCGGCCTGGGGCTGCCGGGCCTGTCTCCGTTGCTCCTCGTGCTCGCTGCCAGCGTCGCTGCCTCGCGCGTGCTGTGCGGGCTTCACTACGTGAGCGACGTGCTGGTGGGCGCGCTCGTCGGAGCGGGAATCGGGACGGCTGTCTTCGTCCTCGTCCTCCGCTGAAGGGCGCGCCTCACAGGAAGGCGCGCGCGAGGCCCAGGAAGATGAAGAATCCCATCCCGTCGGTGGTGAGCGTCAGGAGCACGCTCGCCCCCTGGGCCGGGTCGCGCCCCGTTCGATGGAGGAGGAGGGGGACGGCCACGCCCACGACAGCCGCGACCAGGAGGTTGAGCAGGACGGCGAGCCCCTGGATCGTCTCTTCGAAGCGCCCGATGACGCGGGACGCGACGAACACCGTCACCAGGTTCACCGCCAGCCAGACCCAGCGGTTCCGGGCGCTGACGCGGGCCGGGGCGAACAGGTCGATGCCGCCGTCCCTCGTGAAGACTTTGCGCGTGGCGTGGGCCCGCCAGTTCAAGGGCCCGGACGGCAAGCCGCTGCTCGGAGCCGACTGAGCCGCTCAGGCCCGGTACGCCTCCGGCACCTCGGGAGGCGCCGGAGGCGGGGTAGCGGAAGGAGCGGTGGCGGGCGGCCGCTCCGGCGGGTCGAGGCGCGAACAACGCCGCCGGGCGGCTTGTTGGCTGGCGGGGCGTCTCAGGGACGCTGGCGTCGGGACATCGTTGACCGGAAGATACGGGCTCGCGACGACGGAGATGTGACGGCCCCGGGCGGGCTCCTCGACGAAACGTTAACGCGGCGTTCACGTCCTCGTCACGGCGCTGTCACCGACGGAAGATACCTTCGTGCGAGAGTTTGCCAAGGAGGACGGTGACATGAAGTCGAGCTTCGTCCGGCGCATCCTCGGCCTGTCCGGGGCGCTCCTCGCGAGCCTGGCCCTGGCCGCCGGCGCGTCCGCGCAGGGGATGTACTACAAGGAGATCCAGAAGGACGGCCGAATCTACGTCTTCAACGACGCGAAGAAGGCCGACGCGTTCGAGAAGAGCGGCGAAATGGGCACCGGCCTCACGCGACCGGGCGCCGGACCGAACGGCGAGACGGTGGTGGCCGACAGCGAGCAGGCCCTCCAGCTCTTCTTCTTCAAGCACGGGATCTCGCAGGTGGTCGAGACGCCTCCCCCGCCCGTCCAGAGGGTCGAATGGCGGGACGGCAAGACGCGCTTCACCCTGGGCAAGAACTTCTACATGGAGATGTCGAACCGCATCCAGCCGCGCTTCACCTACCAGATGCCCGACGACTCGGTGAGGCTCCCCGGCACGGAGAACGCCGGCGACAGCAAGGGCAGCTTCAGGATCCGGCGCGCCAAGTTCAAGCTCGAGGGCTGGTTCTACAAGCCCGAGCTCGAGTACGAGGTGCAGTTGAACTGGCCGGACGTCACGGGCAGCCCGGCTTCCCGCTTCCTCGAGGACGCCAACATCGACTGGGACCCCACCAAGAAGAAGCAGTTCCGCATCCGCTTCGGGCAGTTCAAGGCTCCCTACGGCCGGCAGCAGCTCACGTCCTCCGGCGCCCAGCAGTTCGTGGACCGGGCCGATACCGACGGCCGCTACAACCCGGGGCGTGAGACCGGCCTCGCGCTGTGGGGCACGCTGGGCGGGAACAAGCTCGACTGGCGCGCCATGATCTCGAACGGCAACGGCCGCAGCCAGGAGCTGAACGACAACGACAAGTACCTGTATTCGGCCCGCGTCATGTGGCAGGCCCTCGGAAACACGCGCATGAACCAGTGGGGCTCCGGCGCGCTCATGACGGAAGGCGACCTGGGCGACTCGCAGGGCAAGCCCCTCCTTGCCATCGCGGGCAACTTCCTCAAGAACGACCGGCGCTTCACCGGGGCGATCGTGCCTCCCGCCACGACACCCGCCGCCGTCAACGCCGACACCCAGTGGGGCTTCGACTACAGCTTCAAGTACAAGGGCTTCGCAAGCGTGGCCGAGTACACCAACCGGGAATCGACGCCCTATGTGGCCTCGGTGAAGGGATCGAAGTTCACGGACTCGGGCTACCTGTTCCAGGCCTCCTACGCCTTCAAGGCCCCCGGGCAGGCTGGCGCGGCGTTCTGGGAGATCGCCGCACGCTACTCGACCATCGACCCCAGCGATGCACGGTCCGGCAACGACAGGGAGGAGATTGGCGGGGCCTTCTCCTACTACTACAACAAGCACAACCTGAAGGTTCAGGCCGACTACCGCCAGCTCAAGGACGACGCCGCCAACAGCGGAGCCGGCACGACCACCAAGGAGTTCCGCCTCCAGACGCAGTTCATCTTCTGACCGGGCGACTTAACAGGGAATTAACACGGGCGAAACGCGGCGTTTCCCGGCGGCTGCTAGCCTCGGGAGCGTGAGCGCTCGGCCCGTTCGGAGGAAGCAGTGATGAAGCGTGCTTGGCTCGGCGCGGCGGTCTCGGCCCTCGCGCCACTGGCGGTCGCTCAGCAGGTCGCCGTCGACCCGGCGATCTCCGCGTATCAGAAGACGTCGGGCGTCTCCGGCAATCTCAACAGCGTCGGCTCCGACACCATGAACAACATGATGACGCTGTGGGCGGAGGCGTTCCTGAAGATGTATCCGAACGTGAAGGTCCAGGTCGAGGGCAAGGGCAGCTCCACGGCGCCCCCGGCCCTGATCGCGGGCACGGCACAGTTCGGTCCGATGTCGCGTGCCATGCGCGCCACCGAGATCGACCAGTTCGAGAGCAAGCACGGCTACAAGCCGACCCAGCTCCGGACGTCGTACGACGCGCTCGCCGTCTACGTGAACAAGGACAACCCGCTCGAGAAGCTGACGCTGGCCCAGGTGGACGGCGTCTTCTCGAAGACGCGCCGCAAGGGTGGAAAGAACGTGACCACCTGGGGTGAGCTCGGCCTCACCGGCGACTGGGCCGGCCGTCCGATCAGCCTGTACGGGCGCAACTCCGCCTCGGGGACGTACGGCTTCTTCAAGGAGCACGCCCTGGGCAACGGCGACTACAAGGACACGGTGAAGGAGCAGCCCGGATCGGCCTCCGTGGTCCAGGGGGTGACCGAGGACCGCTTCGGCATCGGCTACTCCGGCATCGGCTACAAGACCTCGGGCGTCAAGGTCGTCGCCCTCATGGAGAAGGAGGGCGGACCGGTCTCGAGCGGCAGCTACGAGGACGTGAAGAGTGGCAAGTACCCGCTGAACCGCTTCCTCTACATCTACATCAACAAGGCGCCGGGCAAGCCTCTGGATCCCGTCGTCAAGGAGTTCTGCAAGCTGATCTTCAGCAGGGAGGGCCAGGAGGTGGTCGTGAAGGACGGTTACCTCCCGCTCCCTGCTGACATCGTCAAGCAGGAGCTCGCGAAGATCGAGTAGCACGCCCGGGTTCCGGGGGCGGCGGCTCCGCCCCCGGGCTCGGCCACACGACCTGCGGAGAGCTGAGCAGATGGCCGCCGCCGCCCCCGCCGCTCCCCTCGACAGCCGCCAGCGGGTCGCTGCCCAGAGCGGCCGCCTCCGCCGCGTCAAGCTCCTCGACCGCCTCGCGGTGGCCTTCATCACGCTGGGCGGGTTGTTCGTCATCGTCGCGGTCTTCTTCATCTTCCTCTTCATCCTCGGAGAGACCGTGCCGCTGTTCCGGCCGGCCGCCGGAACGCCGGCGGGCCACGTCGTCTTCGCCGCGCGGCCCGAGGCGGGCAAGCCCCTGGTCATGGGCAGCGACGAGTACCAGATGTACTTCTACGAGGTCCTCGCCGACGGGCGGACGGCCGTCTGGAGGACCGACGGCTCCTTCGCGAAGGAGGTCCTGCCCTCCTTCCTCGATGCGGCAAGTGTGGCATCGGCGTCCAGGAGCCTGACCGACAACTTCGTCGCGATCGGCACCGGCGACGGGCGGGTGGCGCTCCAGCAGGTGCGCTTCCTGCCGCGCTACAAGGACCAGAAGCTGGTCGATCTCGAGATCGAAGTCCGCGACCGGGGCGTGGTCGCCCTCGACGAGTCGAAGCGCCCGATCCGGGAGGTGGCCTACGACGAGAAGGACGGCCGCAAGACCGTGATCGGCGTCCCGGCCGACGACGAGATCCTCTTCTACCTCACGGACGACGAGGGCGGCGAGCACCGCGGCAGCCTCAAGACGCGCGACGGCGAGCGCGTGACCCGCGTACGCATCGCTCGGAGCGACACGCTGATCGCCGCGACGGACAAGGGCAGCCTGCACCACTGGGAGCTGACGCCCGAGGTGCGGCTCACGGAGGTGGTGCGGGTTTCCGACGAGCCGGTGACGGCCGTCGAGATGAGCCTGGGCGGCGTCACGGCGCTCGTCGGCGACGCGAAGGGCAACCTCACGGCCTGGTTCCGCGTGAGGCAGCGCGAAGAGGACACCGACCTCCGCTTCGTGCGCGCCCACAGCTACGCGCCGCAGGGGGCTCCCATTGCGGCGATCGGTCCCTCGACACGCGACAAGAGCTTCGTCACCGCGGGCGCCGACGGCTCCCTGGTCCTGCGCCACATGACCTCGGAGCGGACCCTGGTCGCTTTCCCTGCGAGCGGGACGCCGGTCGAAAGCGTGATGCTGACCCCGAAGATGGACGGCATTCTCGCGAAGCAGCCGGACGGCCGCCTGGCGCGCTACGAGATCTCGAGCCCCCACCCGGAGGTGTCCTGGCGGGCGCTGTTCGGCAAGGTCTGGTACGAGGGCTACGCGGAGCCCGAGTACGTCTGGCAGTCGACCGGCGGGACCGACGACTTCGAGACCAAGTTCAGCATGGTGCCGGTGGTGTTCGGGACCATCAAGGGCACGGCGTACGCCCTGCTGTTCGCGATCCCGCTGGCGGTCATGGGCGCCCTGTACACCTCGCAGTTCATGCACCCCTCGATCAAGGCGAAGGTCAAGCCGACCGTCGAGATCATGGCGGCGCTGCCGAGCGTCGTGGTCGGCTTCATCGCGGGGCTGTGGCTCGCCTCGAGGGTGGAGCGCGAGATCGTGCCGGTGCTGCTGATGATCGTGCTCCTGCCGCTGTTCGGCACGTCGGGGTTCCTGGTCTGGGAGCGGCTGCCGCGAACGTTCCGGGACCGGCTCCGGCCCGGGATGGAGATCGCAGTCATCGTGCCGCTCCTGATGCTCGGCGCCTGGTGCGCGGCGCAGATCGGGCCAGCCGTCGAGGCCGGCGCCTTCGGCGGGGACTTCCGGCTGTGGCTGAAGAGCGCCCTCGACCTCGTCTACGACCAGCGCAACTGCCTGGTCGTGGGCCTGGCGATGGGGTTCGCCGTGATCCCGATCATCTTCACGATCGCGGAGGACGCCTTCACCAGCGTGCCGCAGCACCTGACGGCGGCCTCCCTGGCGCTGGGCGCGAGCCGCTGGCAGACCGCGGTGCGGGTGGTGCTGCCGACGGCCAGCCCGGGCATCTTCTCGGCCGTGATGATCGGCTTCGGGCGCGCCGTGGGCGAGACCATGATCGTGCTCATGGCGACCGGCAACACGCCGGTCCTGGACTGGTCGATCTTCAACGGCATGCGCACGCTGTCCGCGAACATCGCGGTGGAGATCCCCGAGGCGCCGTACGGCGGGACTCTCTACAGAACGCTGTTCCTCGCGGGCCTGCTGCTGTTCATGATGACGTTCTTCGTCAACACCCTCGCCGAGCTGGTGCGCCAGCGCCTGCGCGAGCGCTACAAGGCCATCTGATGAGCCTCGCGAAGTCCATCCGCCGCGGCGACCCGCTGATCTGGTTCACAGGAAGCGCGCTGGGCGCGTGCATCCTGATGATCGCCGGCCTGATCCTGGTGATCCTGGTCAACGGCCTCGGCTTCTTCTGGCCCCAGGAGCTGGTGCGCATCACCCTGAAGGACGGCAGCGCCCACCTCGGGGAGGTGTCGAGCCGCGAGGCGATCCCCAACCCCGGGCAGCCCGACCACCTGCAGCGGCATCGCCTGCTGCTGCGCGTGGGCAACCGGGATCTCTACGGCATCGACTTCAAGTGGTTCAACGAAGACGACATCGTCACCCTCGAGCGGCCCGCGGGCGCCTTCTTCGTCGAGCGGAGCGAGTACGGCCCCCTGCTTGGCGAGCCCACGCTGGTGAAGCAGAGGGACGAAGTCATCGCCGAGGGCGCCGCCGCCGCGACCGCCCTTCCGGGGCTGATCGCCCGCGCGGACGCTGACCGCGCCGCCATCAAGCGCATCGAGAAGGGCGAGATCGGCGAGATCAACTACCGCATCGAGCAGGCGCGCCTCGCGGGCCGAAGGCTGGACTTGGAGCTCCCGGAGGAGCCGGGGAAGGACGTCTCCGCGCGGCGCGGCGAGATCGAGCGCGAGGCTGCCCAGGGCAAGGCCGCGTTCGAGCAGAAGACCACGGAGCTCCAGGCGCTGCTCGAGAAGGTGGCGGGGACCTATGTGACCTTCCGCACGGTCGACGGCAAGGAGAAGGAGCTGCGGGCCCTGGACATCTACCGCGCCTACGCGGCGAACCAGCTGTCCTGGCCGGGGCGGCTCGCTGTGTATACGAGCCGGCTCTGGACCTTCTTCGCCGACGACCCGCGCGAGTCCAACACCGAGGGCGGCATCTTCCCGGCGATCTTCGGCACGGTCATGATGGTCTTGATCATGAGCATCATCGTGGTGCCGACGGGTGTGCTGGCCGCGCTCTACCTGCGCGAGTACGCGCGGCAGGGGGCGCTCGTGCGGATGGTGCGGATCGCCGTCAACAACCTGGCCGGCGTCCCGTCCATCGTCTTCGGCGTGTTCGGCCTGGGCTTCTTCGTGTACTTCGTCGGAGGCGGGATCGACAAGCTCTTCTTCCCCGAGGCCCTGCCGACCCCGACCTACGGCACTGGCGGCATCCTGTGGGCGGCGCTGACGCTCGCGCTGCTCACGGTCCCGGTCGTGATCGTGGCCTCGGAAGAGGCCTTGGCGGCGGTCCCCCGCTCGATGCGCGAGGCGTCCCTGGCCATGGGCGCGACGAAGTTCCAGACCATCGTGCGCGTCGTGCTGCCCGCTGCGGCGCCGGGGATCCTGACGGGGCTGATCCTCGCCATGGCCCGCGGCGCGGGCGAGGTGGCGCCCCTCATGCTCACCGGCGTCGTGAAGCTCGCCCCCGAGCTGCCGATGGACGGCGTCTTCCCGTTCTTCCATCTCGACCGGAAGTTCATGCACCTCGGCTTCCACATCTACGACGTCGGCTTCCAGAGCCCGAACGTCGAGGCCGCGAAGCCGATGGTCTACACCACCACGATCTTCCTGCTGCTCATCGTCGTGCTGCTGAACCTGACCGCGATCGTGGTGCGCAACCGGCTGCGGGAGAAGTACAAGACCGGAGCTTTCTAGAGGATGAAGGCCATGCCCGAGGAGGTCGACACCGTGGCGGCGCCCGACAAGGGGCTGCGCATCAAGACCGAGGTCAAGGTCCAGGACGCCTCCGCGGCCGAGGCCCGTGAGCCCGACATCGTGGTCAAGGACGTGAACCTGAGCTACGGGGACAACCACGTGCTCCACGACATCACGATGGACATGGAGGACCGACGCGTCACGGCCCTGATCGGGCCTTCGGGCTGCGGCAAGTCCACGCTGCTCCGCTGCCTGAACCGCATGAACGACCTGATCGACAACGTGAAGACCACCGGCACCATCCACGTGAAGGGGATCGACGTCAACGCGGCCTCGACGGACGTGATCGAGGTGAGGCGGCGCGTCGGGATGGTGTTCCAGAAGTCCAATCCGTTCCCAAAGTCGATCTACGAGAACGTCGTGTACGGGCTGCGCATCGCGGGCATCAGCGACAAGGCGACGCTGGACGAGGCCTGCGAGCGGAGCCTGCGTGGAGCGGCGCTCTGGGACGAGGTCAAGGACCGCATGAACGAGAGCGGGCTCGGCCTCTCCGGGGGCCAGATGCAGCGCCTGTGCATCGCCCGGGCGATCGCGGTCGAGCCCGAGGTGATCCTGATGGACGAGCCGTGCTCCGCGCTCGACCCGATCGCCACCTTGAAGATAGAAGAGCTGATCTACGGCCTGAAGGAGAAGTACACGATCGTGATCGTGACCCACAACCTGCAGCAGGCCGCGCGGGTGTCCGACCGCACCGCGTTCTTCTGGCTGGGACGGCTGGTTGAGTATGGGCCAACCCCGGAGATGTTCACGCGGCCCAAGGACAAGCTGACCGAGGACTACATCACGGGGAGATTCGGATAGAGATGGAACGGCATCACTTCGAAGAGGACCTCCAGGCCCTCAAGCAGCGGCTGCTGCACATGGGCGCCCTGGTGGAGGAGCACGTCCATCAAGCCATCGACGCCCTGATGGAGCGTCGCCTGGACCTGGCCGAGAAGGTCGCCGCTTCCGACAAGGAGGTGAACGACCTCCAGATCGAGATCGACGACCGGGCCCTGAAGCTGCTCGCGCTGCAGAACCCGCTGGCCACCGATCTGCGCCTGATCACCGTGGCGATGAAGATCAACTCCGACCTGGAGCGGATCGGGGACCAGGCGGTGAACATCGCCCAGAACGTGACCAAGATCCTGCGCCATCCGCCGCTGCAGCCGGTGATCAACCTGTCGCGGATGGCCCAGATCACCGAGGGCATGACCCGAGACGCCCTCGACGCCTTCGTGCGCAAGGACATCGGCCTGGCCCGGGCGGTGCTCGAGCGCGACGACGAGGTGGACCAGCTCAAGGATCACGTGTTCCGGGTGCTGCTCACGTACATGATGGCCGACCCGGGAACCATCGAGCGCGCCCTGGCGCTCATCCTGATCAGCCGCAACCTGGAGCGCATCGCCGACCACTCGACCAACATCGCCGAGGACGTGATCTTCCTCGTGGAGGCCAGGGACGTGCGCCACCACCACGAGACCGAGGAGGCGAAGAAGTGAAGGCCGACCGTATCTCAAGTAGTACGCCCGCGCCGACGCCGCCCGATACGCGCCGCCGGGTGGTGCTGATCGAGGACGACGGCGACATCGCCGAGGCGATCGGGTACCACCTCGAGAAGGTCGGGCTGCAGGTGAAGGTGGCTCGCACCGGCGAGGAGGGCCTCGACGCCGTGCGCCGAGGCGCCGACCTCGTGCTGCTCGACCTGAACCTGCCGGGGATGGACGGGCTCGAGGTGTGCCGCCTGATCCGCAAGCAGGCCACGACCGCCCACGTTCCCATCATCATCGTGTCGGCCCGGGCTGACGAGGTGGACCGCGTCCTCGGCCTCGAGATGGGCGCCGACGACTACGTGGTCAAGCCGTTCAGCCTCAAGGAGCTGGCCGCGCGGTGCCGGGTGGCCCTGCGCCGGAGCGAAAGCGGCGGCGACGAGATGCAGGGCTACCGCGACGAGAACTTCGAGGTGGAGTTCGACGCCTTCGTCGTGCGCTACCGCGGCGAGGAGATCCGTCTTACTCCGAAGGAGTTCGAGCTCTTCCGCTACATGCTCGAACGCGCCGGCCGCGTGTTGACCCGCGAGCGCCTGCTCGAACGGGTGTGGGGCTACGAGAGCGACGTAGAGACACGTTCCATCGACGCGCACATCCGAAGGCTGCGGATGAAGCTCGGTCCCGCCCGCCACCACGTGGAGACCGTCGTTGGCCTCGGCTACCGCTTCGTCAAGGAGCCGAGGGCGGGAGACGCGGCGAAGTCGGCCTGAAGCGGCCAGCATTCGCTTCCGTCGGCCCGGGCGATCCACGCTCCTGGGCGACGTTCCGCGTGTGCGAGGACGAGCTGGAGGCGATCCGCACCGCGGTCGCGCGGGACGGCAGGAGGCGCCGGCGCTGGCATCCGCCTTGCTTGGCTCACACGCATGAGCATGGGATTCCGCTACGTCATCCTCGGGGCGGGCCGGCAGGGTACCGCCGCCGCCTACGACCTGGCGCTCTTCGGAGGGGCGGCGTCAGTGATCCTCGCTGATCGCGATCCGAGCGTGGCGCGCACGGCCGCCGCGCGGGTGAATCGGCTGGCGGATCGCCCCGTCGCGTCCCCGACCGCGCTCGAAGTGGAGGACCTCGAGGCCCTCCGCGGCGTGTTGACCGGAGCCGACGTCGTGTTGAGCGCCGTGCCCTACCGCCACAACCTCGCCCTCGCCCGGGCGGCTATCGCCGCCCGCGTGCGCTTCTGCGACATGGGAGGCCATACCGAGACCGTGCGAGGGGAGCTCGCCCTCGACGCCGAGGCGCGCCGAGCCGGCGTGAGCCTCGTGCCGGACTGCGGCATGGGCCCCGGCCTCATCGTGACCCTTGGCGTCTATGCGATGGGCTACCTCGAGGAGGCGCACGAGCTCCACCTCTACGACGGCGGGCTGCCCCAGCACCCGGTGCCGCCGTGGAACTACGCCCTCACCTTCCACGTGAACGGCCTCACGAACGAGATGGACGGGCAGGCCTGCTTCCTTCGGGACGGGCGCGTCACTCCGGTGGACTCGCTGAGCGAACCGGAGTTTCTCGACTTCCCCGGCCTCGGCCGTCTCGAGGCGGCCGTCTGCTCGGGCGGGTTGTCGACGGCGCCATGGACGTTCGAAGGACGCCTCCGGCGCCTCGAGAACAAGGTGCTGCGCTACCCCGGCCACTTCGACTGGCTGCGGGCGTTCAAGGCCCTCGGCCTCTTCAGCGAGACGGCCATTCGCGTGCACGACCAGGACGTGGTCCCGCGCGAGGTGTACCACGCGCTCCTCGAACCCAGGCTGAGGCAGGCCGACACGCGGGATGTGTGCGTGATCCGGGCGCGGGCCGTCGGACGCAAGGACGGGTGCGCCGCGGTGGCGGTCGCGGATCTCGTCGACCGCTACGACGAAGTCACGGGCTTCACGGCCATGGAGCGGCTCACCGGCTGGCACTGCTCCGTCGTGATGCTGCTGCAGGCGCGCGGCGAGGTGCCGGTGGGCGCGGTGGCGATGGAGACGCTGCCGGCAGAGCCCGTGATGGAGGAGCTGGGCCGCCGGGGTATCCGCTACGACGTCCGGCTGGAGGCGCTGGAGCCGACCCGCGAGCCGCGGGAGGTGGGGACTCCTGTCCTCCGGCGGAGCTAGACTTCCGGCAAGGCGGCCGGCGTCGCGCGCTGCCCGACGGAGGTGACCGCGACGTGGCCGGAAGCCGTGCGCCCTGGTGGCGATTTGCCCGCGTGAGCGACCGCCTCGCCGGCCTGCTCCTGTTCCTCCCCGTCCCGATCGTGCTGGCCCTCTTCACGCAGGCGCCCGTCGGCGTGTACCCGTCTCTGGCGCTGGGCATCGCGATCATGATCAGCCACCGCCTCTACGCGCGGCCCTTTGCGCTGCGCCGCGCCGGACGCCGCTGCCTGTGGTGCGGCGGCGCGAGCGGAGAGGGAGCGGTGCCCATCGAGGTCGTCGAGCCCTTCGGGACGACGGAATGGCGCGCCTGCGCCGGCCACGTGTCGCCGCTACGGCGCACGCTGGGCTGGGCGGCCAGCCGGGGGGCCTTCCTCAAGGTCGGGATCCTCGGCAGCCTCTTCGCGTTCCTGGTGGTGGCCCTCGTCGCGCACGCCGACGCCGCCAGCCTGTTCCGGCTGGGCGTCGCCGTGACGGTGCTGCCGTTCGGCCTGCTAGGCCCGCGCGCTCCGGAACCCGAAGGGCCACCGCGGGTCCCGTTCCCGGTGCACATCCAGGCGCTGATCGGAACCGCCGCTGTGCTCTGGCTGTTCCGGATCG
>DASSJI010000058.1:0-31913 GCA_035691285.1 Vicinamibacteria bacterium | reverse complement strand
GCGCATAGCGCACGGCGCCGGCGGTCTGCACGATCCGCGGCGGGTTCCTCTCGATCGTCAGCGGCGGCGGCGCGCCCCGCACGAGCAGATCCAGCAGCGCGGCGTCACCGTCGCCGCTCCACGCGATCGAGTGCAGGGCCGCCGCCACCCGGCGGCCCAGCGCGCCGCCCGCCGGCGCGACTTCGCGGAAGCGGAGCCCCAGCTTGTTGGCTCCCCTCGCGGCCTGGGCGACCGCCGGAAGCGGCACGAGGTAGCGCCGGCGCTCGGGCGCGACCTCGAGGTCGGCCACCTCGGTGCCGTTGAGCGTGAGGAGCAGCCTCTGATCGCTGATCCCCGGGAAGGGAGTGAGATCGAGGACGGCGGCGCGCGGCGCGATCCCGCCGAACTGGAGCTGGATCTCGCCTTCGCGCTTCGACCACAGTCGCGGGTCTCCGCCGCCGTCGTCCCGCAGCAGCCCCGGTCCTCGGGCCGGCTCCGCCGCCGGCGTCCCCAGCGCATGGAACCCGTACGCGCGCGCGTGCTCGGCGGCCGGCGCCAGGGCGACGAGGTCCAGGTAGACGGTCTCCCGCCCGCGACACGCCCCCAGGGCGAGGCCGATCGCAAGGAGCGCCGCTCCGTTGCGGCGCGGCCTCACGCCCCGCGATCCAGGACGAGGAGCGTCATGTCGTCCCGCGGGCGCAGCGGTCCGGCATGCGCCAGCACGTCGGCCACCAGGCCGTCGATCAGCATCTCGGCGGGCGCGGCTCTGCGACCGGCCAGAAAGCTCCTGAGTCGCTCCTCGCCGTAGGCCTCGTCGGCCGGGTTCTCGGCCTCGACGATGCCGTCGGTGTAGAGCAGCAGCCGGTCTCCCCCGCCGAAGGCCGTCTCGACGCATTCGAAGAGCGCGTCTGGCATGATGCCCAGCGCCACGCCCGTGCCGGCGAGGCTCTGGAGCGCTCCGTCCGAGCGCGCCAGCAGCGGCGGGTTGTGGCCGGCGTTGACGTAGCGAAGGGGACCGCCGGCGGCATCGACCTCGGCGTAGAACAGCGTCACGAGCCGGTTGCGCGGGATGCTGGCGGTGAGGTGCTGGTTGAGGCGGGCGACGAGCTCGGCGCCGCGCAGGCCCGCGGTCACGAGGGTGCGCAGGCTCCCTTGCAGCAGGGCCATGAGCAGCGCGGCCGGCATGCCCTTGCCCGCCACGTCGCCGATGGCGACGGCGAAGCGGCCGTCGCCCAGCTCGACCAGGTCGAAGTAGTCGCCCCCCACGGTGTTCGCCGGGCGCATCGCGGCCCGGGCCCGCAGCGTGCCGGCGGCCCACGGCTCGAAGGGCAGCAGCCCGAACTGGATCTGGCGGGCGATCTCCAGGTCGCCCTTGAGGGAGAGCTTGTCGCGTAGCTCGAGGGTCAGGAGGGCGAAGAGGAGGGTCGTGGCGACGAGCAGGAACGACGGGATGCTCGGCCAACCCCCGCGACTCAAGACGCCCAGCAGGTAGTCGGCCCAGCCGAACGCCAGCACGATCGTGGCCCCAGCGAAGAGCAGGCGCCGCGCCGGGGAGAGGCGCCAGGCGATCGCCTCGAACAAGCGGAAGGCCGAGGCCGGCACGCGCTTCCAGAACGGCTTGCGCTTCAGGTCGTCGAAATCGATCTCGCGGGAGAAGTACGCGACCGTGTCGCGCGCGTCGCTCTCGGCCAGCTCCCGGAGCGCCTTGACCGTGACGTCGCGGGTGAACAGCTCCTGCACGCGCTGCCAGTAGTCCGCCTGGCCCCGGTTCGCGCGCCGGCGCTCTCCGCGCCTGCCCAGCTTCTCCTCCAGCTCGTCGAGGCGCCGCGCCTGGCTCACGGCCGTCAGCTCACCCAGAGGAGATCGTAGCGCAGGAGCTTCACGTCGCCTTTCCCGGGAACGAGCGGACGAGCCTCGAAGCGCGCCGCGTCCACGGTCTCGAGGGCGCCGAGCTCCTGCTCGAGGGAGGCGATCTCCTGGGAGAGAGCGTCGAGCCGCCCTTCGGCGGCGTTCTCGAGGCGGTTCTTGCTCAGCACCGCGCCCGCTCCGGAGATGGTGCGCTTGCGACCCGTGAGCAGCCCGATGTTCGAGAGGATCGCGGAGCCCACGGCCAGCCACTTCTCCTTGCTGCGCGCGGACACGTCGTCCTTCTGCAGCTCGAGCTCGCGTCGCTTGCGCGCGAGACGCTCGCGGAGCTTCGCCGCCGGAGCGCCGCCGCCCGAAGCGCCGAGCCGGGCCGCGAAAACCTCGGCCGGTTCACCGGGCGCCGACGTCTCCTTGGTGATGGGGTCGTACTGGACCGTCGTGGCCAGCTTGTCCGGCAGGCGGTCGCGCAGGGCCTTCTCGAGGAGCCTCGCCCCATCGCGGCCGAGCCACTCGGGAAGGTCTCCGTGGCGGATCGCGCCGCTCGGCGCCTTGGCGAGCTCGGCCTCCGCGACCTCGATGGCCTCGGCCTCGAGGCTGTCGGCGGGCGTCGCGCCCGAGAGCGGCCACGCCTTCGAGGCCACGACCTCGCCGGCCCCCTTGTACCGGACCGCGTACTTCACGAAGACGTGGGGATCGGCCAGGGCCCCGCCGTACTTCGACGCGTAGTTGTGCGTGAGCGGCGATGGGAGGACCGGTGCCGCCCCGGCGGGCTCGGCGGCGCGCGGCGCCGCGGCGGCTCGGCCCGCCATGAGCCGGCCGACCTCCTCCCGGGTCAAGGGGCCGCGCAGGTACGACATGGCCCAGCGCACGTGGACGAGCGTGGGACCGGCTCGGTGAACGTCGTGGAGGAGGAACACGCGCTTGCGCGTGCCGTCGAGGAGGGCGTCGAGGGCTGCCTCCGCCAGGCCGGTGCCGAGCAGGCCCTCGCGCAGGCGCGCGCGGTCCTGCTGCGTCTGCAGCGTTCCCACGAGCCACGTCCCGGCGTTGGCCAGGCCCTTGTAGTCGAGGTCCACGGGGTTCTGGGTCGCCAGCACGACGCCGACGCCCTGGGCGCGCGCCTGCTTCAGGAGCGTCAGCAGCGGCCGCTTCGTCGGAGGGTTCGCAGGATGCGGCGGGAAGTAGCCGAAGATCTCGTCCATGTACACGAGGGCGCGGAGCGCGCTCGTGCCAGGCTGCCGCCGCATCCACGTCTTCACCTTGTCGAGCACGAGCGCGGTCACGAACAGGCGCTCGGCCTCCTGCAGGTGCGCGGTGTAGACGATGGAGAGCCGCGCCCGGCCGTCGCCCGTGCGCAGCATCCGATCGACGTCGAGCGGCTCGCCGCGGCGCCAGGCCTCGAAGGAGGGCGCCGCGAGCAGGTTGTTGAGGGCGAGCAGCAGGCCCTGCCGCTCGCGGCGCGGGAACACGCTCTCCACGGCGAGCGCGCCGAGCCTCTCGAAGGGCGGATCGGCCACGCCGGCGAGGAGCGACTCGAGCGTCAGGCCCCGGCCTTCCCGCCACGCCGTCTCGATCAGCGTCGAGAGCAGGATGAACTCCCGCGACTGGAGCGGGTCGGCCTCGATGCCGAGCAGGCCCAGGATTCCCGCGACGATGCCGGTGATCTCGTCGCGCAGGTCCTCCTGCGCGGACTCGAAGGGAGCGGCCGGCGCTTCGAGGGACTGGAGCACGTCGAGCGGTACGCCTGCCGTCGAGCCGGGCGTGTAGATCGTGGCCTCGCGGGCGCCCTCGAGGCTCGCGACGTCCTTCCCGTCCAAACCCCACTCGGCGAGACCGTTCCGCCACGCCTCGGCTATCTGAGCGGCGCTCTGTCCCTCCCGTCGGACCGCGTCGCTGTCGAGCCACGGCTCGAAGGAGGCCGCGTCGAGCCGGCCGAAGGTGAGCAGGAGGTTGCCGAGATCGCCCTTCGGGTCGATGGCGAGAACCGGCACGCCCTGCCGCACGAGCTCCTCGATCATCACGATCGCGAGCCCGGTCTTGCCCGAGCCGGTCATGCCGACGATGAAGCCGTGCGTCAAGAGGTCGTCGGCGTCGAGGTCGAGGCGGGTGCCGAGCCCTCCGGCGGGGTCGAAGACCTTGCCGAGGTACAAGCCTTTCGCCATCGCGCCGGAGTATACGTCCGTCCTACGACGAGGACGGGCGCGTGGCGATTGCCTGGTTGCCAAGGCACTCTGCGAACGCGGGTTGGCGACAAACGGGACTGACCGCAGCCGGAGCGCACCGGATTTTCGGCTCGACAGCGAGCGGCTATGGCGCGAGAATCGAGACGGGGAGCGTGTTTCGGCGATGAGAGCGAAGAACGTATCGCGCTTCGACCACCGCTTCCACGGTTGGGTCGTGAGCGTGAGGCGAGGCGGCCGGCGTTATTACAAGTACTTCTCGGACAGCCGGCACGGAGGCCGCCGCGGATCCTTCAACGCGGCGGTGCGCCATCGTGACGGCCTGTTGACCAAACTGCCCCCGGCGCTCGCCGTGCGCCGCCTGGGGAATGGCGCGGCGCGCGGCGTCTACGTCGAGCGCGACCGAAACGGCCGCGCCGTCCGCTACGGCGCGAGCTGGACGACCGTGAGAGGCGAGCGCCGGCGGCGCACCTTCGCTGTCGGACGCTTCGGCGGCGGGCGGGCCCACGAGCTGGCGCGCCGAGCGCGCGCCCGGGGCCTCCGGGAGGTGCGGGCGGCCTTCGGGCGCCTGACCCGGCTTCCCAAGGCGCGCAGGCACAAGTAGGCGCCCGGCCGCCGTGCTGGTAGAATCGGCGGCTCGCATGCGCTCGAACCATCACTACTGGCGCTCCGTGCAGGGCTTCAAGCAGGTGCTTCGCGACGCGATCCCTCACGCCGAGCTGAAGGCGCTGCACGTCAAGCGCCCCGCCCTCCACCTGGCCTACGCGGCCCGGCAGTTCGCCATCGTCGCCGCCTGCAGCTACGTCCTCTGGACCCAGACGAGTCCCTGGCTCTGGGTACCGGCGGCCCTGCTCCAGGGCTTCACGTTCTTCAACATGACCGTGCTCCTGCACGAGGTCGTGCACGACGGCGTGTTCAAGAGGCCCCGCCCGGCGCTCGAGCGCGCGCTCGGGCTCGCCTACGCCATCACGAGCGGGATCTCGGCCTCCCAGTTCACGCGCTGGCACCTCGACCACCACGACAACCTGGGGGACGCCCTCGGCGATCCCAAGCGGCACTGGCTGTCGCCCAGGCGCAACGCTCGCTGGTACAAGCTGCTCTACTGCACGCCGGCGCTGATGCCCATCTACTTCCGGGCCGCGGCCCGGGAGGCGCGGAGCTACCCGGAGGGCCTGCGCCGTACGATCGCCCGAGAGCGGCTGACCACGGTCGTCATCCAGCTCGCCGTGGCAACGCTGCTCTGGGCCTTCGGCGGCCCGGGAGCGATGCTGCGAGCGTGGCTCGTGCCCTACTTCCTCGTGTTCCCGGTCGCCTTCACCCTGAACCGCCTCGGCCAGCACTACGACATCGACCCCGGTCACCCCCTCAAGTGGTCGACGCTGATGGGTCCGAGCCGCTTGTGGGAGTTCCTGTTCGTGTACTCGAACTACCACCTCGAGCACCACTACTTCCCGCGGGTGCCCTTCTACAACCTGCGCAGCCTCCACATGAAGCTGCGCCCGCTCTACGCCGAGCTGGGCCTCACGCCCCGCACGTATCGCAGCATCGTGTGGCAGTGGTTCGTCCTGAACCGCGCGCCCCACACGAACTGGGCGCTGTCAGCGCGCCCGGCAGGAGCCGCCGCCGAGGTCGTCGCGTCCAGCTAGCGCCGCGCGTGCGTCAGTGGCTCCGGACCAGGTGCTCGGGGCCGGCGTCGAGGAACATCACCCCCACGTGGTTGCCCCCGTCCGGGCCTACGGTGAACCCCTTGACCTGCGCCCGGGTCTCGAACGCGCCGCTCGCCTGCCGGAGCACGACGACCTCCCCCACGCAGAAGTGCCCCGTGGTCTTGAGGCGCGCCCCGCCCAGGCTCACGTTCTCGGACACGGTCCGCTCCTCGGCCAGCACCGCGCCCCATTCGTCCAGCTGCTGCAGGTGGAACGCGACGAACATCTGGAGCCGCTCGTGGCGGCGTCTGTGGCGCCAGTCCTGAGGGTCCCGCTCGCGGGTGCGGCGATCCCCGGTCGGCGCCGGGTCGGCCTTCGGCGCCGATTCCTCGGCCGGCGCGCTGAGCGCGACCGGCGGGAGGTCCGAGGGCATCAGGAACGCCGCGCCCGGCGTGCGGTCGAAGCCCCGCGGCGGCTGTTTGCCGAAGAACTTCACGCCGAGCTGGCAGACGCCGTGCCCCTCGATGGTGTCGCGGACGATGCCGTAGACCCGAAGCTCCGGCTCGTCCTGGTCGAACTCCCTCAGGCTGCGCGGAAGCGGCAGCGCGAGCTGCAGGACCTGCCCCTTGAACGACGACCGCGGCAGGATCATGGAGATCCCTCCTTGCGACACGTCGCGGGTCGTCGTCGTCTCTTCCCAGGGGCTTCCGTTCGGCGCATATCCGACGACGCGCACGGGCAGCTTCTGCGCCAGCCGCGGGTGGCGACGGCGCTCGCGCACGGAGGGATTGATCACGCCGATAGTATGCCAGACCGCGGGCGTTTTGCGAGGGCCGCGGGCGTCAAGCGTACCGCACGAATCCGGGATTCAGGCGGCCTTCGGGATCCCACTCCTTCTTGAGGCGCTCGAGCTCGGCCCAGCGCGGTCCGAAGTGCTCGCGCCACTCAGCCGCGTCGAAGGCGACGTAGCCGGACAGGTAGCGCTTGCCCCCCATGGCGATCGACAGGTCGCTGGCGGCCTGAAGGCGGGGGCGCACCTGGTCCCACAGCTTCGGCGGCACCGCCGGCAGGATCCCGAAGCCGACGAGGTACTCCTCCTGCGGGTGCATGAACAGCTTGACCTCGGATACAGAGCTGCGCGCCGGCCACAGCAGCACGTGTCCGCCGACGTTCACACCGGGCGACAGATCGGGAAGGATCGCGTCCAGGAACTCGGCCACCGTGGAGTACGGCATCACCACCTCCATCCAGGGATGGAGGTGTTCCCAGGTTCCGAGCTTGCGCCACACGTCGAACACCGGCACCAGGCGGTTCGCGAACTCGTGGGTCGGCAGGTCGTCGACGTGGAGGTTGGCGTACGGCCTGAGCCCCTCGAGCAGCCGCGCCGCGTCGGGCTCCCGGCCCGTCTCGAACTCCGCGGTCAGGTGAAACGGGAACATCCACTTCGCGAACGGCTGCCTCACGCCGCCGACCCACTTGAGGCCCTGTGGGCACGGCGCGCACCACGACTCGAGGTAGTCCCAGCGGCCGGAATCCATCGCCGCCCTGGCGTCCTCGAGGAAGCGCCGGTGGTCGTCGTACAGCAGGTAGTAGCTCCGGGTCATGGGCTTGGCGCGGCGCAGGCGCAGCTTCGCCCTGAGGATGATGGCGACCTGGCCCAGGCCCGAGAGCACGCCCCAGAACAGTTCGGGCCTCTCGCTTCGCGAGCAGCGGTGGACCGCTCCGTCCACAGTCGCCACCTCCAGCTCCTCGACGTTGTCGGTCTGCGCGCCGTGCCTGAACGAGGCGACGCCGATGCCTGCGACGGACAGGGTGCCCCCCACCGTGACCGAGAGGTTGTTCGTCAGCACGGGCGGGATGAGGCCGTGGCGCCAAGTTCGCGCCACGACGTCGCGCCAGACGGCTCCGGCCTCGACGGTGGCCGTCCGCGACGCCTCGTCCACCTCCAGGATGCGGTCCATCGACTTCATGTCCAGCAGGATCCCGTCCCGGTTGATCGCCAGCTCGGACTGGGAATGGGCGGCGCCGCGGGTCGAGACCGTGAGCCCGTGGCGCCTGGCGTGGGCGAGCGTCGCGAGGACGTCGTCCGGCGACGCGGGCTTGACGACCAGGCGCGGCCGCCAGTGATGAAGGTGCCCGAAGTTCGTCAGGAACTCGTCGTGAGCCTGCGGGCCGGGCAGCACCACGCCGTCGAGGCGCGCGCGCAGCCCGTCCACCTCTTCCGGGGGGAGGCCTTCGTCGGGCAGCGTGGAGGCAAGGGAGCCGGGCCGTTCGGGCGCCGGGCGGCCATCGCCTCCGGCCGCCTTCTCCACGGTCTCGCGCAGCCCCTGCTCGACCTTGCCCTTCATGAAGGACAGCGGCGCCTTCAGCACGACCGAGACCCGCACCTCGCCTGGTCGGACCTCGATGTGACCGTCGGCGCCCATGCCCACGAGCCGGAAGACGTCGCCCTCCCAGAAGCGCTTGATGCGCCCGCCGGGCAGGCGGGCGGCGATCTCGGCGTCGATGGTGCTCTTGACCTCGGCCACGGGCCGGGCGGTCGCGACCGAGAACTCGATGTCCGCCAAGGCCGGCCTAGGAACGCGCTTCGATCGGCACGAAGGGACGCCGCGTCGCGCCGAGGTACACCTGGCGCGGCCGCGCGATCTTCTGGTCCTTGTCCTGCAGCATCTCCTCCCACTGGCTCAGCCAGCCGGCGGTGCGCGGGATCGCGAACAAGACCGGGAACATGTCCACCGGGAACCCCATCGCCTGGTAGATCAGCCCGGAGTAGAAGTCCACGTTCGGGTAGAGCTTCCGCTTGACGAAATAGTCGTCCTCGAGGGCGATGCGCTCGAGCTCCAGGGCGATGTCCAGGAGCGGGTTGCGGCCGGTCACCTCGAAGACCTGGTCGGCCATGCGCTTGATGATCTTCGCCCGGGGGTCGTAGTTCTTGTAGACGCGGTGGCCGAAGCCCATGAGCCGCACGTCCCCGCCGCTGGTCTTCACTTCCTTGATGAACTGCGGCACGTGGTCCTTGGAGCCGATCTCCTTGAGCATCCTGAGGACCTGCTCGTTGGCGCCGCCGTGCAGCGGACCGTACAGCGCCGCCACCGCCGCCGCCGTCGCCGAGTAGGGGTCGACCTCGGAGGAGCCGACGCCCCGCATCGCCGAGGTCGAGCAGTTCTGCTCGTGGTCGGCGTGCAGGATGAACAGCACGTCGAGGGCCCGCTCCAGGATCGGGTTGACCTGGTACTTGCCGCCGACGCTGAACATCATCTGCAGGAAGTTGCCGCAGTAGCTCAGGTCGTTGTCGGGATAGACGTACGGCATCCCGATCGAGTGGCGGTAGGCGAAGGCCGCCAGGGTGGGCATCTTCGCGACGAGGCGCACGAGCTGCTTGCGGCGGCTGGTGGGATCGTGGATCTGCTTGGCCTCGGGGTAGAAGGTCGAGAGCGCCGCCACCATCGACATCAACATCCCCATGGGATGCGCGTCGTAGCGGAAGGCTCCCATCAGCTCCTTCACGTTCTCGTGGATGATCGTGTGGTGGGTGATCTCGTAGGTCCAGGCGTCGGCCTGGGCCCGCGTCGGCAGCTCGCCGTGGACGATCAGGTACGCCACCTCGAGGCAGTTGCTGCGCTCGGCGAGCTCCTCGATGGGATAGCCGCGGTAGTTGAGGATGCCGTTTTCTCCGTCGATGTAGGTGATACGGCTCTTGCACGACGCGGTGTTCGTGAAGGCCGGGTCGTAGGTCATGAGGCCGAAATCGCTACTGTCCACCTTGATCTGGCGCAAGTCGAGGGCCTTGATGGTTCCGTTCTCGACCGGGATCTCGTAGCTCTTGCCTGTCCGGTTGTCGGTGATGGTCAGCGAGCTCTTGCTCATGAAGGGGACGCCTCCGCGCGCGGAGGCTAGCACCCGCGGCTTCGGGCGGTCAAGGACGGCAGGGCGCGGCGCGCGGCGGAAACGTGACGCGATTCCTCGGGACGCCCGGCGACCCGGAACGCGAACGCTTGGGCGCGCAGGCCCAGCCGGTGCAGCAGCAGCGCCGGGGGGCGCCGCGCTCCCCGGAAGTGCCTGCGGATGAGGAGGTCGCGGCTCTCGGTGTAGCGTCGCCAGAAGTCCGCGCGGTCCTGGAACGCGGAGCCGCCGCGCTCGTGGACCGCGGACGCCTCGGGCACGAGCAAGCAGCTCCAGCCGGCGACCCTCGCGCGCAGGCACAGGTCCCAGTCCTCGTGGTACAGGAAGAAGCGCTCGTCGAAGCCGCCGAGCGCATCGAAGCAGGCCGGTCGCGCCAGGAGGCACGCTCCGCAGACGCAAGGAACCGCGAAAGGCGGGCCCTGGATCGACTCGAGGTGGTCGAGGCGGCTCCGCGGCCGGAGGTTCCACAACCGCAGCGCCTCGAACGCCAGCGTGGCCAGGCTCGGCGCGAGCCACGCGCTGGGCTGCGGCGTTCCGTCCGGCCAGACGAGACGCGGGCTGGCGAGCCCCGCCTCCGGCGTGGCCCGAAGCGCCGCGACCAGCGCTTCGAGGCTGCCGGGGGCCGGTCTCGCGTCGGGGTTGAGGAAGAGCACGAAGCGGCCGCTCGCGACGCGGGCGCCCTGGTTGGCCGCGGCGGCGAAGCCGCGATTCGTGTCGTTCGACACCAGGCGAACCCCCGCCCGCGCGCCGACCAGGGCGGCGGTCCCGTCGCCGGACGCGTTGTCGACGACGATGCGCTCGAGCGCGAGCCCGCCCGCCGCAGCGTCCAGGGCGTCGAGGCAGCGAGGCAGCAGACCCGCGGTGCGATACGCGACGACGACGGCCGAGACCTCCGGCGTCATCGCGAGGGCAGGGCGCCGTACAGCTCGAGCATCGCGGGCACGGGCCCGGCCCCGGCCAGGCGGCCACCGTCGAGGACGAGCAGCCGATCGCAAAGGGCGCCGAGCAGGTCCGGCTCGTGGCTGACGAGGACCGCCGTGCGCCCGCGCGCCCTCAGGGCCCGCAGGTCGGCGACGCACTGCTCACGGAACGCCGCGTCACCCACCGCCAGGGCCTCGTCGATGAGGAGCAGCGGCGCCGCCGAGCGCAGCGCGACGGTGAAGGCGAGGCGCAGGCGCATGCCCGAGGAGACCCGCTCCAGGGGCGCCTCCGCGTAGTCCAGGAGGCCCGCCCTGGCCAGGATCTCGGCCAGCTCCGCCCGCAGCTCCGCCCGCGGGAGACCGAGCAGCACGCCGTAGAGGAGCACGTTGTCCGCGACCGGCAGCATCCCGTGGAAGCCCGCGCCCAGGTCGAGGATCGGCGCGACAGCCCCCCCCAGCACGAGCCGTCCGGCCGTGGGCGGATAGATGCCGGCCAGCAGCCGGAGCAGCGTCGACTTCCCCGACCCGTTGCGGCCCACGACGCCGACGAACTCGCCCGTCGCGACGTGGAACGAGACGTCCTGGAGCGCCGCCACGTGGTCGAACCCCCGCGCGCCGCCGGGGAGCGCCCGCAGCGCGTGGCGTCTGTGGCGCGGCAGCCGAAACACCTTGGAGACGCCGGCAGCCTCGATCACAGGTCCTCAGGGATGCCGCTCTCCCGCCCTCGGAACACCCGCAGCGCGAAGAGGAAGAAGAGCACACAGCACGCCACCGTGATCAGCACGAAGCGCAGGGACGGCAGGTAGTCGTAAACGAGGAACCAGCGGATCAGGTACAGGCAGCGGGCCACGGGGTTGAGGTAGAGGATCTCCTCGAAGGCCGGATCGCGCACCGTGTAGACGACCGGTGTGAGCCAGAACCACGCTTGCAGGGCGACGCTCCAGAGGAGGCTCGCGTCCCGGAAGCGCACCCAGGCGAGGGCCACGAGCAGGCTCACGCCCAGCGCGAAGAGGACGAGGCACGCGAGGGGCAGCAGGGCCAGGGGAAAGAGCGGCGACAGCCGTCCCATGACGAGCAGCCCCAGCATTAACGCGATGCTGTTGATGGCCACCGTGATCACCGTCGACAGCCCTCCGGCCGCCACCACGAGGATCACCGGGACGTGCACCGCGCGCAGCACGTGAGCGCGCGCCATCAAGGCGGTGAGCCCGGAGAAGGTGCAGTCCTGGACGAAGGCCCAGTACACCACGCCCACCAGCAGGTAGATCGCGTAGCCGGGGCTGCGCTCGCCCAGGATGTGGCGGAACACGAAGTAGTAGATGCCGAGCATGGCGAGGGGGCTGAGCATCGACCACGCGTAGCCGAGCGCCGAGTCGTTGTACTTGAGGCGGAAGTCGGTGACCGCCAGCTCGCGCACGAGCTCGAGCCAGCGCCCGTCACGCGAGCCGGGCATAGACCGCCTCCATCTCGCGCGCGTAGCGCCCGGCGTCGAACGCCTTTGCCACCCTGCGGCGGCCGGCGTCGCCGAGACGCCGCGCCGAAGCCGGGTCGTCGAGCAGGGACGCGACGGCCGCGGCCAGGGCGCCGGGGTCGCCGGTCCGGAACAGCAGGCCGCTCCGGCCCTCCTGGACGATCTCCGCCGGCCCCCCGGTGTCCGACGCCGCCACGGGGCGGCCCGCGGCCATGGCCTCGATCAGGGCCATGCCGAAGGGCTCCCCGGTCGAGGGGAGCGCGAAGACGTCGAGGGCCGAGAGCACGTCCGCCACGTCGGGCCGATGGTCCACGACCAGGACCCGGTCCACAAGCCCCAGCCGCGCGCGGTGGGCTAGCACGGCGTCGCGGTAGCGCGCCACGTGCGTCAACGCGCCGGCGTTGAGCGCTCCCCCGATCATCGCGAAGCGGGCCGCTGGCCGGGCGGCGGCGAGACGCGCTGCGGCGTCCAGGAACACGTGGTGTCCCTTCCAGACGTCGTAGCGGGCCAGCATGCCGACGAGCGGGGCGTCGTCGGGCACGCCCAGCTCCCGCCGAAAGGAGCGGCCATCTCCCCTCGCGAAGGCCGCCGGATCGATCCCCGGGTGCACCACCACCGTGCGTCTGGACAGCTCGGGCGCGGACCTGGCCACCTGGCCCGCCTGGTACCGCGAGCAGGCCACGAGCGCGTCCACTCGTCGGCCGAGCCCCCGCAGCGAAGCCACGCGCGGGCCCCCTCCCAGGTAGTTCACCTGGTAGACGAGGCGCGCCCCCTGCCGCCGAGCAGGACCCAGGAGCAGCAGGCCGAGCACGTCGCCGCACTGGACGAGTCTCACGCCGCGCTCGACGACCTGGCGCCCCAGGCGACGCGCGGCCCGCGCGACGCGCCACAGGGTGGGCGGCCAGAGCAGGCCGTGGAGCGGTGGCGTCGGGAAGGGCACGACCGCCGCCTCGACGCCCCGACCGCGGAGCGCGGCAACGAGCTCGCCCTCGCCGCCCAAAGCCACGATCGGCGTGTGGCGGGCCGGATCGAGGCGGCCGACGAGCTCGAGGAGCGCGCGCTCCGCTCCGCCGATCGTGGCGTAGAGGTTCAGGTACAGGACCGGCTCGGGGCCGTTCACCGGCGCACGACCGCCCAGTCGCTTCCCCGCGCCGCCACCGCCGCCACGAAGCCCGCCGCCACCTCGAGGGCGCGGACGTCGAAGCCCGCCTGCCCGGAGGCGGGCGACGCGAGGCCGTCGGCGAGGTCGAGGCCGCGCGCCTTCAGCAGCGCTTCCTTGCGCGTCCACAGGACGAGAAACACGTCCGCGCGACGGTCGAGCGGCTCCGATGCGAGGACCGCCACCTCGCCTGCGGCGAAGAAGCGGCGGGCCAGATCGAGCGCGTCGGGGAGGGGCCGAAGCCGCTCGATGTCCACGCCCACGTCGCGGTCCGCGAGCGCGACCACTACGCGGTCGCCGGCATGGGAGACGCTGAAGCGAACGCGCGCATCCGGGTCGGCGAGCACGGGGCGACCGTTCGCCTCGAGCCGAAGCCGAACGGCGCCAGGGGGCCGCCCGAGCCGCTCGCCGAGCAGCGCCCGCAGGAGCCCCCGCCCCGCCAGGAAGCGGTCCCGCGCCTCCGCGTTTCGGAAGCGAGCGGCCCGCGCCCGCTCGTCCCCGTCGAGGAGCGTGTGAGCGTCGAGGGAGGACAGCACGTCCTCCAGCGACGCCTCCACGACCTCGACCCGCGCTTCCACCATCTACTAGCGCTGCGTTCCGGCCGCGGCGTCCCGGAGCGCGCGGTCCAGCTCGACCGCGACGCGCGCGACGCCCGGCTCGAGCATCAGGTCCATGTGGCCGCCGGGCAGGCGGACGCTGTGGACGGCCCCCCGCACGAGACGGCGCAGCGACGCCTCGGCGTCTTCGGCGGCCCCTGCGGGGCCATCGCTCGCGCAGTAGATCCGGGCCGAGCCCCCATAGGCCCCCGGACGGTAGCGCCTGAGCGCGCGGCGGTTGGCCTGCATCACGGCCGACTCGTCGCCGCCGATGGCCGGGCCCGGCTCGCGCAGGCGGAGCCGGCTCAGGGCGGCGCTTGCGACGACGCGCAGGCGGTCCGGAAGCCGCCGCCTGTAGCCAAGGGGCAGCGGCGGGGGGTCGATGAGCGCGAGGAGGGCCACGCTCTGACCTCGGGACTCGAGACGGCGCGCCATCTCGTAAGCCACGGCGCCTCCCATGCAGAAGCCGCCGAGCCGGTAGGGGCCATGGGGCTGGCGCTCCGACACGGCCCGGAGGTAGAGCTCGGCGAGGGCCTCGACGCTCGTCAGGGGCGCTCCGCGGCCGTCGAGTCCGGGGGCCTGGAGCGCCACGAAGGGCTGCTCGGCCGGCAGGCGCTCCGCGAGCGCGGCGAGCCGAAATGCCGTTCCTCCGATGCCGTGGACGCAGAAGAACGGCGGCCGGCTGCCGCCCGCCCGGAGCACGACGGCCGGCCCGGCGCTGGTGAGCGGCACCCCGCCGATGGCGGCGGTGAGCGCCTCCACCGTGGGCGCCTCGAGGAGGGCTGACAGCGGGAGGCGCGCGCCGAGCTCGCCCTCGACGCGTGCAAGGATCGCCGCCGCCGAGAAGGAGTCGCCGCCTAGGTCGAAGAAATCCTCCGTCGTGCCAACATCGTCCAAGCCGAGGGTCTCGGCCCAGATCCGGGCGACGCGCTCCTCGTCGGGAGCGATGGGCCGCTCCGAGGGTCGCCGCGGGCTCGGCGCGAAGCTCGAGCTCAGGACGGCCTTCCGGAGCTTGCCCTGGGCGTCGCGGGGGATCGCCTCGACGAAGCGGACGCGACGCGGCACCTTGAAGGCCGCGAGGTCGCGGGAGACGAAACGACGCAGCTCCGCGACGCACGCGGCCTGGCCCGGTTCGCGCACGACGGCGGCCGCCACCTCCTCCCCCAGGCGACGGTGGGGCATCGCGAACACGGCGGCGTCCCTCACGGCAGGATGGCGGCGGACCGCGGCCTCCACCTCGGCCGGATCCACCTTCTCCCCCCCGGTGTTGATGCGACGGCCCTCGCGCCCCGCCAGCCGGAGCCGGCCGTCCGCGTCGAGGGCGCCGAGATCCCCGGTGCGGAACCAGCCGTCGGCGAAGGCAGCGGCGTTGGCCGCGTCGTCGCCGTCGTACGCGACCATCACCGCGTCGCCGCGTACGAAGACCTCGCCGTCGCGAATCGCGACTTCGATGCCGGCCGGCGCTCCGATCACACCGGAGGCGCGCGGCGGGTCGCCCAGGCGCGCGCTCGCGATGAGAGGGACCTCCGTCATTCCGTAACCGTCGAGGACGGGCGCGCCGAGGAGCCGCTCGAGCTCCGCGGCCAGCTCCGGGGCCAGCGTCGCCGCAGAGGAGCGCACGAATCGCAGGGAGGTGGCCCTCGGGCCGTGCCGGCGCGCTTCCGCCGCGATCGCGGCGTGCACGGCGGGCGCCGCCGTGTACCAGGTCGGACGGAGCCGCTCCAGCCAGTCGAAGAAGAGCGACGGCTCGAAGCGGGCGGGCCGGATCACGGCGCCGCCGGAGACGAGGCTCGCCAGGACGGCGCCGACGAGGCTCGAGGCGTGATGGCCGGGCCGGAGGTCGAGGGCGCGATCTTCCGGTCCGAGCGCGAGTGCATCGGCGCCGTGGCGCGCCGCGCTCAGCAAGCTCCGGTGCGTGTGCAGCGCCACGCGCTGATCCCCGCTCGTTCCCGAGGTGTGCAGCGCGGCGGCCACGTCTTCCGCGCGGCGCTCCACCCACGGGCCGCTGGCACGGCCGAGGCCGAGCAGGGCCAGCCCGCGCTCGCGGGCCAGGCCGAGCCAGGGCTCGCAGGGGTCCACGGCCGCGGCCGGCTGGAGACGATCGAGCAGTCGCGCGGCCTCCGAGCGAGGCAGACGCGGATCCACGATGGCCGCCTCGCCGAAGGACGCTGCGACCACGGCCGAGACGGCGGCCTCGATCCCGCCTGGAGCGGCCACGAGGACGCGCCGACCCGGGCGAATCCCGGCTGCCACGGCGGCCCCGGCGAAGGCTCGACAGCGGGCCTCGAGGCTGGCGGCCGTGACCACCGCGTCGTCCGTTCCCAGGAGCACGGGGAAACCTGGGGCGGCGAGCGCGCGGGCGGCGAGCAGCGCCGGCAGAGTCGGAGGAGAGTGCGTCACTTCGGGACGGGACAGTGTAGCCCGACACCGTAGAATCCCGCCGTGCGATCCGAGGTGCGGCAGCGCCTCGTCGGGACGTGCGTGCGGCTGCTCCAGGGAACGCTCGGCGAGCGTCTCGGACGGCGGGCGGCGCGCCTGCATCCGGCACTGGACGCGCACGCGGCGTATCGACGCTTCCTGGCGCGAGAAACCGAGCGCCTCCCCGACCGCGTGCCGGATGCGGGCCCGTTCGTCAGCGTTCTGTTGCCGATGTTCGACGCGCCGATCGCGGCGCTCCGCGCCGCGATCGAGTCCGTCCGCCTACAGACCTGGCCACGCTTCGAGGTCTGCGTCGCCGACGGCGGCCCCGCTGGCTCCGCCGGCGCGCGCCTGGTCCGCGAGCTCGCTGCCCATGACCCGCGCTTCCGCGTCTCGGCGCCAGAGGCGAACCGCGGGATCGGCGGCAATACCGGAGCCGCCCTCGCGACTGCGAGGGGCGAGTTCGTGCTCTTCCTCGATCAGGACGACGTGCTCGCGCCCGACGCGCTGAGCCGCCTCGCTGGCGAGGCAGCGCGCGACCCCACACTCGACGTCGTCTACTCCGACAAGGACAACGTGACGCCCTGGGGCGACCGCTACGATCCGTACTTCAAGCCTGACTGGTCGCCCGAGCTGCTGCTCTCGACGAACTTCCTGGCCCACGCGACGCTGGTCCGGCGCGAGCTCGTCCTCGCCGCGGGAGGGATCGCCGCGGACCTGGACGGCGCGCAGGACTGGGACCTGTTCCTCCGGCTCGCCGAGCGCACCGACCGCATCGCACACGTCCCCGTCGTCCTCTACCACTGGCGCAGCGTCGCCTCGTCGGCGGCTTCCAGCCTCGACGCCAAGCCCTACGTGGCGCGCGCCGCGCGCGAAGCACTGCGGCGAGCCCTCGAGCGCCGGGGCTGGCCAGGCCGCATCCCCGGCGAAGCCCCGCTGCGGATCCTGGCGTCCTTCGAGAGGGCGCCGAGGATCTCGGTCGTGACGAGAGCTGAGGAGCTAACGGATGCGCGTGGAGAGCTGGTGCTCTTCCAGGAACCGGGCTTCCGTCCGGACTCCGACGACTGGGCGGCGGCCCTCGCGTTCTGGGCGCTTGTTCCCGGCGTGGGCGCGGCGGGCGCGGCCGTGCACGACCAGAGCGGCGCGATCGAGCATGCGGGACTGGCGTTCACCGAGGCGCGCACGTTGCCGCTCTTCTCCGGCGCGGCGCCTCGGCGCTGGACGCCTCTGGGACTGCCGGGCTTCGTGCGCAACGTGTCGGCGCTCGGCCCGGGAGCGTGGATGACCCGGAGGAGCGTGCTCGAGTCCGTCGGGCCGGGCACGTCGGCCTTCGACTACAGCCGCCGCGCGCGGGCCGCCGGGCTGCGTTGCGTGGTCGTGCCCCAGGCCGTGCTGGTGCGGACGGCCGGGACCCTCGAGCTGGTCGAGCCTTTCGAGACGCGCGATCCGTACTTCAACCCGAATCTGGATCCCGCCTCGCCCGTGCCGCGGCCTCGGGAGGACTGAGCCTCACCAGCTCCTGCTGGCCCCGCCTCCGCCGAAGCTCCCGCCGCCGCCACTGAGGCCGCCTCCCGACGAGGAACCCGAGCTGTAGCCGCGTGAGGTCCAGGAGCCTCGGGCCTGCGCCGTCCGGCTGATTCGATCCATCGCATGGCCGAAGGGCGCCATGAGCCAGCCGACATCGGCCGCCCTCTCCGGCGCTGTGCCGCTAGGCGTGGGCCGGCGGAGGAATGTCGCCAGTGGGAAGCCCTGCGACCTCGCGCAGCGCTCGCGCCACCTCGATCCGCACCATGCGCTTGCGCCACGCGTAGACGAGGTCGGCGTTGTCGAGAGGCTTCGCCGGCCGGTAGGCGATCCCGGCGGCCATCTCGATCGACTCGGCGTCGAGAGCTCGCCCCCGCAGGAAGACGCAGGCGTCCTTGGCCTCGACGGGATGCGTGTGCACGGCCCCGAGGACGATCCGCACGTCCTCGACGACGTTCTCCCTGCCGAGCTTCGCCGCCACCGCCACGCCGAGCAACGGGAAGTCGATGGAGCCGCGTCGGCGGAGCTTCCGGTAGACGGCGCGCCACCCGCGGAGGTCCGGGACCTGCACCTCGGTCAGGACCTCCTCGGGCCTCTTCTCCAGGTACTGGATCCCGTCGCGACCGTAGAGCTGCGCGACGGGGACCTGGCGCTCCCCGTCCGGGGCGATCAGCGAAACCGTGGCGCCCAGGGCGATCATCACCGGCGCCGTGTCGGAGGAGGAAATGGCCCAGCACGTCTTCGAGCCCGGCGCCACCAGGCACACGTCCCCGTCCTTCTTCATGCAGTAGCCGATCGAGGCGCGCCAGAATTCGGACTGGTTGTAGTAGTTGCAGCGCGTGTCCACGCACAGGTTGCCGCCGATCGTGGCGGCGTTGCGGAGCAGCGGCGAGGCGACGTGGCCCGCGGCGCTGGCGACGACCGGCCAGCGCTCGCGGACGGCGGCGTCCTCCGCGATAGCCGTCAGCGTGGCGAGCGCTCCGAGCCGAAGGCCGCCGTTCGCCCGGATGGTCGACGCGCCCTCGATCCGGCGCAGGCCGACGAGGACCTTCGGCTCGAACTGCCGCCGCTTCATGTTCGGGTACAGGTCGGTGCCGCCGGCCACGGCCATCGCGTCCCCTCCGTGGTCGCCGAGGATGCGGGCCGCCTCGCGCGCCGAGGTCGGCGCATGGTAGCGGAACGGCGGCAGGCGCATCATCTCGTCACCGCCTGTGCCTCGGGCCCGGGCAACGACGACGGCTCGAGGGGCTCCACCCGCACGCTCTCGGGGTAGCGGAAGCCGGGCATCTCCGGCGCCCGGTAGCGACCCTCGAGGGCGGCAACGATCTTCTCGGGCGTGATGGGCGTCTCGTCGATGCGCACGCCCAGGGCGTCGTGGACCGCGTTCGCCACGGCCGGGATCACAGGCAGCAGCGGCCCCTGCCCGCACTCCTTCGCGCCGTACGGTCCCTCGGGATCGAGCGTCTCGATCATGATCGACTCGACCGGCGGCATCTCGAGCGTGGTCGGGCTCTTGTAGTCGAGCATCGAAGGGATCTTGTGGAGTCCCTTGCGGAAGACCTGCTCCTCCATGAGGGCCTCGCCCAGGCCCATGTAGACCGAGCCCTCGATCTGGCCCAGCACCAGCATCGGGTTCAGGGCCTTGCCGACGTCGTGGGCGATCCAGACCTTGTCGACGCGCACGATGCCGGTGTCGCGATCGGCGGACACCTCGACGACGGCCGCCGAGTAGGAATAGGTCGGGGTCGGCCCCACGCCCGAGCCCTTCCACTTCGCGACGGCCTTGGGCGGCCTGTACGAGCCCACGGCCCCCAGCGTCCCGTGCTCGGACTCGGCGAGTACCGCCGCATCGGCGAAGCTCATGGCCTTTTCCGGTTCGCCCGCGTCCCAGATGCGGCGGCTCGCGGCCCGGAGGCGGTCCAATGGCACCTCGAGCTTCCTCGCGGCCGCGCCCAGGATCAGCGCCCTCAGCTTGCGCGCGGCCTGGATCGCCGCGTTCCCGGTCATCAGCGTGACGCGGCTCGAGTAGGAGCCCAGGTCGACCGGGGTGAGGTCGGTGTCGGCGGTGACCACACGGACGTCCTCGACGCGAACCCCCAGCTCCTCGGCCACGACGTAGGCCAGCACCGAGTCGGAGCCCTGGCCGATGTCGGTGGAGCCGCAGAACACGGTCACGCCGCCCCCGCGGTCCACCTTGAGCTGCACGCCCGACTGCGGCATCGCGTTCCAGTAGATCGGCAGGCCGGCGCCGGTCAGGTACGACGAGGCGGCGATGCCGATCCCGCGGCCCGAACCGAGCCGGCCGCGACGCGCCTGGAAGCCGCTGCGCTGCATGACGGTCTCGAGGCATTTCTTGAGGCCGATGGTGCGGACGTACATGTGGTTCGCCGTGACGGAGTGCGGTTCGAGGGCGTTGCGCAGCCGCCATTCGCCCGGATCGATGCCGAGATCCTCGCAGAACTTGTCGATGTGGCACTCGAGGGCGTAACGCGGCTGCGGCGTGCCGTGGCCGCGCTTCGGCCCGCAGGGCGGCTTGTTCGTGAACACCCGCACCCCCTCGAACTTGTAGCGCGGGATGCGGTAGGTGACCGTCTGCAGGGCGCCCGTGTAGTAGAGGCTCGCGACGCCGTAGCTGCCGTAGGCGCCACCGTCGAGAGCAGTCCTGAAGTGCATCGCGGTGATGGCACCGTCGCGCTTGAGGCCGGTCTTGACCCACATCCTCACGGGGTGCCGGCCGCGATGGCAATAGAAGACCTCCTCGCGGGTGAGGGTGATCTTGACGGGCCGGCCGGTCTTCTGCGACAGCCGGCACACGACGATCTCGTGGTTGAACGGATCGCTCTTGCCCCCGAAGCCGCCGCCGTTGGGACAGGCGATCACCCGGATCTGCGACGGCGGCAGCTCGAGCACCCTGGCCACGGCCCGATGCACGTAGTGAGGCGTCTGCGTCGAGGACCACAGCGTCAGCTTGCCGTCGGGCGCGCAGGCCGCCACCGCGGCGTGCTGCTCCATCGGCAGGTGCGTGTTGCCCTCGAAGAAGAACGTGTCCTCGCGGACGTGGTCGGCCTCGGCGAAGCCCGCCTCGACGTCGCCGAAGTCGTAGGAGACCTCCTTGTGGACGTTGCCCCGGGGTCCGTAGTCCTGGATGCGCGCGTCGGCATTCGCGAGCGACTCCTCGATGGACATCGAGGCCTTGCGCAGCTCGTACTCGACCTCGATCAGGCGGCAGGCGGCCTCGGCGGTTTCCTCGTCCACGGCGGCCACGGCCGCCACCGGATCCCCGACGAAGCGCGCCTTGTCGATGCAGAGGGCGTGCTCGTCCTGGCTGACGGGAAGGATCCCGAAAGGAATCGGGAGTTCGGCGCCGACCAGGGTCGCGTGGACGCCGCGCAGCGCGGCGGCCTTCGAGACGTCCACGCGCGTGATGCGCGCGTGCGGATGCGGCGAGCGCAGCAGCTTCGCGTAGAGCAAGCGCGGCAGGACCACGTCGTCCGCGAACACGGTCTGGCCCGCGACCTTCGCTGCCGCATCCACCTTGAGGAGCGGCCTGCCGATGACGTCGAGAACGGTCCGGGGCGTCTCAGCCACGGATCACCTCGATGGGCGCTTCGAGCGGGGACGGCGGGCTCTCGCCCCGCATGCGCGCGGCGGCCAGCTCGACGGCCTCGAAGATCTTCAGGTAGCCCGTGCAGCGGCAGAGGTTTCCGGCGAGCGTCTCGGCGATCTCCATGCGCGTGGGTTTCGGGCTCTTCTGGAGCAGCGTCTCCGCCGTGAGCAGGAAGCCCGGCGTGCAGTAGCCGCATTGGGCCGCCCCCAGCTCGGCGAAGGCCCGCTGCAGGGGGTGCAGCTCCGCGCCGGCCATTCCCTCCACCGTCCGGATCTCGCGCCCTTCGCACTCGATCGGGAGAGCCAGACAGGACAGGATCGGCTGGCCGTCCACCAGCACGGTGCAGGTGCCGCACTCGCCCAGCTCGCAGCCGTGCTTCGTGCCCATGAGGCCGAGCTCCTCGCGGAGCACCTCGAGGAGCGTGTGGTGAACCGGGGCCAGGCACTCGCGCTCCTCCCCGTTCACCCTCAGCCGGAACCGCTGCTTCTCCATCTCGACCGCTCCTGGCGCCTGTTTTGAACGCTTGGTCAAATTCTCATTATGGGCTGCGCCGGCCGGGCCGTCAACCCGAGCAGAGCCAGCGGCGCCACGTGCAGCAGGAGGCGTTCGAAGGAGAGCTGGACGTGCGCTACGCCGGGCCAGGGGGACACGATGTAGAGCACGAAGAGGATCGCGACATAGGCCGGCACGATGGCGAGGCGGCCGTCGAGCAGGGCGAAGGCGCGGCGCGACGAGGTCCACCACAGCAGGACGGCCAGCCACCAGAACAGGCCCGCGCGCTGCGGGTGGAGGAAGCCGACGCGGACCATCTGCAGGGCCACCTCCGGCCCCCGCGGAGCGCCCGCCGCGAGCTGCTCGAGCGTCAGCCGTGACAGGTAGCCTTCGTCGAGGCCGCTCGGAATCGCAGCGCGGAGCCAGAGCCACGGCAGCACGAGGGCTGCGAAGGCGAGCGTGGCACGCAGGATCGGACCGAAGCGCCGCCGCTCGTCGCCGCAGCGCACGAAGGCGGACGCAAGGAGCAGCGGGCCCAGCGCCAGCCCTTCGTTCTTCGTCAGCGCCCCGGCTGCAGCCACCACTCCCGCCAGGGCCGGGCGACCCGCGTCGAGGAGGAGCGCGGCGCCCAGGACCCAGGCCCCGAGAAGCGTGTCCGCGACGCCGGCGTCGGCGCCGCCTTCCTCCGAGAGCACGAGCGTGGGCATCAGCGCGTAGGCGAGCGCGAGCAGCCGGCCGCGCTCGGGATCCCGCCGCGGGAGCTCGAACGACAGCAGCAGGGCGACCGCCAGGTAGGACAGCCAGGGGACCAGACGCAGTGCCGTGTCGACGGGCAGTGCGGCGAGCGCCGCCGCGTCGAGCAGGGGCAGGAGCGGCGGGTACTGCCGGTGCGGAATGGGAAAGCCGGGGTCGCCCAGCTCGGGCGACGGGTAGCGGCCGGTGTCGTGGATCAGCCGTGCGTGAAACCCCCAGAGCGTCCGCCCGTCGACCGAGACGACGGGGACACGCACGATGGTCCAGGCCATCAGCAGCGCGACGAGCGCGGCGGCGCCGAGCCCGGCGCGCTCGAGGGGCGTCCACGTCTGCTTCATTGCGGTCCGATCGCGACAGGGGCGAAGCGGCCGTCGCCGCAGGCCCATTCCACCCAATCCGCGGTGGGCCGCTCGGCCCGGAGCCTGGGTAGGACGTCAGGCGAGCATTCCGGCAGGAGGCGAACGAAGGCGCGCTGCGGGAAGAGATAGGCGGCCAGGAAGACGTCGTCGAAGGTGGGTTGCCCCCGGCGCACCACGAGGAGGGCCCCCTCGCCCCTGCTCATGCGTCGGAATTCCTCGATCGGGCCGTAGTCGGGCTCCCGGCTGTGCACTCCGTAGAGGCGCAGCCGCCGGTCGCGGTCCGAGAGCCCTGAGAGCTCCCATTCCCGGAGGACGTCCCGGCCGAGGCGCAAAGGGACGACGAGGATCGAGTAGACGACGACCGAAGCCACGATCGACGTACGGAGACGGTCGCGGCGGGAGGCGACGGAAGGGACGCCCACGAGCCACGCCCAGACGGCGACGGACCTCCTGGACGCAAGCGCGTACGCCGCCAGAGAGCCGAGGCCCAGCGTGGCGACGACCGGAAGGAGCGCGCGCACCTGGCGCTCGTGGTCCGCGCGAAAGACAGGGGCGAGCATGGGCAGGCGCCCGTAAATGTCCCGGGCGACGACCACCAGTCCGTCCGGGCCCTGGGACGCCAGACCGGTCAGCGCGATGCCGAAGGCCAGGAGCCAGGCGTTGCTCCGCCAGGGGCTCAATCGACCCAGTCGGCCAGGAAGAGGTTCGTCTCGCCCCGCACCCGGGCGCCGCGGTTCGAGGCGAACACGAGCCGCTTGCCGTCCGGCGAGAACATCGGGAAGCCGTCGAAGCTCGGGTCGCTCGTGACGCGCTCGAGGCCGCTCCCGTCGTCGGCGACGAGCCAGAGGTCGAAGTTCCGGCCGCGGGGCTCGGGATGGTTGGACGCGAACACGATGCGGCGTCCATCCGGGTGGAAGAATGGCGCAAACGACGCCGCGCCGAGGCGCGTCACCTGCCTCTTGTTCGAGCCATCCGCGTCCATCACCCAGATCTCGAGGGTCCCCGGGGCGTACAGCCCCTGGCCGAGGCGCTCCCGATAGCGGGCGAGGGCGACCTCGTCAGCCGGCGCGTCGCGACGGTAGACGACACGCCTCCCGTCCGGGGAGAAGAACGCGCCTCCGTCGTAGCCGGGCTCGTGGGTGAGCCGTCTGATGCTGCCGCCGGCGCTATCCATGGTGTAGATCTCGAGATCGCCGTCGCGCACCGAGGTGAATGCGATCGTCCTCCCGTCGGGCGACACCGTCGCCTCAGCGTCGTAACCCGGCACGTCGGTGAGGCGGCGCGCGTCCGAGCCGTCGAGGGCAGCGGTGAAGAGGTCGTAGCCCGCGTACATGGCCCACACGTATCCGCTCGCGAAGTCGGGCCGCGGCGGGCACTCGGGCGCGAAGGCGTGGGTCGAGGCGTAGAGGATGCGCCGTCCGCCGTCCAGGAAATAGCCGCAGGTCGTCCGCCCGAGGCCCGTGGAGACACGCCGGCTGTCGCCCGAGTCCAGCTCGAGCACGAACTCCTGGTCGCATGGCGTGCCGGGCCGCGTGCTCTGGAAGATCAGGCGGCGCCCGTCGGGTGAGAAATAGCCCTCGGCGTTCTCGCCGCCGAACGTGAGCTGCCGCAGGTTCCGGAGGTGGATCTCGTCGGGGTGCAGGAGGGGCGCCTGCTGCTGGGCCACGACGACGCCGACGGCGAGGAGCAGCCCCGCCGCCGGGCTAGCCCTCAACTTGCTGGGCGAGGTAGTTCTCGAGCCCCATGTCCTCGATCTGCTGGAGCTGGGCCTCGAGCCAGTCGACGTGCTCCTCCTCGTCCACGAGGATCTTCTCGAGCAGCGCGCGGGTGCCGTTGTCGCCCTTCTTCGTGGTCAGCTCGATGCCGGCGTTCAGCCGCTCGACGGCGTCCTTCTCCAGGGCGAGGTCGTGGCCGTGCTGCTCGGGGACCGTCTTGCCCACGTTGATCTTCATGTACTTCTGCATGTTGGGCTGGCCGTCGAGGTAGAGGATGCGCTCGATGACCTGCTGGGCGTGCTTCATCTCCTCGATGGACTCCTGGCGGCTGTGCTCGGCGAGGCGCTTGTAGCGCCAGTTGTCGCACATCATCGCGTGAATGAAGTACTGGTTGATGCCGGTCAGCTCGGCGCAGAGAACGTCGTTGAGCAGCTTGACGACGTCTTCGTTCCCCTTCATCCCGCCACCTCCGAGCCCGATTCTAACGCCAGGAATCGGCGTTGCCGCCGCGGGCTCGGCCCCCAACCGGGTGGCCCAGGTCACCTCGGGGTGGCTTTGGCGCCCTGCTGTTCGAGGAAGGCCTGGAGGTCGGGCACGCAGGCCGTGCACGTCCGCCCGCAGCCCGTCCGATGCGCGATCTCGTCGAAGCTCTGCCCGCGCTCGATGCGCCTGCGGATCTCCTCGAAGGGCAGGTCCGCGCATTCGCACCGCGTCATCGCCCGGGGCTCGAAGAGGGCCTTGAGCAGGGTCGACATCCGGGGCCGATCATAACTGAAACTGAAATTCAGTTTCAAGTCGGCCTCGGGCCGTCGGCCGCTCCCGCGGCGACCGGCGAGCGGATAGAATCGCCGCATGCCGGAGGCGCTGGACGTCACCTGCCCCTGCTGTTCCGCGTTGCTCAAGGTCGATCCGGAGACCGGGGGCGTCGTGTGGGTGGACCAGAAGAAGGCACCCCCGAAGAGCCTGGACGACCTCGTGAGCCGCGTGCACTCGCAGCGAAGCGTCCTCGACGAGAAGTTCGCCCGCTCCGTGCAGCAGACACGGCACGCCCGGGAGATCCTGGATCGCAAGTTCGAGGAGGCCCGCAGGCGCGCAGCGGACGACCCGACGCGACCGCCGCATCCGTTCGACAACGAGTAGATGGTCGTCGGCCAGGGCGCGGCGCTCCTCCTGATCCCGTGCGGCTCTCGGTGATCGTCCCGGTCAGGGACGGCGCGCGCTTCCTGGAGCGCACGCTCCCCGACCTCGTCGCCAGCCTTCCCGAGGGCGCGGAGCTGATCGTGAGCGATGACGGGTCTCGGGACGATTCGGCCGAGGTGGCGCGTCGGGCCGGCGCCCGGGTATCGAGGAGCGAAGCCCGAGCCGGGCCGGCCGAGGCTCGCAATCGCGGGGCGAGGGAGGCCAAAGGCGACCTGCTCGTGTTCCTCGACGCCGACTGCCGCGTGCACGCCGACACCCTGTCGAGGCTCACGGCTCCGTTCGAGGATCCGACCGTCGCAGCCGCGTTCGGCTCGTACGACCGCAGACCTGAGGCACGGACCTGGGTGAGCCTGTACAAGAACCTCGCCCACCATTTCGTGCATCAGCGCTCGAAGCCCGTGGCCTCGACGTTCTGGGCCGCCTGCGGCGCCGTCCGCGCCGCCGCCTTTCGATCCGCGAACGGGTTCGACGCCCGATACCTGCGGCCGTCCATCGAGGACGTCGAGCTGGGATATCGGCTGTGCCGCGCGGGCCATCGCATCCGGCTCGTGAGAGAGGCGCAGGTCACGCACCTGAAGAGCTGGACGCTCGTCGGCCTTCTCAGCGCCGACCTTCGAGACCGTGCGATTCCCTGGGCGCGGCTGTGGCGCTCCGGCTACGCTCTGCCTCGCGACCTGAACTTCACCGCCGCAGACCGCGTCGCCTCCTCGCTGGTGGCCGTGGGCCTGGTGTTGTTCCCCGCGAGCCTGTCCCTCCACGTTCCCGCGACGGCCGGCGTCGCCTGCCTTGCGTTGGCCGTGGGCCTGGACGCCCCACTGCTGCTCTCCTTCGCGCGGACCGTTTCGCCCGCCTTCGTCCCGGTGGCTGCGCTGCTGCAGCTCCTCCACCGGATGGCCGGCATCCTGGGCCTCGCGATCGGCTTGCTCGGGCCGGTCTTGCCAAGACGCCCGCGCGCTACCTAAGATCGGCCCCGGGGGATCCCCGGAGGTCATTCATGCTCATGCGCCATGTCCTGCTCGCCGCCGCCGCGCTCGCCGCCGCCGCGCCCGGCTTCGCCCACGCGGCGCCCCGCGGCCTCGCCAAGGCGCTCGTCGCCGGCAAGAGCGTCTCGATCGAGTACGGCCGACCGAGCCTGGCCGGCCGCGACATGCTGGGCCGCGCGACGCCCGGCGAGGCTTGGCGGATGGGAGCCGATGCGGCCACGAAGCTGACGACCGAGGCCGACCTCAGCTTCGGTTCCGCCGCGGTCCCGAAGGGGACCTACGTGCTCAAGGCGACCCCCGACGGCAAGGGCGCCTGGACGCTCAACGTCCTGAAAGAGGACGAGACCAAGGTCGCCGACGTGCCGTTCGTCGTGGGCAAGGCCAAGGAAACGGTCGAGACCTTCACGATCGAGCTGCGCGGCCAGAAGGACAAGGGCGAGATCGAGCTCCTGTGGGGCGAAACCTCGCTCAAGGCGGCGTTCACCGGGAAGTAACGCCGTCGAGCCAGCCGCGCCGCCCGTAGACCCAGAGCCCGATCCGCTCGTGGACCACGGCGGAGAAGGCCTCCAGCCGGTCGACAGGCAGGGACAGGTCCTCGAGGTCGTAGCGGGTCTCGAACGAAGGCACCGAGACGACGTCGAGCCCCTGGGCGTCGAACACGGCCGCGGCGCGGCGTGAGTGCGTCGGCGAGGTCACGAGCAGCACGGTGCGCCAGCCCCGGCGCCGGAAGAGGGCGGCGGTCACGACGGCCTCGTCGTATGTGTTGCGCACCACGTCGGTGGCCAGCAGCTCGCCTTCGACGCGGAGCCGCCTGATGAGCTCCCGTGCCGCGGGCAGCCGCGGCCGGATCGGCGCCGGCAGCTCGGTCACAAGCAGGCGGGGCGCGCTACCTTCCGCGAGCAGCTCGACACCGCGGACGAGCCGCTGCATCTCGACGTCGTTGGGCTCGCCGTCGTCCTGGACGTCAGAGGCCAGAACGACTATGGCGTCGCCGGCGCGCAGGGCGTCCCGCCGGATCGTGCCGGCGACCAGCCGCCCCGTCAGCGGAGTGAAGGCCACGACCAGCCACAGCGCCGCCATGGCGAGAGCCCCGCAGGCCACGAGGCGCCTGAGCCGCGTGGGCCACGCCAGCGCGCCGATGGCGGCACCGGCCGGGACGAACCACGCCGGATCGCCCCAATAGGAGAACGCGCTGTAGAGGCCCATGCTCTGGGCCATCAGGGCCGCGAGCGCCCCGGCCGCCGCACCATTGAGCCGCGCGGGGCTAGCCGTGGAGGGCGGCAAACCAGGGCGCCAGCACGAGCGACACGACGCTCATCAGCTTGATGAGGATGTTGAGCGACGGCCCGGACGTGTCCTTGAAGGGATCGCCCACTGTGTCGCCCACCACTGCGGCCTTGTGGGGAGCGCTTCCCTTGCCTCCGAAGGCGCCGCCCTCGATGTGCTTCTTCGCGTTGTCCCAGACGCCCCCGGCATTCGCCATGAACAGCGCCATCAGCACGCCGGTCAGGGTCGCGCCGGCCAGCAGGCCGCCCAGCGCCTCGACGTTCCAGGCTCCGATCACGACGGGCGCGCTCACCGCCGTGAGCCCCGGCACGACCATCTCGCGCAGCGCGCCTTTCGTGGAGATCTCGACGCAGCGGGCGCTGTCGGGCTTCGCGGTGCCCTCCATCAGCCCCTCGATCTCGCGGAACTGCCGCCGCACCTCGTCGACCATGCGCTGGGCAGCCTTGCCCACGGCGGTCATGGCCATCGCCGAGATCAGCAGGGGCAGGATCCCGCCCAGGAAGAGGCCGACGACGACGGCCGGCTGGGTGAGGTCGATGGTCCGGAGCCCCACGGCGGTGCTGTAGGCGCTGAACAGCGCGAGGGCCGTGAGCGCGGCCGATCCGATCGCGAAGCCCTTCCCGATCGCCGCGGTCGTGTTGCCGACCGCATCGAGGCCGTCCGTGATCTTCCGCACCTCGGGGCCCAGCCGGCTCATCTCGCTGATGCCGCCGGCGTTGTCGGCGATCGGCCCATAGGCGTCCACCGACATCGTCACGCCCACCGTCGCCAGCATCCCCACGGCGGCGATGCTGATCCCGTAGAGGCCCGCCACCTGGTATGAGGCATAGATCCCGACGCAGAGCAAGACCATCGGGATCGCGGTCGACTCCATGCCCACGGCGAGGCCCGAGATGATGTTGGTCGCTGCGCCGGTCTCGCAGGACCGGGCGACGCGCTGAACCGGCGGCCCCGACGTGTAGTACTCCGTGACCAGGCCGACGAGGATGCCCGCCACGGCCCCGATGGCGACCGCCCAGAACGGCCCCATCCGGCCGTATTCGGCTCCCGGGCCGAACACGTCGACGGCGGCGGTCGCGAACCAGGCCCCGAGGAAGAACAGCCCAGCGGCTACGAAGGTCGTGTAGCGCAGGGCGCCGGCGATGTTTCCGCCCTCGAAGATCCGCATCGAGGCGATGCCGACCAGGGACGTCACCAGGCCGATCATGACGTACAGCACCGGCAGCGCCATCGCCTCGACCCGATGCCCCGCGAACGCCGGCGCCGTGGCGGCGATCGCGATCGTCGCCACGACCGCGCCCACGTAGCTCTCGAAGATGTCGGCGCCCATGCCGGCCACGTCGCCCACGTTGTCGCCCACGTTGTCGGCGATCGTGGCAGGGTTGCGCGGGTCGTCCTCCGGAATCCCCGCCTCGACCTTGCCCACGAGGTCGGCGCCGACGTCGGCGGCCTTCGTGTAGATCCCTCCGCCGACGCGCGCGAACAGGGCGATGGAGCTCGCGCCCATCGCGAAGCCCGAGATGATCTCCGAGAACGTCTTGAAGGCGGAATCGTCGACGAGGCCGCGCGCGAAGACCTGCGTGACGAGTCCGATGCCGAGCAGGCCGAGCGCGGCCACCGAGAGGCCCATGACCGAGCCGCCCAGGAACGCCACGCGCAGGGCGGGCGCCTGCCCGCTGCTGCGGGCCGCCTCGCTCGTGCGCACGTTGGCCCGCGTCGCCGCCTTCATTCCGAAGAAGCCCGCGGCGATCGAGCACGTGGCGCCGAAGACGAAGGCGACCGACGTGCGGGGGTCGACGGCCCAGCCCAGGAGCCCGGCCACGACCACGATGAACGGGAGCAGGATCGCGTATTCCGCCCTCAGGAACGCCATGGCGCCGTCGTGTATCTGCTCGGCGAGGGCCGTCATCGCCTCGTTGCCGGCGGGTCGTGAGACCACGATCCTGTAGATGGCGAAGGCGGCCACCAGGCCAAGGACGCCGAGGAGCCACGCGTAGTCCGAGACCGAAACGACGCTCACGAGCAGCCTCCTTGGCGGAACGACCTCAGGGCGCGGGGCTCGCCGCCGCCGCGGCCGCGTCGCGGCGCTCCTTGTGCACCGTCCACGCGATCGGGAGCACCGACAGGAGCACGACGACGAGGGCGATCTTGTCGATGTTGCGAGCCAGGTCGAAGCCGGGGACGACCTGCTGGAGCAGCGGCGGCAGGAAGTAGCCCGCGAGGACCATGCTCCAGACCCAGGTGAAGGCCCCGAGGACGTTGTACGTGATGAAGGTCCGGAACGGCATCCGGATGATGCCGGCCACGATAGGGGCGAAGGTCCGCACGATGGGCACCCAGCGCCCGGCGACGATGAAGAACGTCCCCCACTTCTCGTAGAACTGCTCGGTCTTCCGCAGGTAGGCCTGCTTGAAGATCGGGATCCCGAGGACGCTGAAGTCCCGCCAGCCGTAGAGCGCCTTGCCGAACCACGTCCCGATCCAGTACCCGACCTGGTCGCCCGCCACGCCGCACAGGGGCACTACGGTGAGCAGCGCGGGCAGGGACAGCAGCGGGCGCCCGTCGGCGCCCAGCGTGGCGGCGAAGATGCCGCAGAGCACGAGGAGCGAGTCGCCGGGGAGCAGGGCGAAGAATCCGGTCTCGGCGAATACGATCAGGCAGATCGCCGGGAGCCCTCCCGTCTGGATCAGCCACTGAATGCCCTCGGGCTTCAGCAGCCAGAGCAGCTTCTCGACCAGCTCCAAGCAGCCTCCTCGCCGCGGAAACGAAGCCCCAATTCTAGGCGTTCGATCGCACAACGCGAAACGGAGGCCGCCGCGCACGGGCACGGGGGCAGCCCGAGGTGCGCGCTGCCCGCCGCCGCGACCTACTTCGACAGCGGCCCGACCTCTACCCTCCGGAATTCCACCTCGGTGCCTTCCGCCTGGATCGCGATCTTCCCGCGGTCGGCGGTGGCGCCTTCGCCCTCGTTGACCAGGTCCCCGTTCACCCAGACCTTGAGCCCGCGGCCGCGCGCCTCGATCACCAGTGTGTTCCATTCGCCCAGCGGCTTCTCGGAGCCGTCGGTGAGGTTCAGGATGCGACGCGCGTCGCCCTCGCTGCCGCCCCACTTCTGGCCGGCCTTGCGCGGTCGCCGCCTCTCCATGTCCGGTACCAGGACGTCCTCCCGGATGCACCAGAAGTCGCCGGCGTCCCCGCTCTGCATCTGCACCTCGATGGATTGCGGGAACATCCCGTACAAGGCGCGCGGGCGCGAGGCATGGACGAGGACGCCGCAGTTGCCTGCTTTCCCCGGGAACCGGTACTCGACCACGAGCCGGTAGTCACGAAAGGCGTCCCGCGTGACGAGGTGGCCTTCGGGCTTCCCCAGGCTCACCAGGAGGCCGCCTCTGACGACGAAGCTGTCCGGCGCCTTCGGATCCTCGTCCCTGGCGGGAACGTCGGCCTCCCAGCCCGACAGGTCCCGGCCGTTGAAGAGCGAAATCGCACGCTCGGGCGCGATCGCGCTCGAGGCGGCGAGGACGAGCCACAGCATCCTAGAGGATGAACAAGGGCGCCAGGACCAGCGTGATCGTCGACAAGAGCTTGATCAGGACGTGGAGCGAGGGGCCGGCCGTGTCCTTGAAGGGGTCGCCCACGGTGTCCCCCACGACCGCGGCCTTGTGGGGGTCGGACTTCTTGCCGACCACGACGCCATCCACCACGAACGCTCCGGATTCGATGTACTTCTTGGCGTTGTCCCAGGCGCCGCCGCTGTTGTTCAGGACGGTAGCGAGCAGGATGCCGGCGATCGTCCCGACCATGAGCAGGGCCGCCACGGCCTCGGCGCCGGGCTGACCCACGGAGCCGCCCAGGTAC
>DASSJI010000057.1:0-33901 GCA_035691285.1 Vicinamibacteria bacterium | reverse complement strand
GCCGGACCCGCGCCTGGCGTTGCAGGCGTTCGTGCTGGTCCTCGGCGCCGTCACCCTGGCCGCGTTCGTCCTCGAGACGCGCCGCGCGCGCGAGGCCCAGCCGTGACGCCTCCGCCCGCTGCGGGCTTTCCGCCGCCGCTCGAGAGCTACGCCGCCGGAGGGGACCTCGTCGCAATCCTGCGTTCGCGGGTCGCAGCCGAGCCGCTGAACGCAGTCGCCACGGGCATCTTCTTCCTGGCGATCCTGCACACATTCGCCGTGTATCGGTTCCGGGTGGCGGCCCACCACGTCCAGGAGCGGCACGCCCGGCGCGAGCGCGCCGCGGGCAGGCCGGAGACGCCGAGCGTGCGGGCGGAGCTGCTGCACTTCCTCGGCGAGGTGGAGGTGGTGTTCGGGCTCTGGGCGGTCGCGCTGATGGGGGCGATCGCCCTCTCCCACGGCTGGCCCGTGGCGCGCGACTACCTCGGGCACACGGTCAACTACACCGAGCCCCTCTTCGTCGTCGTGATCATGGCCCTGGCCTCGACCCAGCCGGTGATCGCGCTGGCCGAGGACGCCCTGCGCCGCGTGGCGGCGCTCCTCGGCGGCAGGCCATGGGCGCTCTGGCTCTCGGTGCTCACGCTCGGTCCGCTGCTCGGATCCCTCGTGACCGAGCCGGCGGCGATGACGATCTCGGCGCTCCTGCTCTCGCGGCAGTTCTACGTGCTGCGCCCGTCCCGGCGCCTCGCCTACGCCACGCTCGGGGCGTTGTTCGTCAACGTGTCCGTGGGCGGCACGCTCACGCACTTCGCCGCCCCGCCGGTCCTGATGGTGGCCCGGCCGTGGCAGTGGACGACGCCCTTCATGCTGACGCACTTCGGCTGGCGGGCGGTCCTGGCCATCCTCGCTACGAACCTCGTCTACTTCGTCTTCTTCCGGCGCGAGCTCCTGTCCCTGCGCCCCCCGGACGTGGCCGACGGCCTCCAGCCCCCGACGGCCAGCGCGCCGCGGTGGGTCGTGGCGGTCCACGTGGCCTTCATGGCGTGGACCGTGGTCAATGCCCACTACCCCGCGCTGTTCGTGGGCGGGTTCCTCTTCTTCCTGGGGTTCGCCAAGGCCACGGCTCCGCACCAGAGCGCCCTCGACCTCAAGTCGCCCCTGCTCGTCGGGTTCTTCCTGGCGGGGCTCGTCATCCACGGTGGCCTGCAGGGCTGGTGGATCGCTCCCGTGCTGGCCAGCCTGAGCCAGGTGCCGCTGTTCGCCGGCGCGCTCGTCCTCACCGCGTTCAACGACAACGCGCTCATCACCTACCTCGCGACCCTGGTCCCGGACTTCTCCGAGGGCATGAAGCTGGCGGTGGTGGCGGGAGCGGTCACCGGGGGCGGCTTGACCGTGATCGCGAACGCGCCGAACCCCGCCGGACAGGCGATCCTCGGACCGCACTTCGACGACGGCGTCGCGCCCATCGGGCTGCTGCTCGGCGCTGCTCTGCCCACGGCGCTCGCCGCCGCGGTGTTCCTGCTCGTCTAGGGGCCGACGTAGCCCAGCGCCTCGAGCTGGCGCCGCGTCTCGGGGTCGAGACGCGGCGTTCCTCCCTTGCCGAGCCGCTCCTTCAAGGCGAAGCTCGCCTCGGCGACGCGCTCGGCGACGAGGCGGAGCGCGTAGGCGCGCTCCTTTTCGGTGGGCAGGAGGTTGCGCGTCTCCCCGGGATCCTGGAGGAGGTCGTAGAGCTCCTCGCCCTTGGGCCGGCTCACGTACTTGAGGTCGCGCAGGCGCAGGGCGGTGAGGCCCTGCGCGGCCCACTCGGCGAGGACCTGCCGCGGCTGCCGGTCAGCGCCTTCGAGGACGCCGAGGAGCGAGGCGCCCTGGACGTGCTCGGGCGTGCTCACGCCGACGAGGTCCAGGAGCGTGGGCATCACGTCCGAGAGGCGCACGACGTCGCTCACGCGTCGCGCGTCCCGGCCGCCGGGGAAGCGGAGGAAGAGGGGTACGTGGAGCACCTCGTCGTAGACGGAGTTGTGGGTCCACTGGCCGTGCTCCTGGAACTCCTCGCCGTGGTCGGAGAGCACGACCAGCAGCGCGTCGTCGCCGACCAGGGCGCGCATGCGGCCGAGGAGCAGGCCGAGCTCGGCGTCCATCGCGCGGATGGCTCCGTCGTACAGGTCCACGAGGTGCCGCCGATCCGCCGGGTCGTTCGAGCCGACGCGCGCCCAATAGGCGCGGTGCTGCGCCCACCAGTCGTCCTCGACCCCCAGCCTCTCCCGCGATGCGACGATGCGCCCGGCATAACCGGGCGCGACGAACAGCCGCGCGTGCTCCTCGGGCGGGGTGTAAGGGTCGTGGACGGCGTAGGTGTGGACGAAGAGGAAGAACGGCCGTCGCTCCCGCGCGAGGTCCTCGAGGGCGAGGCGCGCCAGGGACAGGCTCGCATCCTTGGCGTCCACGTAGGCGTCGAAGCCGTGATCGAACCCGAGCTCGGCCGCCACGTTGCCGCCGGACGTGTAGGCCGCCGTGCGATAGCCGGCTCGCTTCAGGAGCGACGCCAGCGTGGGCAGCGCCTCGGGCCTGCTCAGGAGCGGGGTCTCGCCCCAGTTGAGCACGCCGTGGGCTGCGGGCAGCACGCCGGTCATGAGGCTCATGTGGGACGACGCCGTCTTCGGCGAGTGGCTGTTGCAGCGCTCGAAGACCACCGATTCCGCGGCCAGGGCGTCGAGGTTGGGGCTCGTCGGCCGCGGGTAGCCGTACGCGCCCAGGTGATCCGCTCGCAGCGTGTCGATCGATACGAGGACCACGCTCTTGTTCTTGAGGGCGCCCGGCCGAAGCTCGGCGCCGCCCGGGGCGGGCCACGCCAGGAGCGCCGCGAGGAGCGCGAGCCGTCTCACGCCGGCCCGCCGAGAAAGTCGCGGAGCGCGCGGTTCAGCGCCTCGGGCGCCTCCACGCTCGGCAGGTGGCCGCTCCGGGGCAGGATGACGTGGCGTGCGCCGGCGATGCCGCGGGCCAGCGCCTCGATGTCGGCGGGCGGCGTGAAGGTGTCCTCGGCGCCGCCCACGACGAGCGTCGGCACCCCGATCTCGTGGAGCGTCGGCCTCGAGTCGGCGCGCGCGCCGAGGCCCAGGAGCGCATTGGCGATGCCCCGGGGCGGGTTCGCCCGGATCCGGGCGTCCAGGGCCGCCACGAGATCGGGCGCGTCGCGCCTGGTCGTCTCGCCGAGCAGTCGCGGCAGGAAGCTCTCGGCCGCCGCGGAGGAGCCCTCCTTCAGGACCTTCTCGGCGAGCAGCGCACGATTCGAGCGGCCTTCGGGCGTGTCCGGCTCCGCCCGCGTGTCGATGAGGACGAGGCCCCGGAGGCGCCCGGGATTCCGCCGCACCAGCGCGAATGCCGCGTACCCTCCCATCGAGCAGCCGGCGACGACGGCCTGGCCGAGGCCCAGATGGTCCAGGAGCGCGACGCCGTCGTCGGCGATGCGCTCCATGCTCAAGGGGCCGTCGCCGGGCGGCGAGCCGCCGAAGCCCCGGGCGTCGAAGCGCACCACGGTGTGGTCGCGGGCCAGCTCCGCCGCCGCTGCGTCCCACATGAACAGGCCCAGCGGGAAGGCGTGCAGGAACAGCAGCGGCGGGCCCTGTCCCTGGACGTCGTAGGCGATCTCGGCTCCGGCGATGCGAGCCTTCATCACGGCCTCCCGTGCGCCGCCCTGGCCTCGCGCAGCCGCTCCTCGACGATGCCGTCGGCCACGCGGAAGGGCGGCGCCGCCTCCTGTACGGCCCGCTCCAGGAGCTCGCTCACGCGCTCACCAATGCCTGTTACGCGGCGCACGATCCCCTCCTCGTCCACCTCGCCCAGCTCGAAGAGGAGGCTCAGCAGGCCGCCGGCGTTCACCACGTAGTCGGGCGCGTAGAGGATGCCGCGGCGGTGGAGCTCGTCGCCGTGGCGCGGTTCCTCGAGCTGCTCGTTGGCCGCGCCGCACACCGCCTGCACGCGGAGGCGCGGCAGCGTGGCGTCGCTCAGGACGCCGCCCAGGGCGTTCGGCGAGAAGACATCCGCCTCGACGTCGTAGATCTCGTCGGGAGCGACGCGGGAGGCGTCCAGCTCGGCCGTGGCCCGCTCGGCGCGCCTCGCGTCCACGTCGCACACGGTGAGCCGGACGCCTTCGCCGGCGAGGAGGCGCGCGAGGCGCAGGCCCACCTGCCCCAGGCCCTGGAGCGCGACGCGCAGGCCGCGCAGCTCGCCGCCGAGGCGGCGCGCCACGCTGCGCATCGCCTCCAGGACGCCCAGGGCCGTCAGGTCGGCCACGGTGACGCTCGCCCCCTCGGCGGTGAATGAGACGTGCCGCGTGTGTCGCGCCATCACGGCCGCGTCGCGGCCGTCGATGCCCACGTCGGGCCCGGTGTGGAAGCGACCGCCCAGCCTCTCCACCACCCGCGCGAAGGCCTGGAGCAGGGCGCGGCTCTTGTCTCGGGACGGGTCGCCGACGATCACGGCCTTGCCTCCGCCGCGCTCGACGCCTGCCATCGCCGCCTTCGCGGTCATCGCCTTCGACAGGCGCAGCGCGTCGACGAGGGCGCCGTCGATCGAGGGGTAGGGCTGCATCCGAGTGCCTCCCGCCGCGGGGCCCAGGGTCGTGTCGTGGATCGCGATCACGGCGCGGAGCCCGGCCGACTCGTCACGGACGAGGATCACCTCCTCGTGACCGAGGGCGGAGAGAAGCTCGAGGGCGGGCACGGGGCGTATAGTAATTCGCAGCGGGGTGGGCGATGGCCGGACGTTTCGGAACCTACGAGGAGTTCTGGCCCTTCTACGTCGCGCAGCACCGCCACCCCGTGAACCGGGCCCTGCACTTCCTCGGCACCAACCTCGTGCTCGCCTGCCTGGTCCTCGCCGCCCTTCGCGATCCGCTCTTCCTCCTCGCCGCCCCCTTCGCCGGCTACGGCTTCGCGTGGATCGGGCACTTCTTCTTCGAGAGGAACCGGCCGGCCACCTTCACGTACCCGCTCTGGTCCCTCCGCGGCGACTTCAGGATGTATCGACTGCTGTGGATGAACCGCATGGAAGGCGAGTTGCGGAAGGCCGGTGAGCGCTTCCCGAACGGAGCGTAACTCTCTGACTTAAAAGGCATACTGGCGATAGGCCGTTGCCGGACGCCTTGACCATGTTGCGTGCCCCGCGTTACCATCCCGCTGCCGAAAAGGGGTGCGCCGATGAGCCCGTCGAAGCTCCTGTCCCGCCGCCGTCGTGGACGCTTGACAGGGCCGCGCCTGCTTCGGACGAACGCGCCGAAGCGGGTCTTCGGCGACACCTAGGTCCCTCCGGAACACCTCCCGAATCCCTCCACCTAGAGATCAGGCCGAGCCCGAAGCCCTCGGTCCCTACTTCCGGAGTCCGCCATGGCCAAGGCCGTCGTCGTCCAGATGAAGCCCAAGAACGGGAGCAAGGCGCGTCGTCGCAAGGCCGCGCCGCCCGCGCCGCCGCCCCCGGCGCCCGCCCCGCGCACCGGTTTCTCCAAGAGGAAGATCATCGAGGAGGGGCGCCGCTGGCTGACGATCATCAACGCCCACAAGCTCAACGACTACAAGCGGCGCAAGATCGTCACCGACACCCTCGACAACTTCCGCTTCTACTACAACCGCGGCTACCTCGAGTACCGCAAGTCCGTCACCGAGGGAGGCGAGTTCGCGGCCATCGAGTGGACGGGCCAGGGCTCGTACTTCCAGGACATCACGGGCCGCAAGTTCATCGACTGCCTCGGCGGCTACGGCATCTACTCGGCCGGCATCAACCACCCGAAGATCGTCCGCGCGGTCAAGTCGCAGCTCGAGCGCATGCCGCTCAGCTCGCAGGAGCTCCTCGACCCGCTGCGGGGCGCACTCGCCGAGCTGCTCGGTGAGCTGGCCCCGGGCACTCTCCAGGAGAGCTTCTTCATCAGCAACGGCACCGACGCCATCGAGGGCGCCATGAAGCTGGCGCGGCTCTTCACCGGCAAGCCCGGCTTCATCTCCGCGATCCGCGGCTTCCACGGCAAGAGCTATGGCTCGCTCTCGCTGATGGGCAAGGGCGAGTACCGCAAGCCCTTCGAGCCGATGCTCGAGGACGTGTTCTTCGTGCCGTTCGGCGACGCCGAGGCCGTGGAGAACGAGCTCCGGAAGGCCGAGGCGGTCGGTCACGGCATCGCAGGGATCGTCGTGGAGCCGGTGCAGGGCGAGGCCGGCGCCATCGTCCCGCCGGCCGACTACTGGCCGCGGCTGCGCGAGATCTGCACGCGGCACGGCATCCTGCTGATCGCCGACGAGGTCCAGACCGGGATGGGCCGCACCGGCCGGTTCTTCGCCGTGGAGCACTGGGACGTGCAGCCCGACATCATGTGCCTCGGAAAGGCCCTGGGCGGCGGAGTGATGCCGCTCTCGGCGTTCATGTCGACCCCCGACATCTGGAAGGTCCTCGAGCCCAACCCGTTCATCCACTCCTCCACCTTCGGCGGGAACCCGCTGGCCTGCGCCGCCGGGATCGCGGCGGTGACGGTGACGCTCGAGGAGGACCTGCCCGGGCAGGCGGAGGCGACCGGCACCTACCTGCTGGCCGAGCTGCGCGGGCTGCAGAGGCGCTTCGCGGACCACTTCCAGGAAGTCCGGGGTCTCGGGCTCCTGATCGGGCTCGAGTTCGTGGACACCGAGTTCGGGTACGCGGTGGCGTCGGGGCTCTTCAAGCGCGGCGTGCTCGTCGCCGGGACGCTGCTCAACGCCAAGACGCTGCGCGTCGAGCCGGCCCTCAACATCCCGCGCGCTCTCGTCGACGAGGTGCTCGAGAAGCTCGAGGACACGCTGGAGGAGCTGACGGACTAGCGTGCCCGATCCCAGGACCCTGGTGGAGGCCGCCCTGGCGCGCCTCGGCGTCGTTCACGAGGTGATGCCCTGCGACCCGGCCGCGGCCGACACCGCCGTGTTCTGCGCGCGCTACGGGATCGCACCCGAGGACTCGGCCAACACGATCCTGGTGGCCTCGAAGAGGGAGCCGCGGCGCTATGCCGCCTGCGTCGCCCTCGCGACGACGCTCCTCGACGTCAACCACAAGGTGCGCGAGCTCCTGGGCGAGAAGCGGCTCTCCTTCGCGAACGCCGAGGAGACCGTGGCGCTCACCGGGATGCTGGTGGGCGGCGTCACGCCCTTCGGCCTGCCCGAGGGGCTCCCCGTGTTCGTCGACGAGGCGGTGATGGGCCGCCCGACCGTCATCCTCGGCGGCGGCGGCCGCAGCACGAAGCTCAAGCTCGCGCCGGCCGAGCTGCTGAAGCTCAGGGACGCGCAGGTCGTGCCCGGGCTGGCGCGCCCGAGGTGCTAGCGCTCCTCGCTGCCGAAGTCCGCCACGCGGCCGTCCCGCGTCAGGTAGAAGCGGTAGGCGTGGCGCGCGTCCTTGGTCTCGAGGGCGTAGTGGACGATGCGCGTCACCTCCTCGCCGCGCCAGGCGAGCGGCTTCCCGGCGAGGTCGTCCGCTCCCAGGTAGCGGAAGGCCGTGAGGGCGGCGAGCCGCTCGCCGGTCCGACGGCGCTGGCCCGCCTCGCGGGCGCTGCCCGACTGCGTGGTGCGCAGGCCCCTGCCCATGTCGGGCAAGGCCTCTGAATCGGCCCAGCCCTGGAGCACGCGCCGGAGCCTCGCGGCCCGCGCCGGCTCGGGGTCGCTCGGCGCCGCCGCCGCGTCGGGGAGCTTCAGCGCCGGCTCGAGCAGCCCCGCGATCTCGTGGGCCATCGTCTCCGGCTCGGCTTGCGCCAGGTTGGCCAGCACCGCCACCGTCAGGCCCTGGTCCACGTAGCGCGCGATCGCCGCGCGGAAGCCCTGCCACGAGCCGCCGTGCTCGATGAGCCGTTGGCCGCGCTGCTCCGCGACGTCCCAGCCGAAGCCGTAGCCGTACGTCGCGCCTCCGGAGAGCGCCACAGGCGTCCACCAAAGGCCGAAGCTCGCCGGCTTCAGGAACCGGCGCTCGCGAAGGGCCTGGTCCCACGCCGCCAGGTCCTTGACAGTGAAGTAGAGCGATCCGTCGGCCAGCGTGTTGAGGGAGGGCGCCACCCACTCCTGGTTCTTGAGATCGCCCTTCTCGTCGAGGACGTAGCCCGCAGCGCGGTTCTTGACGATGTCCTTCTCGCTGATGACCCGCGTCGTGGCCATGCCCAGCGCGCCGAAGATCCGCTCCCGCTGGAACTCGCTCCAGTGCTTGCCGGCCAGCTTCGACGTCAGGAGGCCGAGGACCAGGTAGCCCGAGTTGCTGTAGCTCCACTGCGTCCCCGGCTCGAACTGGAGCGGGAGCTTCATCATCACGTCGAGCAGCTCCTCCTCGCTGTAGTCGCGGCGCATGTCGAGGTCCGCTTCGCCCTCGTAGTCCTTGATGCCCGAGGTGTGGGTCAGGAGGTGGCGGAGCGTGATGCGGTGCCACGGCGCCGGTCCGCCCGGAAAGTGCTTCGAGAGCCGATCCTCCAGGGAGAGCTTGCCGTCCTCGGCGAGCAGCAGGATGCCGGCCGCCGTGAACTGCTTGCCGAGCGAGCCCGACTGGTAGACCGTGTCGGCGCTCGCCGGCACGTCCAGCTCGACGTTCGCGAAGCCGTAGCCCTGCGCTCGCGAGGGCTGGCCGTCCCTGACGATCGCGATCGAGACGCCGGGGATCTTCTTCCTGCCCATGACGCCGCGGACGTACTCGTCGACGGGGTCCCCGACCAGGGGGGAGAGCGCGAGCAGGAGGTGGAGCATGGCCGGGCATTGTAGGGCAGCCGGCGCGTGCTAGCCTTCGCCGACCGATCGAGGAGGAGGCCACATGGGCAAGGTGACACGACGCCATTTCATCGGGGCAGGCGCGGCGCTCGCCGCGTCGCCGAAGGCGCTGGGACAGGCGCCGGCGGTGCGCAGGACCTTCGAGCCGGTCGTGATCTCCTCGCCGAACGGGTTCTTCTACAAGAACGGCGGCACCGAGACCTGCGTCGAGCGCGCCTTCCGCCTGATGACCGAGGGCAGGGACGTGCTCGAGGCCCTGGTGGCCGGAGTCAACATCGTCGAGTTGGATCCCGAGGACACCTCGGTGGGCTACGGGGGCCTGCCGAACGCCGACGGGGTCGTGCAGCTCGACTCCTGCTGCATGCACGGGGGCACGAAGCGCGCCGGCGGTGTCGCGGCCCTCGAGGGCGTGCGCACGCCCTCCGCAGTGGCGCACGCCGTCGCGCAGCAGACGGACCATCACCTCCTCGTCGGGAAGGGCGCGCAGGACTTCGCGCGCAACATGGGCTTCGCCGTCGAGGCAGACCTCAACACCGAGCGCTCACGCAAGGCCTGGCTCGAATGGAAGCGCCGCACCGATCCGGAGCACTGGCTCGATCCCGACAAGCGTGTCTCGGAGGGCCGGCGCGTGCTCGAGGAGCTGGTCGCAGAGGGCTTCCTTTGCTCCCGGCACGTCACCGGCACGATCAACTGCGACGGCGTGTCGCCCGCCGGCGTCGTGGCCGGGGTCACGACCACGAGCGGCCTCGCGTGGAAGATCCCGGGCCGGGTGGGGGACTCGCCGATCCTGGGGGCGGGCCTCTACGTGGACGGCGCCGTCGGCGCCGCCGGCTCCACCGGGCGCGGCGAGGCGAACCTCTACGGCCTCTCGTCCTTCCTGATCGTGGACGAGATGCGCCGCGGTCGCCACCCGAAGGACGCCGGCATGGAGGCGCTCCGGCGGATCCGCGCCAACACCGTGGAGAAGCGCCTGCGCAAGCCCAACGGCGACCCGACCTTCAACGTGAGCTTCTACGTCGTGAACGCGAAGGGCGAGCATGCGGGCGTTGCGCTCTACGCCGAGTCCGCGGACGAGCGCGGCTGGGCCGGCGAGCAGGGCAAGCGCGTGCGTTACGCCATGTGCGACGCGAACGGCCCGCGCATGCTGACTGTCGAGGGGTTGATCGCGGGGAATCCGGAGGCGTGACCGTGCGGTAGAATCCGCGCCCATCGGCGACATGCGGGGAGCGGTCCGGATCGAGGCGGTCTCGAAGGCCTTCGGCGGCGTTCCGGCGGTCCGCGAGGTCACGCTCTCCGTGGACCCGGGCGAGTTCGTGACGCTCCTGGGCCCGTCAGGCTGCGGCAAGACGACGCTCTTGCGGCTGCTCGCCGGCTTCGAGGAGCCCGATGCGGGCCGTCTGCTCATCTCCGGCCAGGACATGGCCGGGATGCCGAGCTACGAGCGCCCGGTGAACACCGTGTTCCAGCACTACGCGTTGTTCCCCCACCTGAGCGTCGCGGGCAACGTCGCGTTCGGCCTGCGCCGCGGCGCCTGTCCGCCGACGGAGATCCCGGGGCGCGTCGCGAAGGCGCTGGAGATGGTGCGGCTCACGGGCCTGGGCGAGCGCCGCATCGACCAGCTCTCGGGCGGGCAGAAGCAGCGGGTCGCGCTGGCGCGCGCCATGGTGCTGGAGCCCGACGTGCTGTTGCTCGACGAACCCATGGCCGCCCTCGACCTGAAGCTGCGCAAGGAGATGCAGGTCGAGGTCAAGAACCTGCAGGAGCGGCTCAAGACCACGTTCGTCTTCGTCACCCACGACCAGGACGAGGCGCTCGTGATGAGCGACCGCATCGCGGTGATGAACGAGGGGCGCATCGAGCAGGTCGCGACGCCCGAGGAGCTCTACGAGCGTCCCCGCACCCGCTTCGTTGCCGACTTCCTCGCGGTCAAGAACCTGCTCGAGGCAGAGGTGGTCGAAGTGGCCGGCGGGCTGGCCTCGCTGCGCACGAAGGGCGGCCTCGTCGTGCGCGCGACGGACGACGGCGGCTTCAGCCCCGGCGCGAGCGCCCTCGTCGGCATCCGTCCCGAGCGGATCGCGATCGCCGACGCCGGCCCCGACGCCGCTGCAGCGCTGCCGGGGGTGATCGACGACGAGATCTACCTGGGCGACACGACCGACTGGCGCATCCGGCTGGGCGGAGAGACCGTCACGGTCTCGGAGGGCGCCGCCACCGCGCAGGCGCGCAAGCGCGGCGACGCCGTGCGCCTGGTCTTTCCGCCGGACGCGATCCTCCGGCTTGCGGAGAGCCCGGCCTAGGCCCGTGAAGACCCGCCGCCAGGGGCTGCTCCTGCTGTTGCCCTGCGCGATCGCGCTCCTGCTCCTGTTCGCCCTGCCGCAGGTGCTGATGTTCGAAGCCTCGCTCGGCCGTCGCTCGGCCTACGGCGGGATCGTCCACGACTGGGGACTCCTCAACTACGCGCGGGCCCTCGAGCCGCTGTACCTCAAGATCCTCGCTCGCAGCCTGTGGCTCGCCTTCGCGACCACGGCGCTGAGCCTGCTCGTCGGCTACCCGGTCGCCTACTGGATCGCCGTGCGCGCGCCCGTGCGCTTCCGCAGCGCGTTGCTGGTGCTGGTGATCCTGCCGTTCTGGACCAGCTTCCTGGTGCGGATGTACGCGTGGATCTTCGTGCTGCGCTCCGAGGGGCTCCTGAACCTGAGCCTCGAGGCCGTCGGCCTGCCGCGGCTCGGCCTGCTCTACAACGACTTCGCGGTCATGCTCGGCCAGCTCTACGGCGAGCTGCCCTTCATGATCCTGCCGCTCTACGCGTCCCTCGAAAAGCTCGACCGCTCGCTGCTCGAGGCCGCCGCCGACCTGGGTGCGCGCCCCCGCGAGACGCTGTGGCGGGTCACCGTGCCGCTGACGCTGCCCGGGATCGTCGCGGGCTCGGTTCTGGTGTTCATCCCCTCCCTGGGCGCGTTCCTGGCCCCGGATCTCCTGGGCGGCGCGCGCACCGTCTACGTCGGCAACCTGATCCAGAGCCAGTTCGCGATCGCCCGGGACATGCCGTTCGGCGCGGCGCTCTCGTTCCTGCTTTCGCTGCTGGTCCTCCTGCTCCTGTTCCTCTTCCGCAAGCCGATGCGCGCCGCCCAGGTGGGCCGATGAACGAAAGGGCGCGCACGCCCTGGCTCAGCGCGTTCAGCGCGCTGGCCTACGTCTTCCTGTACGCGCCGATCCTCGTGCTGGTGGTGTTCTCCTTCAACAGCGGCCGGCTCACGGCTCGCTGGGAGGGCTTCACCCTCGACTGGTACGCAAAGCTGGTCCAGAACCCGCAGATCCTGGCCGCGCTGCGGAACAGCCTGCTGGTCGCGCTGGCCACGACCGTCGCGTGCACGGTGCTGGGGACCGCCGCGGCGCTCGCCTTCTTCCGCCACCGCTTCAAGCGCGAGGCCGCCCTGGACGGCCTCATCACCCTGCCCATCGTCGTGCCGGAGATCGTGCTGGCCTCGTCCCTCGTCCTGCTGTTCGCGGCCCTCGGCCTGCGCCTCGGCTTCCTCACCGTGATCCTCGCTCACGTCGCCTTCTCGGTCTCCTACGCGGTCGTGGTCGTGAAGGCGCGCCTCGCCGGCTTCGACCGGAGCCTCGAGGAGGCCGCCATGGACCTGGGCGCCACGCCCTGGCAGACGTTCTGGCTCGTGACCCTGCCGCAGATCGCGCCGGGCGTGCTGGCGGCCGCGCTGCTCGTGTTCTCGCTCTCCATCGACGACTACGTGATCACGTCGTTCGTTGCCGGCGTCGGCGCCACCACGCTCCCGATCCAGATCTACTCGATGGTGCGGACGGGCATCACTCCCGAGATCAACGCGATTTCGACCGTGCTGCTCGTGGCCACGAGCCTGCTGCTGTTCGCCTCGTGGCGCCTGGAGCAGGGGAAGGGCCTGCGCAGCTCCGGCCCGCCCGCGTTGCTGGGCCTGGCGCTCCTCGCCTGGCCGTTCTTCGTTGGCAGCGGAGCCCGGGGCGACGAGCGCGTGCTGAACCTCTACATCTGGTCGAACTACATCGCACCCGAGACCGTTCGGAAGTTCGAGGAGCGGCACGGAGTGAAGGTCAACGTGGACCTCTACGACACGAACGAGGCCATGCTGGCGAAGATCCAGTCGGGGAACGTGGGCTACGACCTGCTCTGCCCCTCGAACTATCCGATCGAGACGCTGCGCAAGCAGGACCTGCTGCGGCCTCTCGACCACTCGGCGCTCAAGCACCTCCAGAACCTCGACCCGCGCTTCCTGGACCTCGAGCACGACCCCGGCAACCGATACTCGATCCCGTACTTCTGGGGAAGCTCCGGGATCGCGTACAACCGCAAGCGCGTCCCGACGGTGGACTCCTGGGGGGTGCTGTGGGATCCCGCGTACCGCGGGCGGATCCTCATGCTGGACGATCCGCGCGAGGCGATCGGGGCCGCCTTGAAGTGGAAGGGGCTGAGCTTCAACAGCACCGGACCGGACGCCCTCGCCCTGGCGACGCGGCTGCTCCTCGACCAGAAACCGCTCGTCCGGACCTACAACTCCTCGAACTTCGAGGACGTGCTGCTGTCCGGAGACGTGTGGGTGGCCCACGGCTGGAACGGGCAGTTCGCGCGCGCCATGGAGCAGGACCCGGACCTCGACTACGTCATCCCGAAGGAGGGCGGCAGCCTGTTCATCGACAGCCTGGTGATTCCCCGCTCGGCGCCGCACCCGGAGCTCGCCCACGCCTTCATGGACTTCGTGATGGAGAAGGAGATCGCCGCAGAGATCTGCGCGACCATGCAGTACTCGACGCCGAATCGCGCGGCGGTGCCGCTCCTGCCCGAGTCGCTCCGCCGCAACCACGCGATCTTCCCGAGCGACGCGGAGGTCGCGCGGCTCGAGCTGATCAAGGACATCGGCGAGGCCACGGTGGACTTCGACCGCGCGTGGACCGAGGTGAAGACGCGCTAGCCCGCGAAGAAGTGTACACTGCATTCGTGTACACTCGATCCGTGAAGAACGTGACCCTGAGCGCTGAGGCGCGGCTCTTGGAGCGGGCGCGGGAGTTGGCGCGCCGGCGCTCCACGACGCTGAACCAGATGTTTCGCGATTGGCTGTCCGAGCTGACCACGGAGCCGTCGCGGACGGACCGGTACGAGCAGCTCATGCGCCGCCTGGCGGGCGCGCGCAGCGGAGGGCGTTTCACTCGCGACGAGATGAATGCCCGCTGAATTCTTCCTGGATACGAACGTCTTCGTCTACACGTTCGACGCCTCCGCGCCGAAGAAGCGCGCCCGCGCGCGGGAACTCGTTCGCGCCGCGCTCATGAAGGGAGCCGGCGCCATCAGCTGGCAGGTCGCGCAGGAGTTCCTGAACGTGGCTCTCCACCGGTTCGAGCGCCCGCTCACGCCGCGCGAAGCCGTGGAGTACCTCGACGACGTGCTGGCCCCGCTTTGCCAGGTCTACCCCTCCGGGCAGCTGCTCCGGGACGCGCTGGCGATCCACACCGAGACGGGCTACCACTTCTACGACTGCCTCATCGTGGCCGGCGCCTCGGCGTCGGGGGCGCGGATCCTCTTCACCGAAGACCTGCAGTCCGACCGTGAGGTCTGGGGGCTGCGCATCCAGGATCCCTTTGCCTGAGTGCCGGCCTGGACGCCGTTCCTTTCCTCGCCCTACTCGTTGCGCTCGCCCCCCAGCTCGACCCAGCTTCCCGCCCCCGCAGCCACAGCGTTGGCGTAGATGACGCGAGCCGCGGCTACGTCCTCGACGGCAAGGCCCAGGGACTTGAACAGCGTGATCTCGTCGCGGCTCCGCCGCCCGGGTCGCGCGCCGAGCAGGACGTCGCCCAGCTCGGCCTGGATGTGGTCGTCGCCGATCGCGCCCTCTGCCTTCGGGATCAGGAAGTCGCCCGCCTCCGCCAGGGCCGATTCGCGTCGGTCCACGTAGAGGCGCGCGCTGGCCACCGCCGCCGTGTCGAGCTCGCGCGCGTCCTTGACGCTGGCGCCGACGGCGTTGACGTGCGCGCCGGGCGAGAGCCAGGCGCCCTCGAGGACCGGCGTCCGCGAGGCGGTGGTCGCGCAGACGATGTCGGCCCCGAGGACGGCCTCGCGCGCCGAGGAGGCGGCCTCGACCCGAAGGCCGAGTCGCGCTTGCGCGCCGCGGACGAGGGCCTGCACGTTGCGAGGGTCGCGGCTGAAGGCGCGTACCCGGCGCAGGGTCCTCACCTGCGCCATGGCTTCGAGGTGACTCATCGCCTGCACGCCCGTGCCGAGCAGCGCCAAGTCGCCTGCGTCCTCGCGGGCGAGGAGGCGCGTGGCGACGGCCGATACCGCGGCCGTGCGGATCGCGGTGACCGAGCTGGCGTCGACGATGGCGAGCAGGCTGCCGCGCTCGGCGTCGAAGAGCAGCACCGCGCCCTGGTGCGAGTCGAGCACGGTGCCGTGGTTCCCCGGGAACACCGTTATGGCCTTGAGACCGATCGCCGGCGGCCCGCCGAGGTAGGCCGGCATCACGGCCAGGGCGCCGCCGCCGTCGGGAAGGGCGATCACGGGCCGCAGCGGCAAGCGCGCGTCGCCCGCGGCGAGGGTGCGCAGCGCGCCGGCCATGGCCTCGATGCAGTCGGCCATCGGCAGGAGCGCGGGGACCTCGCGCTGGCTCACGACCAGGCAGCGCATGGCGGCTACTCGCGGTCCGTGATGACGAGCAGCAGGCGCGTGTGGCCGAGGCGGAACTCCGACTTGTCCTCGAGGGCGCGTGCCTGCACCTTCTCCTCGGCCACGAAGCTGCCGTTGGTGCTCCCGAGGTCGCGCAGGATCGCGCCGCCGCCGATCCATTCGAGGGCGGCATGGGCGCGGGACATCTCGGCGTCGTCGAACTGCACGTCGGCGCCGCCGCCGGCACGACCCAGCGTCGTGCGCGGCTTCTCGATGGGCACCACCTCGCCCTGCCGCGCTCCCGAGAGGACCGCCAGCGAGATCCGCTTGCCGGCCGGGAGCGCGACCGCGGCACGGGCGCCCACGGCGGTGGCCTCGGCCTCGAGCGGCTCGAGGGCGGCCTCGGTCGCCGAGTCGAAGGGGACCGTGGCGCCCTCGCCACGCGGTCGCGTCTCCGCGGCATCGTGAGCGACCACGACCACGATGCGGCCGCACGACGGACACCGAGCCGTGGCCCTGGCCGCGCCGGTCGGCGCGGGCTCGAACGCATGGCCGCACGACGGGCAGGCGACCGGCATCAGTCGCGGTCCTTCTTCTTGTCGTGCCCCTTGCCGCGCCCCTTGCTCTTGCTCGGCGGCGGCTTCTGCTCCTCGCCGGGCAGAGGGATCCTGATCGTGAAGATCGGCTGCTGCGGCTGCGTGGTCGTGGTGACCGCGGCGGGGCGCGGCGTGGGCCGCGGGCGCGCCTGCGTCGGGATCGGGGTCGGGCTGGGCTCGAGCGTCGCCTCGGCGTCGCCGCGCCGCAGCGCCAGGAGGCCGGCGAGGCCGGCGAGGAGGAGCAGGACGATCACCGCGACGGCCGCGAGGCCGCGGCGCCGTCGCGGAGGCGGCCCGGCCGCCACGGTCCGAGTCGCGGCCACGAGGGGCGTGACTTCGAAGGCTCCCCGCAGCTCGCGCAGGAACGGCGCGACGCCGGTCTGCCGGTCATCCGGCCGCTTGGACAGCGCGCGCATCACCGCTTCGGACGCGGGCACCGGCACCTCGGCGCGCAGGGCGGCCGGTGGCTCCGGCTGGTGCTCGAGGGTCTGGATCGCCAGCGTCTCGCGCGTCTCGCCGGGGAACGGCTTCCTGCCCGCGAGCAGCGCATAGGCCAGGACCGCGAGAGCGAACAGGTCGCTGCGGGCATCGGCGCGTCCGCCGCGCAGGACCTCGGGGGCGATGTAGCCCGGCGTGCCCAGCCCGACGCCGGTTTGGGTCAGCTCGGAGTCCTCGACGCGCGCGATGCCGAAGTCGCCGACCTTGACCCGGCCGCGGTCGTCCAGGAACACGTTCGCGGGCTTGATGTCGCGGTGCACCACGCCGTGGCGGTGCGCCTCCTCCAGCGCGGCGCCCACCTGCTCGACGATCTCGAGGGCCTGGGTCACCGGCAGGACCGGGTTCTCCTTGAGCACCGTGGCCAGGCTGACGCCGGGCACGTACTCCATGACGATGAAGGGCGTGTCCGTTGTCTCGTCCAGGCCCAGGTCGTGAACGGCCACGATGTTCGGATGCGAGAGGCGTCCGGCCGCCCGCGCCTCGCGCTGAAAGCGCTCCAGGAACTCCGCGCGGTGCTCCTGGGGCAGGCCGAGGACGCCGCCCAGCGTCTTGATCGCGACGCTGCGGTCGAGCACGGGGTCCCGGGCGCGGAAGACGCTGCCCATGCCGCCCTGGCCGAGCTGGCCCTCGATCTGGTAGCGGCCGAGCTTCGCGGGGTTGGCCATGGGCGGCACCGCGTGCCTAGTGGAGTGCCAGCCGGATCGCGGCCTCGAGCGCGGGCCGTTCCTGCTCGTTCACGATGTGCTTGACGATCGTTCCCCTCGCGTCCACGAAGAACATCGTGGGGAAGACGCTCACGGAGCCGTAGGCCTCGTGCATCTCCGAGTTCAGATGCGCCAGGGTGAAGGACAGACGGTGCTCCCGCGCATGAGCTAGCCGCTGCGCGTCGTCGTAGGGAAGCTCAAGCACGCGGTCGGCGTTCAGGCCGACGATCGTGAATCCCATGTCCGCATAGGCCCGGCCGAGCTCGGCGAGCATCGGCGAGGTCCGCACGCAAGGCGGGCAGTTGGTGAACCAGAAATACAGCAGGTACGGCCGTCCCACCAGGTCGGACGAGCCAGCCGGCATCCCGTCGTAGCGCGTTACTGAGAAGGCCGGAGCCGGCCGCCCCTCCCAGCCGGCGATCGTGCGCGCGAGGGTCCTTCCGAAATGCGGGTGCGCAAGGACGCCCTCGACGTCGATGCTCGTGATCTCCCCGCTCGCCGGGTCGCGCGTGATGAACTTCGGCATGCGCGGGTCCGATTCCATGATGCGCAGCAGGACGTCAGCCTGGCCAGGCACCCGGAGCCCGAACTGCCCCGAGATGTCGGCGAGCGTCGGGGGCTTGCCGGCCGCCTGCTGGTGTTGGGCCAGGAAGAGCGGCAGCTTGAAGAAGGTGTCGAAGAGCCGATCCAGGACCCCCCGCTCTGCGCTGTCCGTGAAGACCTCGTTGTAGAGCCGCGTCACAACCACCCGCTCGCCCGGCTTCACGTTGGACTTCAGGTACTCGACCACCCGCACCTCTGCCTCGGAAGGGCTGGTGGGCTCGGCGGCCGGTGCGTCGCCGGCGAGGACCACGAGCAACGCCGGACAGGCGCGAATCGAACGCCGCACGCCTCGAATCATAACGATTTCCTGCCCCTGGCATCCGCGGCACCGCATGTCAGGCGCACCACTCGGCGCGACGGCTCAGTCGTGCCTTCGCAGGAGCACGCGGCGGAAGAGACCCTTGAACAAGGCTGGCTCGTCGTGCTCGATCCGGAGCGGGGCGCCGGAGCGGCTCACGATGTCCTCGAGGTTCCGCGTCACGTCGGTGAAGAGCACGCGGGTGACGAGATTCAGCAGGCGGAGCGCCGCCGCGGGTCTTTGGCTCCGAACGAACTTGTCGAACACCACGACCCGGCCGCCGGGGCGCAGCACCCGCGCTGACTCTTGAAGGCAGCGCAGCGGGTCCGGGATCACGGCCAGGATGAGGTGGAGGACCACGGCGTCGCATGACGCGAACCGCACCGCGAGGTCATGCCCGTCCATGATCGCCAGGTGCGTTCGGTCCCGGAGGCGTGGGCGCGCCCTGGCCAACATGGCGGGCGTGAAGTCGGTGACGATCGCGATGCAGTCCTCGGGAAGGTACGGTATGTCCGCTCCCGTTCCCGCGCCGACGATGAGGACCCGTTCTTCCGGCCGCAGGGCGAGCAGCCGAAGAGAGGCTCGCCGCTGGCCATCGAACCGACGGCCGACCAGGTCGTAGACCGGTGCCCACAGCGTGTACCGGATGCGGTTCCACGCGTTCGTCTCGACGTTCCAAGACAGGCGCCGCACTCGCCGGACCCTATCAGGATCAGGAGGCCGAGGCGGCGTACTTCAAGCCTCGGGCTTTCGGCGCGGGAGCATTCCGTAGACCGTCGGGAGCACGAACAGGGTCAGGGCCGTGGAGTGTCGGCGATCAGCGTCTCCCGCTGCCTGGTCCTGCGGAAGCATCCGGCTCCTCCGGCCCCTCGGCCTGGTCGAAGATTCGGCGGCGGAGATCCGTGACGGCCATGCCGAGAGACTCGACAGGATCTCTCGGCGCTGAGTCAGGAGCTCTGGCTCCCGGCGCGCCCGGTAGCCATCGTCAGCCTTCCGCTCGACGCGCGAGCGCTAGGTCCTCGGCTGGCCGCGTACGCCCCGGACGCGCCTCTTGCGTCCCCGCTGGCGGGCCCGGAAGCGGCGCACCTTCGCCACGTTGCCGCAGTCGCCCATGTCGCACCATTGACGGCTCCGGTTGCGCGTCCTGTCCTCGAAGTGCCAGCCGCAGTCCTCGCCCGGGCACGAGTGGAGCCGCGTCAGATCGGCGCGCGTGAAGTAGTCCTCGGCCGACAGGGCGACGCTCCAGAGCGGCGAGTCGAGGGCGCGGGGGTCGTCCTCGAGGCGCCAGGCGAGCCGGCCGCGCTGCGAGCGCAGTCCCCGGCGGGACCAGGCGAGGCGCGCCTCCTGGGCGAGGACGTCGAGGTCCGGCTCGCGGCACGCGGAGCCGCGCTCGAGGCTGAAGGCCAGCGCGTGGATGGCGTTACGGAGACACCGGGCGCGTCGCAGGACGGCCTCGGCTTCGCCCGGCCGCCGCCGGGCCTCGTCCCACAGGCGCGCGGTGGCCTCGCCGTCGAGCGTCCCGGCCCGCCACGCCCAGGCGAGCAGGTCGCCGTACTGGGTGAGGCGGTCGTCCCGGGGCGCGTCGATGCCCTGCCAGCCTCCGGTGAGGTTGGCGAAGTCGAGGCAGAGCTGGCCCGCCACCTGCTTGGCCGCGCAGGCCGGTCGCTCGCTGAGCAGCTTCGGCAGCATGCGTGTCCTCCAACACCATCTAGATGTCCTTGACAGGTTACTCAACGCCGTCTATCTTTGCAAACGTGTAACCGGTCAAGGCCTAATAGATGGTCACTACGCACCTGGCTCTGATGGCGTCACTGCTAGGGCTGCCGCTCGGGGAAGGTCCGCGGGTCGGCCCTGGAACGGTCGCGGTCCCCAAGGGCTCGGACGCCCCGCGCATCGACTGCCGCCTGGACGAGCCGGCCTGGATGTCCGCGGCGAGGCTCGGCGGCTTCCGCCAGACCTATCCCGGCGACAACGCGCCCCCCTCCCACGACACCGAGGTGCTCCTCGTCTACTCGAGCCATGCGCTCTTCGTGGGCCTGCGGGCCGAGGCCGACCCGAGGCACGTGCGTGCCACGCTCGCCCGGCGCGACGCGATCGGGGACGACGACAGCATCAGCCTGTACCTGGACACCTTCCACGATCGGCGGCGAGCCTACGTGTTGATGGTGAACCCGCTGGGCGTCCAGCAGGACGGCTACTTCGTCGAGGGCAGCGAGCCGGATTTCTCCCTCGACGTGGTGTTCGAGTCGGCGGGCTGCCTGGACGACGGGGGTTATACGGTCGAGATCGCCATCCCGTTCGAGTCGCTTCGCTACGAGGCCGGGCCAGGCCGGAACTGGGGCCTCCACGTCCTCCGGCTGCTGAAGCACGAGACCGAGGAGACGTCGTGGATGCCGTTGCGGCGCGACCGCGTGGGCGTGGCGGGCACCAGCCGGGAGCTGCGCGCGCGCTTTCTCGAGCAGGCCGGCTCTCTGACCGGACTGGAGGAAGTCGGAGGCGCGAGGATCGTGGAGGTGACGCCGGTCGCGAGCGTCGCCCGCCCCAGCGATGGCCCGACCGCCGCCGGCCTGGGCGGCAGCGCCCGGGTCACCCTGACGCCCGCCCTGATCTCCGACCTGGCGCTGAACCCGGACTTCGCCGAGATCGAGGCCGATCAGCCCCAGAGCACGGCGAACCAGCGCTTCCCGCTGTTCTTCACCGAGAAGCGGCCCTTCTTCCTGGAGGGCGCCGATCTGCTGCTGACCCCGGCCCGGGCCTTCCACAGCCGGCGCATCGTCGACCCCGACGCGGCCGTCAAGATCACCGCGACGCGTGGCCGCACGAGTGGCACCGCCCTCGTCGCCAGGGACGCCGCTCGGCAGGCGGACGCCTACGCGAGCGTGCTTCGCCTGCGGACCGACGTCGGCAGCCAGTCGAGCCTCGGTTTCCTCGGGACGTCGCGTCGGGGAGGCGACGCGGCCAGCGACCTGATCAGCGCCGACGGGCGCTTGGCCGTCGGCGCCGGCGCGGTGTGGACGTTTCAGGGTCTCGCGACGCGGACCCAGGGCGACCTGGGATTCGGCTATTACACCGAGTGGGCTCGCAGCGACCGCCGGACGAGCCTGCAGCTGGTCGGGGAGGGCTACTCGCCGGGCTACGCTGCGGAGCTCGGATACACCCAGCGCACCGACACCAACCGCTGGTCGGCGGTGTTCCGCTACAACGGCCAGCCCGGGGCCGGCGGTCCGCTCGTGTCGTGGAGCGTCGCGAACACGCTGCACGCCCAGTTCGACTGGCGCGGGCGCATGCAGTACTCGTACGTCTATCCCAGGGTGCTGCTGACCTTCCCGCGCCAGACCTTCCTGAACGCGTATGCGTACAACGACTACGTGCGGGTGTTCGAGGAGGAGTACGGACCCTCCCCCTCGCCCGGGCAGGCCGGGGCCTTCGTGGGGGCGAGCGAGCGCAGCACCCGGTACACGGGCGTCACGCTCCAGGGCGGCACCGCGCCCAGTCGCAGCCTGTCCCTGGAAGCGCTCTACGACCGCACCTGGAACACCCTCGACTACGACCTCGGCGCCGGGCGCTTCCCTCGCGTCAGTCCGGCGGCCCTCGCCGATCCGAGCGCTGCTTTCGATCCCGGCCGTGCGGACTCCGCGCTGCTCTCGGCGAGCCTGGCCCTGCGGCCCGGCGACGCCTTCAACCTCTCGGTGGGCTACGAGCACGGCCGCATGATCCGGCGCGACACGCAGCGCGCGGTCTTCGACCAGCACCTCGCCTCCGTGAGGCTGCAGTACGCGTTCTCGCGGGCGACGTGGCTCCGGGGACGACTCGACCACGACTCCCTCGACGGGCGCGTCTTCCATCAGGTGGTCTTCGGCTGGAACCCTAGCCCCGGGACGGCCTTCTATCTGGGCTACGACGAGTCCGGCGTGTGGAGCGACTCGTCGCGCCCCAGGTACGTCCGCCGCGATCGCACGCTCTTCGCGAAGCTGTCCCTGAACCAGCGCGTCCGCTTGAACGAGTAGGTTTCGGCCTTCGGATGCGACTGGCTCCACCCGATCTTGCGCAAGTGGCCGTCCGAAGAGTCCGTACCGCCCGCGAGAATGCGGGCACGCGGGGCGCAGCGCCGGGCCTCCAGCGGGATGCCACCGCCCACACTGGTACCATCTGGAGATGACCATTCCGTCGGCTGGATAAGGCCACTTGGGCTCCCCTACCAACGACCTGCTGGTGCGGATCGATCCGAGGGCCGGTATCGGCCTTCAGGAGCAGATCTACGCTTCCATCCGCCATGCGATCCTCAACGGGGTCGTGGCGCCCGGCGCGAGGGTGCCGTCGTCGCGGGACCTGGCCCTCGACCTCGGGGTTTCGCGCACGACGAGCCTCCTGGCGCTGGACCGTCTGCTGGCCGAGGGCTACCTCGAGGCGCGCCGCGGCTCGGGAACGTTCGTGGCGCGGGAGCTGCCCGACGACCTGCCGCGCCCGCCCCGGGAGACACCGCGCTCCCGCTCCGCGCACCCGCCGCTCTCGAGACGCGGCGAAGCCCTTGCCGCGAGCCAACCCGGTGCGCGACGCGTCGGAGGCCCGCCCCGCGCGTTCCGCATCGGGACCCCCGCCGTGGATCTGTTTCCGGTCGAGGTGTGGACGAAGCTCTCCGGGCGGCGCCTGCGCCTCATCACTCCCTCACAGCTCGACTACTGCGAGCCCGCAGGCTTCGAGGCGCTGCGCGAGGCGATCGCCGGTCACGTCGCCAAGGCGCGCGGCACGCGCTGCGAGCCCGACCAGGTGTTCGTGACGGCCGGAGCCCAGCGTGCGCTCGACGTGCTGTGCAGGCTGCTGCTCGATCCGGGCGACGACGCCTGGATGGAGGAGCCTGGCTACCCCGGCGCCCACAACGCGCTCGTGGCCGCGGGCGCTCGGATCCACCCGGTGCGCGTCGACTCGGGCGGCCTGGACGTCCGCGCGGGCGCGCGCCGGGCTCCGCGCGCCCGGCTCGTCTACGTCACGCCCTCGCATCAGTTCCCCCTCGGCGCTCCGATGAGCCTGGCGCGGCGTCTCGCTCTGCTGAGGTGGGCGAGCGCCGCGGGCGCCTGGGTGCTCGAGGACGACTATGACGCCGAGTTCCGTTACGGCGCGCCGCCCATCCCCTGCCTGCACGGCCTCGACGCCGACGGTCGCGTGATCTATCTCGGGACCTTCAGCAAGACGCTGTTTCCCTCGCTGCGCCTGGGCTTCATGATCGTTCCCCTGGACCTCAGGGAGCGCTTCCTGGCGGTGCGCCGCGGCACCGAGGCCAACCCACCCATGCTCGAGCAGATGGTGCTGGCCGATTTCATGCGCGAGGGGTCTTTCGAGCGGCATCTGCGTCGCCTGCGCGTGGCGTACCGGGAACGTCTCGAGGCCCTGGCCGAGGCGGTGCGGCGCCGCTGCGGCGGCGCGCTGCGACTCCACTCGACGCGGACCGGGCTGCACGCCGTCGCCGACCTGGAGGGCGCCGATGCGCGCCGGGTGTTCGAGGAGGCGGCCGCCCGGGGCGTCGAGGTGATGCCGCTGTCGGCCTACTACTACGGCCGCGGAGCACAGCGCAACGCGCTCGTCCTGGGATTCGGGTCGGTCCGTCCCGACGCGATCGAGGACGGCATGCGACGCCTCGCCTCGGCGATCGAGGCTGCGCGGGCAGGCTGACGAAGACGGAAGAGGCGCACCGAGGGAAGTTCGGAGCCCCGCGGGGCTCGCTCGAGCTGCGACTGGTCGTACTCGGGCTCCTTGAACTGGCCCTCGGCGCGAGAGCCAGGTGCGAGGCACCATCGCGACCCATGGTGTTCGAGACACGGGGTGCGACCGGACCGCGCCTTGGCCGCCCGTGCTGACGCTTCGAGAGCTCCGCCGCCTGGCGCTGTCGCTCCCGGAGACGGAGGAGCGCGTGGAAGGAAGCCGGCCGTCGTTTCAGGTGCGGGGGACGCCGATCGTGTTGCTCGTGCCGCGGCGGCTCAGGGCGGGCCTGAAGCTCACGCCCGAGGAGCAGGAGGCCCTGAGGCGGGCACAGCCGGCGGTCTTCAAGCCCGATCGACCCGGGCGGGACGAAGGCTGGACCTGGGTGGAGTTGCGGTGGGTCGATCCGTGGATCTTCGAAGAGCTGCTCATCGGCGCGTGGCGGCGTCACGCCTCCCGGACCGCGATCACCCGCTGGAGCGCTGAGCATCGCTGAGCTCCCGTGGCCCGCCTCAGCCGCGAAGGAGTCCCAATGGCTGTTCGAGAGGCGATCGCGCCTGGCGACCGGTCCGTGTCTCGCTTGGGGATGGAGGTGCGCATGCAGAAAGGACTTGTCGAGGCCCTTCACGCAGAGGGGCCCCATCCCGAGCTCGCCAGCGAGCTCCAGCTCTTCGGCCAGTTCGTCGGCAGCTGGGACGTCGAGGTGATCCACCACTTTCCCGACGGGACGCGCGACGTGATGTCCGCGGAGTGGCACTTCGGCTGGGTCCTCGAGGGTCGCGCCATCCAGGATGTCTGGATCGCTCCACGACGGGGACTGCGGTCGCCGGCCGGTGACGCGTTGGGCGACTACGGCGCCACGCTGCGTTTCTACGATCGGAAGCTGGGCGCGTGGCGCTCGACATGGAGCGGGCCCTGTAAGGGCTTGGTCAGGCCCTTCGTCGGACGGCAGGTCGGCGCCGAGATCGTGCTGGAGGGTTCCTTCGCGCCGGGGAGCGTGACGCGCTGGATCTTCTCGGCGATCACGCCAGACTCCTTTCGCTGGCGGAACGTGGAGTCGTGGGACCAGTGGTCCACGCAGGTCCTGCACCAGGAGATGGTCGCGAGGAGACGCCCGCGCTAGGGCCCGGACGCCGGGCGTCCGCTGGCGAACGTCGACTCTCCGCGACCGGACACCTCTCTCCGTCGAGCCCCAGTGGCTTCAGGCAGTTGTGCGCCCCGATCGGCCCGGAGCGGTGGCACGGTTCGTGGAGCGAGGGCCCGGACGAGGAGGACGGTGGTGCGCGCGCTGCTGGGGGACGCGTCGTTCGCTGCATCGACACTGCGGCGCCAGCCGGGGTTCGCGGCCGTCGTGATCACGACCCTCGCCCTGGGCATCGGAGTGAACACGGCGCTGTTCAGCATCGTGGACGCTGTGCTGCTCCGGCCGTTGCCCTTCCGGGAGCCCGGCCGCCTCGTGGCGCTCTGGGAGACGACGCCCCGCAAGGCGCGGGTCGCCCCTGCGAACTACCTCGACTGGCGCCGCGAATCGCGGGCGTTCGAGTCGATGGCGGCGTTCGGGGCGGCCGGGTTCAGCCTCACCGGCGCCGGCGAGGCCGAGCGAGTCGAGGGCGCGGTCGTCGACACGAGCTACTTCGAGGTCCTCGGCGTCTCGCCGAGCCTGGGGCGGACGTTCACGGCGCGGGATGCGGAGCCCGGCGCCGCCAGCGTGATCCTGGGCCACGAGCTGTGGCGTCGTCGGTTCGGGGGCGACCCGGGCGTCATCGGGCGCAGCGTGATGCTCGACGGTGCCGCGTACGACGTCGTGGGCGTCGCGTCTCCGGGGCTGTATCCGAGCTGGCCCAGCGCGTCGGGTCGCATCTCGTTCAGCGGGCGCAGCCAGCAGGTCTTCGTGCCGATGCGCTGGGACGAGGGCCGCGCCGCGAACCGCAACAGCCACGTGCTCGGGGTGGTCGGGCGCCTGCGCGAGGAGTTCGATCTCGAGGCGGGCCGTCGGGAGATGTCGGCTCTCGGCCAGCGCCTCGCGGCGCTGCACCCGGAGGCCAACGAGGGGGAGGGTGTCCTCGTGACGTCCCTCGAGTCGGAGATCGTGGGCGACGTGCGCCCGGCGATGACGGTGCTGCTGGGCGGGGTCGGCCTCGTGCTGGTCCTCGCCTGCGCGAACGTCGCGAGCCTGCTCCTGGCGCGCGCCTCGTCGCGGGAGCGCGAGCTCGCCGTGCGCCGTGCGCTCGGCGCGAGCCGGGGACGCATCTTGAGGCTGATGCTCGCCGAGAGCCTGCTGCTGGCGCTGACCGGGGGCGCCCTGGGCTGCGGGCTGGCTGCGTTCGGCGTGGAGCTCCTCCTGGCCGCGCTGCCCGCGGATGTGCCTCGCCTGGCAGAGGTCGCCGTCGACGGTCGCGTGCTCGCCTTCGCGCTGCTCGCCTCGCTGGCGACGGGCCTGGCCTTCGGCCTGGGTCCGGCTCTCCACGCGTCGACGGGCGACGCCGCCCGCGGCCTGCGCGACGGCTCGCGGGTCTCGTCGGCCCCAGGGCGGCTTCGCGTCCGACGCTGGCTCGTCGTGGCCCAGGTCTCCCTGGCTCTAGTGCTGACGACGGCCAGCGCGCTGCTCGTGCGCAGCTTCGATCAGCTGCGGCGCGTGGATCCCGGTTTCTCCCCCGACGGTGTCCTCGTGTTCGACCTGCTACTGCCACCGCGCTACTCCGGGATGTCGCAGGTGAGCGGGGCCCTCGACAGGCTCCTCGACCGGCTGCGCAGCCTGCCCGGCGTCGAGGTCGCGGCGCTGGCCTATGACTCGCCGCTCGAGTCGAACTGGATCGACGCGTTCTCGATCGAGGGACGCCCCGCGCCGCCCGAAGGCCTCTCGGCGCGCTTGAGCATCGTCGGCCCCGGCTACTTCGACGCGCTGCGCATCGCGCTGCGTGCGGGCCGGCCCCTCGAGGCCCGCGACGCGGCGGGCGCGGCGGGCGCGATCGTCGTGAGCGAGTCCTTCGCTGCACGGTTCTTCCCCGCGGAGGACCCGCTCGGCCGCTGGCTGATCGTGCGCACTCCGCAGGCGGTCTGGGGCACGGCCGCTCCCTCGCGCTTCCAGATCGTGGGCATCGCCGAAGACGTCCGGTCCCAGGGCATCGGGAGCCGCTCGGAGCCGACCTACTACATCGCCGCTGGGCAGTTTCCCCAGAGCGAGATGAGCGTGCTCGTGCGCGCGGGCGGAGAACCCCTGGCGTTGCTCCCAGCCGTGCGAGAAGAGGTCGCGCGCTTCGACGCCGAGCTCGCCGTAGGCAACCCGACGACCCTGGTCCGCGCCCTGGCGGCGGGCGTCGCCCAGCCGCGCTTCAACATGCTCGTGCTGGGCGGCTTCGCGGGCCTGGCGCTGGGGCTTTCGGGCGTCGGTCTCTACGGCCTCCTCTCCTACTCCGTGGCGCGACGCACGCGGGAGATGGGCATCCGGCTGGCCCTGGGCGCCTGGCCCCGGCAGCTCGAGGCGCTCGTGGTGCGCGAGGGCCTGACCCTGGTCGCGGCCGGGGGCGCCCTGGGGTTGTGCGGCGCGCTCGTGGCCGGACGCCTGATGTCCGCCTTGCTCTACGGCGTCGGTCCCGCCGACGGGGTCTCCTTCGGCGCCGCCCTCGCCGTGCTTTGCCTGGCAGGTCTCCTGGCGAGCTATGTTCCCGCGCGCCGGGCCGCGGGCGTCGCGCCCTCCTCCGCGCTGCGGGCGGAGTAGGCGGCGTTACCAGGCGCCTGACGGGCTATCCGCCGCTGGCGCCTAGTCGATGTAGCCCAGTGCGCGCAGCTCCTCGCGCGTCTCGGCGTCGCTCTCCTCCGGCATCGGGGCCGTCGGCTCGAGCTTGAGGCGCTTGAACTCCAGGATCTCGCGGGTCAGGCCCTGGACGATGTCCGGTCTCGCGGCCGCCAGGTTGCGCTGCTCAGCGGGGTCGCTGCGCCGGTCGTAGAGCTCCTCCGCCTCGAAGGGATACGGCCCGCCGCGGGCCTCCGGCTGCAGCCGCTCGGGGTTGAAGATGAGCCGCCATTCCGCGGTCCGTGCGGCGTAGATGCTCCCGTGCGTCTCGCTGAAGAGCCGGGTCCGCGCCGGCTCCCGGGGCAGGGAGCGGCCCGACAGCAGGTCGACCCCCTGGAATCCGGCGGGCCGCGGAAGCCCGAGGAGCGACAGGAGCGTCGGGGCGACGTCGACGATGCTCGCCAGGTGCCCGCTCGTCTCCCCCGTCGGCAGGACTCCCGGGAGGGACAGGATCAGCGGGACGCGCAGCGACGAGGCGTACATCGAGGGCGAATGGAAGAAGTGGCGATGATGCTCGTAGAGATCCTCGCCGTGGTCGGCGGTGAGCGCGACCAGGGTGTTGCGCTCGAGGCCGGCCTCGCCGAGCGCCGCGAGCACGCTTCCGACCAGCGAGTCCACCCACAGGATCTCGCCGTCGTAGAGGCCCACGACGTGGGCCACGTCGTCCGGCGCGAGGCTCGTGTTCCGGGCGCGGGCCCGGGCGAGCGCCGCGATGCTGGCCTCGAGCGCCGACGCTCCAGGCCGCGTGAACGCGCGGTCGAACGGCGGCGGCGGGTCGTAGTCGCCATGCGGCCCGATCAGGTGGAGCCAGATGAAGAACGGGCGGCGGGTCTCGAGGCGAAGCTGCCGGGCGGCGGCCTGGGCGGCCTTGCGGTCGGCCGCGACCTGCTCGCCCAGGGGAGCGAAGATCCGGGAGAAGCCGGGGTGGGTCGCGCGCTTCATGTTCGTGACGAAGGCGGAACAGCTGTAGCCACGGGCGTCGAGCAGCGAAGCCAGCGTGACGAGCCCCTGGGGCGGATTGCGGCCGTTGCTGATGACGCCGTGAGCGCTCGGGTAGAGGGAGCTGTGGAGCGACGTCAGCGCTGGCCAGGTGGCGCTCTGCACGGTCTCCGCGTTGCGGAACAGGATCCCGCGCCGGGCGAGGTGGTCGATGCTGGGGCTCGTCTCGCGCGGGTAGCCGTAGGCGCGCAGGTGATCCGCGCGCAGCGTGTCGATCGTGATTAGCAGCAGGTTGAGCCCCTGCCCTGGCCGATACATGACGGGGACGCCCCACTGCGCCGCGCCGCGGAGCGCGTGGCCGCGGTCACGCGGGGTGCAGCTCGCGCCCAGGCGCACCTCGATCGCCTGGGCGCCGTACGCCGCGAGGTCGGCGCGCAGGACCTGCCAGCCGGCCCTGGGCTCGAGCCGCTGCCGGACCAGGACGCGCGGCGGGGACGTCCCTCCCGCCGCCTCCACGCGCGCCTCGCAGCTCGCCCCCGCGAGCGCGTCGAGCTTCTCCGGGGCGAACGAGAAATGGGTCTCGAGCTCCATGCCCTGGGGCACGTCCAGGCGCCACGAGAGCGTCGAGGGCAGGTCCGCCCGGATCGCCCTGAGCCGGGTCGAGTTGCCACCCTCGAGCACCCCGGCCTCTCCCTCTAGCGGCTCCAGGCGGACCGGAGGTGGCGTGGGCGCCGGCGCTCCCTGAGATGGCGCCGGCTCGCGGCGGCAGGCGGCTCCGCCGAGCGGGAGGAGCGCGAGCGCCAGGACGGCGACGCGACGGCTTGGCGCGTGCAGGTGGGACAAACGCGCCGATTCTGGGAGCGGGCCGGCCTCAGCGCAAGCCCGCGCACACTGGAGCAGGCCCACGCGATGGTCAGGCCAGCACGACCTCGAACAGCGAGCCGCCGCCCTCGCGCGGCAGGCAGCGCGCCTCGCCCCCGTGGGCGCGGGCGATCTGGCGGACGAGGGCGAGGCCCAGGCCGTAGCCCTCGCCGCTCTCCGCCGTGCCGGACGGGCGGTGGAACGGCTCGAAGATGCGCTCGCGCTCGGCCTCGGGCACGCCTGGGCCGCGGTCGGCCACGGTCAGGCGCGCACCGGAGGGCCGGCCGGGCTCCACCCGCGCCTCGACAGCCGAGCCGCCGCCATGGCGACGGCCGTTCTCGAGCAGGTTGCGGACGAGTCGCCGCAGCAGGCGCGGATCGCCGCGCACCACGACCGGCACGCCTCCCGCATCGGCTCCCGTGCGCGCCGCCTCCTCGGCGGCGAGGGCCAGCAGGTCGACGTCCTCGGCGGCGCCGGTGCCCAGGGCGGTGAGCCGGCTGGCCTCGAGCAGCTCGCCGATCAGGCCGTCCAGCTCGGCGAGGTCGCGTTCCGCACCGGCGCGCAGCGCCGGATCGGCGACCATCATCTCGAGGGAGACGCGCAGCCGCGCGAGGGGCGAGCGCAGCTCGTGGGACGCGAAGGCCAGCATGCGCCGCTCGGCCGTGACGAGGTCCTCGATCCGCTCGGCGGCGCGGTTGAAGCTCTTCGCGAGGTCGGCGACCTCGTCCCTGCCTTCGATCGTCGCCCGAGCCTGAAGGTCGCCGCCGCCGAGGTCCTCGACGCGGTGGCGGAGCCGCTCCAGTCGGCGCGTCAGGCGCCGGGTCACGGGCCAGGCGCCCACAGCCACGGCCGCCGCCAGCAGGCCGAGCGCGACCAGGAAGGAGCCGTGACCGCGGATCGCGGCGTGCGGGCTGCGTGCGACGAAGAAGCGTCCGTCGGGCAGGCGCAGGGCGACGGCGAAGCCCCGGCCCCGCAGGCGCAGCCAGTGGCTCCCGGACCGGCCCGGTTGGGGAGACGGAAGCGGCCGGCCGGCGGACGCGAGGGGCGTCCCGTCCGCGCTGAAGACGGCGGCGTCGATGCGCAGCCGCGCGGCGAGACGGGCCACCGCCGCCTGGAGCTCCACCGGCGGCCGCTCCGGAGCCGGCAGCAGCTCAGCCACCGTCGAGGCGTAGCCCTCAGCGAGCCCCTGCTCCTCCCGCCAGGGCAGCGCGAAGAACCACGTCCCGGACACGAGGAGCGCGAACAGCACCAGCACGCCCACGACGGTCAAGTAGATCTGGTGTGACAGGCGACGCATCAGTCCTCGTCCTGCTTCTTCGCGAAGACGTAGCCGGCACCGCGCACGGTGAGGATGCGGCGCGGCCGTTTCGGATCGTCCTCGAGGGCGGCCCGCAGTCGCGAGACGTGGACGTCGATGGATCGGTCGAAGGCCTCGAGCGCGTCGCCCCGCACGCGGGCCATGAGGGCCTCCCGGCTCAGGACGCGGCCCGCGGACTCGGCGAGGGCCAGGAGCAGGTCGAACTGATGCGCGGTGAGCGGCCGCTCCTCGCCGTCCACGCGCGCGACGCGGGCGTCCTTGTCGATCTCGAGACGGCCGAAGCGGAACGCGCCGCGCCCGGCCTCGGGCCGTCGCCGCCTCAGCACGGCACGGACCCGGGCCAGCAGCTCGCGCGGGTTGAAGGGCTTGGGCAGGTAGTCGTCGGCGCCCAGCTCCAGGCCCACGATGCGGTCCTCGTCCTGACCCCGTGCGGTCAGCATGAGCACGGGCACGTCGGAGACCGCGCGGATCCTCCGGCACACCTCGAAGCCGTCCTGGTCGGGCAGCATCACGTCGAGGAGGACCGCTGCGAAGGGCTCGGCGGCGAGCCTTCGCAGCCCGTCGGCCGCCGTGGATGCCACGGTCACCTCGTAGCCGACCGGCTTCAGGTACTCGGTGAGGAGGGAGGCGAGGGCCGCGTCGTCGTCGACGAGCAGGAGACGCTCGGACATCGCGGCGATCCTATCCCGCCCCCTGGGGGGCGGGACAGGGTGGGGGCCTAACGATGAAGCCGCTCGGCCCAGTCCAGGAGCTCGGCGCGCTGCTCGGGCCGGAGCACCTCGGCGAAGTCGGCCAGCGCAGCGATCGCGGCCCGCGAGGCCTCGTCGGCCAGCCTGAGCTCCTCCTGGCGCAGCCGCTCCAGCTCGGCGCGGTCGAGGCTGGGCTTGGCCAGCTCGCGGGCGATCGCCTGGCGGAAGCCCTTGTGCTTCTCGGCGATCGGGGCGAGCGCATCGATCGCGCGATCCGTCACGGCCTTCGCCTGCTGTCGCTGCTCCTCGCTGCCGTCCACGGTCTTGAGCACCCAGTCGACGGCCAGCGAAGCCCGCTCCTTGGCCGCCTCGGGGTCGCCGAGGAAGCGGTGCCCGAAGCCGCCGTGGTGGCCTCCGAGCCCGCCCATGCCGCGGTGGAAGGCCCACGCCCTCGGCTGCAGCCCGATGAAGGCGGCGGCGGCGGCCAGGCTGCCGCCTCCCAGCCAGAACGCCCGGCGCGTCCAGCTCGTCTCGCTCATCTCGACCCTCCTGGCCGGGGAATCTCCGACCCGGCTTCCTCGAAGATCGGCCGGCGGCCTTTCGGGGGCTTGTCGCGGGTGTGAAGAAGTGTTTCCGCCGCGGCTCAGACGCCCGCCACGGTCATTCGCGCCACGCGCAGGGTGGGGGAGGCCGTCGAGCCGCGCCAGACGAGGTCGTCGCCCACGGCGTCGATGGCGAGCAGCATCTCCTTCAGGTTGCCCGCGATCGTGACCTCGTGGACAGGATGGACGAAGCGGCCGTTCTCGATCCACTGCCCGGCCGCGCCCTGCGAGTAATCCCCCGAGACGAGGTTCACGCCGAAGCCGATCAAGTCGGTGACGTAGAGCCCGCGCTGGACCTCGCCGACGATCGCGCCGGGGCTCCTGTCGCCCGGAGCGAAGGAGAGGTTGCCGGCGCCCACCGAGGGAGCCCCGGCCACGCCGCGCCGGGCGCAGCCGCCGGGCCGTCCGCCGATCTTGCGCGCCGCGTAGGCGTCGCACAGGAAGGAGCGCAGCACGCCGTTCTCGATGGGCACGTTGCGGCGCGTGCGCAGGCCCTCGCCGTCGAAGGGCCGCGAGCCGAGGCCGCGGACGCGGCGGCCGTCGTCCACCACCGTGACGAGGGGCGACGCCACCGCCTCTCCCAGACGGCCCTTCAGGAACGTGGCGCCCCGGTAGACGGCGTATCCCGAAAGCGCACCGAACACGTGGCCGAGCAGGTCCGCCGCGGTCTCCGGGTCGAACACGACCGGCAGCTCGGCGGTCGCGACCTTGCGCGCCCCGAGGCGGCGCAGTGTGCGCTCGGCGGCGATCCGGCCGACCTCCTCGGGCGTCAGCAGGTCGGAGAGGCCGCGCCCGCTCGTGTACCAGTAGTCGCGCTCCTTGTGGCCGTCGCGCTCGGCCACCGGCACGACCGACGCCGAGACGGTCGAGCTCCGGTAGGAGCCGAGGAAGCCGCGGGTATTGGCCAGCACCACCGTGTCCTCGCCGCACGAGAACGAGCCTCCTTCGGAGTTGGCGATCTCGGGGGAGGCGGAGAGGGCCGCGGCCTCGGCCCTGCGCGCCCACGCGATGCGCTCGCCGGTAGGGAGCGCGAGGGGCGAAGGATCGTGGATCTGCAGGTCGATCTCCTCGGCGGGCTCGGTCTCGTCCGGCAGGCCGGCGGCGTCGTCCTCGCCGGTGGCGCGCGCCATCGTCACCGTGTCCCGGACGAGGGCGTCGAGGGCGGCCTTCGAGAGGTCGGAGGTGTACGAGATCGCCGTACGCCGGCCGACGAAGACCCGCAAGCCCAGCGCCTTGCTGCCGGCGTCGGTCAGCTTCTCGACCTCGCCCCTGCGCACCGTGACCGAGAAGTCGGTCCCGGCGGCAATGACCACGTCGGCATCGCTCGCGCCTGCCTGCCGCGCGGAGCGCAGCAGGTCCTCGGCCAGGTTGCGGTGGTCCAAGCTCAGGCGGTCTCCACGAACGGCCGCCACTTCTTCTCAGGAGACGGGGGGGTCAGGAGGCTCACGGCGACGAGGCACGTGACGGAGGCCAGCACGGCGGGGTAGATCATGTACTCGGTCACGTCCACCCCACGGCCCCACGATCGGCTGAGCCAGGCGGACAGCGGCTCCTGGAAGGCCGTGATCGCGGTCGTCACGCCCATTCCCACCGCGATCGAGGCCGTGCCCCCCTGCGGCGTCACGCGCTTCCACAGGAACGCCGCCAGCAGGGCCGGCGTCAGGCCGGCGCCGACCATGGTGTACGCGGTGAATGCCATCTGCAGGATCGAGGTGAAGCGTGTCGCGAGCAGGTATGCGGCCGCGCCGAGCGCGACGATCATCACGCGCTGGAAGAGCACCACCTGCGCCTCGCTCGCCTTCGGGTTCAGGAAGCGCTGGTAGATGTCCCGGGCCAGGTTCGTGGACGGGATCATGAGGAAGGTGTTCGCGGTCGAGAAGATGATCGCCATCCCCGCGCCGAGCAGCAGGCAGCCCGCGATCACCGGCAGGTCGTGC
>DASSJI010000056.1:0-3476 GCA_035691285.1 Vicinamibacteria bacterium | reverse complement strand
AGCACCCGGCCCTCGAAGAGGTCGCGCTGCGCATCGGCCTCGCCGAGGTAGAACGACACCACGAACGCCTTCTTGTCGAACTGGGCCACGGCCTCGAGCGTCATGCCGGCCCGCTTGAATATCGCGCTCGAGGTGAAGTTCCCCTTCACCTCGATGATGCCGCTCGTCGACCGCAGGGGCGTCCTCATCAAGATGCGATCGTTCGGGAGGAGCGCGTCCTTGAGGCGCTCGCTCCAGCGTCCCTGGATCGTCGGCGCGTCCTCCACGAGGCCGCTCCCGAGCAGGTGCTTGAAGGTCGAGTCGAGGCCGGAATGCGCGCCGGCCTGCTTCTCGACGGCGAGGGTGAAGAAGCTCTTGTCCTTGGCGGGAGCGATGTCGATCAGGAACGGCGTCTCGTCCGAGAGCCGCGCCACGTACGACGGACGGATTCCGACGCCGACGTGGGCGGCGACGTAGGGGAAGTGGAGCATCCAGTTCATGCTGCCCCCGACGGCGCAGTAGACGCGGAGGGCGTTCTTCAAGTTGGCCCTGACGAGAGCCGAGGCGCTGCGCTCCTCGCGCCCGCCGCGGATCGCGTCGAGCAGCGTCCGCGCCGCCTCGGCCACCGTCTCGTCCCCGGCGGCCTTCGTCAGGAGGTCGGCGCCCCGCGGCACGAAGCCCAGGGCGTGCAGCACGACCTTGTCGGTGTTCCCGGTCCCGATGAACGCGCAGGTGCCGCCGGCCTCGCAGGTGAGCTTCGCGATCTCGGCGAGGTAGCGGTCGCGGTCGGGGGAGGAGAGGTGTCCCTGCGCTTCGAGGCCGTCGAGGAGCTTCTTGAACATCGCGTAGGTGTTGCACTTCAGGCGGTGGAGCAGCAGCGCGTCGATCTCGTCGTCCACCGCCTGGCCCGCCTTGCCGCGCAGAGCCTTGAGGCCGTCCTGCAGCTCCCGGGGCAGGTGGCGCTCGGGCATCACGTGGGCGGGGACGAAGCAGGCGTAGAACGGCCGCCGGCCGCGGCGGCGGCGATAGACGTCCACCTCGACCACGGCGGCCAGGTCGCCCACGGGCCGCTTGTCGCACGAGTCGAGGAGCAGGGCGCCGTCGTAGACGTGCGCCTCGAGCTGCGCGACCAGGTTCGCCGCGGTGAGGTTGCGGGACACGAGGGAGAACGTCATGCCGTAATGGCCCTGGGCGATGCCGTCGCAGACGGCGGGCTCGCTGGTCTCGAAGGGCAGGGCGCCCTGGCTCCAGAGCGCCTTCACGGCCCGGCGCGAGACGTCGTCGTCGTCGATCTGCGCGGGATGATCTCGGGCGCCGCCCACGATCACGATGCGCGGCTCGCCGCCCATGAAGCGGCGGATCATCTCGTCGCGGCTCGCGTCGATCCCGGTCCGGCGGAGCGAGGCCTCCAGTATCGGGAGGAAGAGCGTGATCGGCTCGGGTTGCTCGATGACGGGGTCGCGAAGCGCCGGGTCGTGCAGCCGCATGGCGCGGATGATACGCCGCCGAGACCCGGCCGGGACCGGCGCGCCTATCGACGCTGCAGCTCGACTCTGACGACGCCGGTCTCGCCGCTCACGACCTCGACGTCGCGGCCGTCGACCTCGAAGCCGGGCCGCACGAACTCGAGGGTGTGACGGCCCGGGCGCAGGGTCAGGTACCGGGCCTCGCGGGCGCTTCCCCAGAACGCGCCGTCGACGTACACCGACGCATCGTCCGGGCTGACCTCGAGGCGGAGCCGGCCCCTGTCGTCGGAGGCGGGCGCGCGCTCCGACGTGTAGCGATCGTCGTCGTACGGGCGCTGGTACTCGCGTGCCGGCATCGCTTCCGCGTAGCCGTAGGAAGGGGCGTAGGTGTACGAGTAAGAGGGGTAGTAGTCCGCCCACCCGTACGGCCATCCCCATCCCACGTACCCGTAGGGCCAGCCGAAGCCGAATGAGAACGAAGAGTAGGGGCGGTAATAGCCGTAGTAGCCGCGGTAACCGTAGCCGTGGTGGTGGCCGTACCCGGAGCCGTAGTAGCCGTGCCCGTAACCGTGGCCGTAATACCCGTTCCCGTAATACCCGCGATGCCCGCCGTAGTAGTTGTGGTAGCCGTAGCCCCCGGTCCCGGCCCGTGGGTGACGGCCGTAGGCGCCCCCTCCGCCGTGGCTGCCGCGCGGAACCGCATGGGAGCCGCCGTAGCCGCCGCCATGGTGCCTGTTGCCCCCGCGCTGCTGGGCCTGCAGGGGCGCCCCCGCCAGGACCAGAGCGGCGACCAGGGCCAGGTTCACCGTCGCCCGCTTGGCGCTCATCGGTCCCTCCCGCGAATCCTTACAAGATCAAGATACGCCCGGGGGCGAGGCGGGGCAAGCGCGCGGCGGCCTTCTCAAGCCCGCCGTGCCCGATTGACGATCGCGACGCCCGCCAGCACGACGGCGCCGCCGGCCAGGAGCCTCGCGCGCACCGGCTCCTTGAACGCGGCGGCGCCGACCGCCACCGCGACGATGGGGATGGTGTAGGCCAGCAGGCCGACGCGGGTCGCCGGGGCGCGGGCCAGCAGCCAGTAGTAGATCGTGAACGTGACCGCCGAGCCCACGACGGCCAGGTACAGCAGCGCCCCGAGCGAGCGGGCGTCGAAGACGAGAGCCTTCTGGCCCTCGAAGACCAGCGCCAGGCCGCCGACGAGGAGGCCGGTCAGGAGCATCGGCACCGCCGCGAGCGACAGGGGGTGGATTCCCGCGCCCCAACGCTTGACCACCACCGTCGCCACCGCCGAGACGAGGGGCGACAGCAGGAACACTCCGGCCACGGCGCGCACAGTCTCTCCTCCGAGCGCGCGGAGGTCGTCCGAGAAGATGATCGCGACGCCGAGGAAGCCGAGCAGGACGCCGCCTCCGGCCCGCGCGGACAAGCGCTCCGCCGGCAGCGCCACGTGCGCGAGCAGGGCCAGGAACAGCGGATAGGTCGCGAAGAGCACCGCTGCGAGCCCCGAAGGGATGTATTGCTCGGCCCAGTACACGACCGAATAGGACACGCTGAATGCCAGGGTGCCGTTCGCGAGCCAGAGAAGGACCTCGCGACGACTCCAGGAGAAGCGGACTCCGAGCAGCGGCGCGACGGCGAGCAGGATCGCTCCCGCCAGCACGAACCGAAGCGCGACGCCCGTGAGCGGCGGCAGCCCCTCGAGGCCGATGCGGATGACGGCCCATGTGGTGCCCCAGATGAGGGTGAGAAGGAGGAAGGCCCCGTAGAATGGGATGGCTCCGGGCGACGCCCTGCTCACGCCACGATTGTGGCCCGTCCCGCGGTTCAGTTGTCGCCATGGAGGCCCGCTGCTAGAATGCTCGTCCCGTCCGCTGCCGGAGTGGCGGAATTGGCAGACGCGCACGGTTCAGGGCCGTGTTGGCTTCGGCTAGTGTGGGTTCAAGTCCCACCTCCGGCACCACCTCAGCTTGGGCGGATGTTCTGGTTGTGGTGGAAGACGTTGTCGGGGTCATACCTGGTCTTCACGTCTAC
>DASSJI010000055.1:0-2672 GCA_035691285.1 Vicinamibacteria bacterium | reverse complement strand
CGCTGGAGGGGGTAGTACTCCTCCCACACGCGCTCGAGCGCGTCGGCGAGGTCGGCCTGCTGCCACGCCGGCGCCTGGGGCGCCAGCTTCACGAGCTGGTCCCGCCACGAGAAGACCAGCTCGTAGTCCCAGCCGCCCAGGCGCAGCTGCGAGAGGATCACCTGCAGCGGCAGCGTCGCGTTCTGCTGGCGCAGCCCGAACACGAGCGCGTGGTAGTCCGCGGGCCCGAAGTCCTCCTGCGACCGGCGGAACGCGAGCCGCGTCTCGTCCCAGGCGACGCCGGGGAACGCCGTCAGCAGGGCGGCCACCTTCAGCCGCTGGTCCCGCCTGTCGACCACGAGGGCCGCGCCGCCTCCCCGCTCGAAGTCGCGCGCGAGCGCGTGCAGGTTGGCCAGGAACGAGAACGCGCCGCCCGCGTGGACGTAGAACGTCGGGTCCTTCGCGTGCGCGAGCTCGTCGTCGCGGGTGACCGCCTTGTCGCCCGTCAGCAGCAGGAGCCGCCCGCCGCAGAGCGCCTCGAACGTGCGCACGCAGCGGAACGCGCCCAGCGGCACGAGGAACGAGGCTTCCCGGTAGTCGCGCCGGTATCCCGCGAGCAGCGAGCGGAGACGCGGGTCCTCGTAGCGCTTCGACTCGTCCACGGGCGCCAGCTCGTAGCGCACCTGGATGCGCTGGAGCAGCTCGGGATCGTCCAGGTCGGGCTCCTCCTGCGTCGAGAGGACGCGAGCGAGCCGCTCGTGGAGGACGCCGTCCAGCACCTGGAAGGCGTCCTGGGTCGTCGAGTCGAACGCGTAGTTCGCGAGGAGCACCATCGGGTTGGCCACGGATCCGGCGGTGAGCGTGGCCCCGGCGCGACGGAGCCGCAGCTCGCTGTCGCGCTCCAGGTCGAACAGCGCGAAGTCGAGGCGGCCCTGGTCGCGGAAGGGGGCCAGGCGCTCGTGCGCCTCCCACGCCGCGACGTTGCTCTCCGCGAAGTCGGTCATGACGTAGCGCAGGTCCAGGCCGGCGAGGGCCGGCACCTCCTCCTGGATCTCGGCCAGACGGCGGAGGAAGAAGCACGCGAACTGGCCCGAGCCGGCCGCCAGCTCGACCAGGTGGAGCGGCGCCGTGCGGTCGACCTGCCCGGCGGCGACCAGGTCGCGCAGGAACCCGGCCACCGTGCGGGCGTAGGCGCGCGCGGTGAACGCGTTGCTCGTGATGTAGAAGGGCACCGCCTTCGGCTTCCAGGCCAGGAGGCCCGCCCGCGCGTAGAAGCCGCGCTGCAGCCTCCAGATGAGCGACTCCGAGAGCCGGCGTGCCTCCTCGATCACGACGGTCGCCTCGGTCCGCGGCGCTTCGGGCATGCGGGGATTATCGGCGATGCGGGCCATGGCATCATGGTCGCGATGCGCATCCTGCACCTCAGCGACCGGCTCAGCGAACGCGGCGGCGCGTACCAGCACCTCCTCGGCGTGCTCGAGGCGCAGGTCGCGCAGGAGCACCACGTGACGCTCGCCGCGGGGCGCGCCGACGAAGGCGTTGCCGCGCCCTGCGACGTGCTCACGGTGCCCGAGCTCGACGCGCGGACGAGCGTCGAGGTGGACCTGGATCCGCTGGTGGACGCGCTTGCGCCCGACGTGATGCATCTGCACACGGTGGTGAACCCGGCGGCGCTGCGCTGGGCGGGCCGGCACGGCGCCGTGATGACCGTGCAGGACCATCGCTACTTCTGCCCGGGGCGCGGCAAGTGGACGCTGGCCGGCGAGATCTGCCGCGTCGCGCCGTCGCTGGAGGCCTGCGCCGCGTGCTTCGAGGACGCGTCCTACTTCGAGGAGATCCAGGGGCTCACCCGCGAACGTCTCGAGGCCCTGAAGGAGCTGCGCGTCGTCGTGCTCTCGCGGTACATGCGCGACGAGCTGGTGGCGGCGGGGCTCGACGGCGCCCGCGTGACCGTCGTCCCGCCGTTCGTGCGCGGGCTTTCGCACGTCGCCGCCGAGGGCCCCGACTGCGTGTTGTTCGTCGGCCGGCTGGTGGCGGGGAAGGGCCCGCTCGAAGCCGCCCACGCCTGGCACGAGTCGGGCGTCGACCTGCCGCTCGTCGTCGCCGGCGCGGGGCCGCTGCGTCCCGACCTCGAGCGGCTTGGTGCGCGCGTGGTCGGCTGGGTCGGCCGCGCCGGTCTCGCCGTGCTTCTCGCGCGGGCGCGGGTGCTGGTGATGGCGTCGCGCTGGCAGGAGCCGTTCGGCATCGCGGGCCTCGAAGCCCTCGCGAGCGGCGTGCCGGTGGCCGCGTGGGACAGCGGGGGAGTGCGCGACTGGCATCCCGGCGACGGGCTCGCCCCCTGGGGCGACGTGCCCGCGCTGGCTCAGGCCATCCGTGCGCTCGTCGGACGCCGGGCGGCCGCGCCGGCCGGCTTCGAGCGGGAGCGGCTGATGGCGCGGCTCCATGACGTGTACGCCGGCGCCGCGCCGTCGAGGCAGGCCCGGGCCTCGTGAGCGCGGACGCGGAGCCGGCGGGCTGGACCGACCGCCAGCGCGAGCGGCTGCGCCGGTCGCTGCGCCGCCGCCCCGCGCCCGGCCCGCCGTTCCCGTGCCCGTACCTGCCGGGCCGGGAGGCGCGCCACCAGACGCTGCTGGCGACGACGTGCCCGCCGGGCCTCTACACGGGCCTCATGGACCTCAACTTCCGCCGGCTGG
>DASSJI010000054.1:0-5219 GCA_035691285.1 Vicinamibacteria bacterium | reverse complement strand
ACGACCCGGCGCGCCGCCTCGGCCGGCGGCGCGCCGGGGAGTCGCCACGTCGCCGCCTCCGAGTAGGGGCGACCGGCGGAGCGGTCGGAGGCCGCCACCTCGACAACCTCGAAGCAGGGATGGAGGGCGAGAAGCTGCACGAAGCGCTGGCCCACGGCGCCGGTCGCGCCGAGGACGCCCACGGGCACTTTCATGTGGCGGCCAGTCTACCGCAGTAGAATCGCGGCCAGGATGCGCGTGGACCGCCTGGCGCAGGAGGCGCGCGAGGAGCGCGACCTCGCGCCGTACGGCATGCGGAGCAGCAAGAGCCGCGGTCGCCGGCACCCGGAGGAGGAGCATCCGCTGCGGACGCGCTACCAGCGCGACCGGGACCGGGTGATCCACAGCTCCTCCTTCCGGCGCCTCGAGTACAAGACCCAGGTCTTCGTCAACCACGAGGGCGACAACTACCGCACCCGTCTCACCCACAGCCTGGAGGCCGCCCAGATCGGCCGCACCGTGGCCCGCGCCCTCGGCCTGAACGAGGAGCTGACCGAGACGCTGTGCCTCGGGCACGACCTCGGCCACACGCCGTTCGGCCACTCGGGGGAGCGCGTGATGGACGAGCTGATGCGCGACCACGGAGGCTTCGAGCACAACCGCCAGACGCTGCGGATCCTCGAGGCGCTGGAGCGGCGCTACCCGGTCTTCCCGGGCCTGAACCTGACCTGGGAGGTGCGCGAGGGGCTCATCAAGCATCGGCCCGAGAGCGACGCCGCGGCCCCGGCCGAGTACGCGCCCGGCGAGTGCCCGACCCTGGAGGCCCAGCTCGTCGATTTCGTCGACGAGATCGCCTACAACAACCACGACATCGACGACGGCCTCGCGTCGGGGATGATCGGCGTGGACGCCCTGCGATCGGTGCGCCTGTTCGCCGACGCCCACGACGGGGCGCTCTCGGCGGGGATCGCCGATCCCAGCATCGCCCGACACCAGGTCGTGCGGCGCATCATCGACCGCTGCGCCGGGGACCTCATCGAGACGACGAGCGCAGGCCTGCAGGCGGCCCGGGTCGCGTCGGTCGACGACGTGCGCCGCGCGGGGCGGCGCCTGGTCGGCTACTCGTCCGCGATGGCCGAGCGGGTGAGGGAGCTGAAGGACTTCCTGCTCCGCAACATGTACCGGCACTACCGGGTCGTGCGCATGGGCGACAAGGCCGGCCGGATCCTGCGTGACCTGTTCCACTCCTACGTCTCGGAGCCGCTCCAGCTTCCGCCTCGCTACCAGGAGCGGATCGCCGCGGACGGGCTCCACCGCGTCGTCTGCGACTACATCGCGGGAATGACGGACCGCTTCGCCCTCGACGAGCACCGCAAGCTCTTCGACCCGCTGGTGCGGGTCTAGGGCGACGCGGACAAGGTTGGCGGTGAGCCGCGCCTTGCCGCTTGAGCAAGCCGCGCTCGGCCGGTGGCTTCGACTGAGCCCGGCGATCTTCGGAGCCCTCGGCTTGTGGCTCTCGGCCGGTTTCGTGAGGAGCGGCGAGCTCGACGGCGGCAGCTTGTCGCTGCGCGTGCGTGGTGCATCGCTCCGCGAGGTCGTGTGGATGCTCTCGCGCCTCACCGACCAGGCCTATGTCGTCGACGGGGACGTGGTCGGCAAGGTCGACGTCGAGTTGCGTGAGGTAACGGCTGCTGAGGTAGAGGCGCGCCTGGCGGCTCTCGGGGTCTTCTTCACCGGCCCAGGCACGGTCCGCCGGGTGTCGACGGCCCCGGTGCCCGATCTGGAGCTGCCAGGCACCGGCCATCGGGTTTCGCTACAGTGGGTCAGGCCCGGCGACACGCGCGACGTGCTGCGGCTGATGTCGGACATCATCGGCATCGAGATCGTGGCGCCGGCCGGCCCGCTGGGGCGCTTCTCCCTCTTCGCTGAGGAGAAAGCCACTGCCGATCAGATGAGTGCCATTCTGGCCTCGTCCGGTCTCGAAGCGAGGCGTCAGGGAACCCGCATCCACGTGCGCCGACAGGGCGAGCCCAAGGCAGTGGTGCTTCCACTGAACGCAGGCGGACTCACGGGCCACGCGGCCTACCGGAGCGGTGAGTCCGCTCCAGCCGCCCAGCGACCTCCGGGAATGGAAGGCTACCTTGCAACCGAGGCGAGGCTCTGGGGCCTCGCCTCGAACGGAGACGCCTGGATGGCCTTCGTCCACACACCCGACGGGAGTGCGTTCATCGTGGAGGCTGGATACAGACTGTACGATGGCGTCATCGAATCTGTCGACGCGGGCGGCGCGATCGCGCGCACGGAGGACGGCCGAACGGTCGTCTGGCGATTGCAGCCGGCGGCCGAGGGAGTCTCTGGCATTGCGGACGACCTCGACGTGATCCTCGAACGAGCGGCGGCGCTTCGGGACGAAAGACGGTTCGATGAGAGCGAGCATCTCCTGTTGTCGGCGCTCCAAGGCTGGCGGCGAACCGACGAAGGTACCCGCACCCGCGCAGCGCTCGCCGACCTGCGCTTCGAGTGGAGCCAGGCCCTGTCCGCGCGGGGCGAGCTGGAATGCGCTGTTCGGGTGCTGGAAGCCGCGTACGAGATCGATCGTGCGGATCGGCCCTGGCAAGCCGCGGAAGACCTGAACGAGATGGGCAAGGCCTGGACGGCGCTCGGCGAGCCCGAGCGTGCCGTGAACCCTCACCGCGAGGCTCTGGAGATCGCTCGCTCCGGCGCCGAGCGCGGCGCGCCGCGCCCGTTCTTGTGCGTCCGGACTCACGAGAGAACCCCGTGGGTCGAAGGGGACGCTCTCGACGGGTTGGCCAACGCCGAGCGCGTCCGCGGCCGGCTCTCGGAGGCCCTCGCGCTCTACGAGCGCGCTCTATCGGTCTGGAGCAGCGTCAACGATCCGACCGGCCGCTCCACCGCCTTGACTGGATGGGGCTCGTTCGACAGGACCTCGGGCAGTTCGAAGAGGCCGCGACACTCCATCGGCAGGCACTCGCACTGGAGGCCCGTCATCCGGTAGTGCGGGCGGTCATCCTCAACAACCTGGGCAACGCCCAGCTTGGCCTACGGCAGCTCGAGGCCGCCCAGGCGAGCCTCGAGGAAGCCTTGGGGATCTACCGTAGGCTCGAGCACCATGCCGGAGAGGGGGCGGTCCTGAACAACCTTGGCGCCTGCTGGGAAGCCCGATCGGAGCGCGACAAGGCGTGTCTTTCATACACGCAGGCGCTCGTCGCCTCTGCACAGGCTGACGACCGGCGCGGCCAGGCCATCACGGAGGGGCATATCCGGCGCCTGATCGAGCAGAGCGCAGCGGGAGACCGATCGGTCGAAGCCTGTCGAGCCGCTTTCGGTGAGTAGACCCCGGAGTGTGGAAAGGCTGTGGAAACTCGTTCCGGAACGAGTGCGCCGGAACAGCGGGCCTGCCGCAGGTGCTCGTGAAGATCAGGCCTCGACGCGCAGGTTGTCGATCAGGCGCGCGCGGCCGAGGTGGGCCGCGACCAGAAGCAATGCCGGCCCCGCGACGCGGTCGAGCTCCTCGAAGGTCTCGGGGTCGGCGACGCTGGCGTAGTCGAGGCGCGCGAGAGGCTCCCTCGCGATCGCGCGCCGCATCTCGTCGCGCAACGCGTCGGCTCCCTGCTCACCCCGCGACGCGAGCTCGCGGGCCGCGAGGAGCGCGCGATGAAGCACGGGCGCGGCGCGTCGCTCCTCGGGCGCGAGGTAGCTGTTGCGGCTGCTCATCGCGAGGCCGTCCGGCTCGCGCACGATGGGACAGCCGGCCACCTCCACGGGCAGGTCCAGGTCCCGGACGAGGGCCCGGATCACCGCGAGCTGCTGGGCGTCCTTCTGGCCGAAGTACGCCCGGTCGGGACGAACGATGTTGAAGAGCTTGGCCACGATCGTCGCGACGCCGCGGAAATGGCCCGGGCGCCTGGTCCCCTCGAGGGGTGCGGCGACGCGGCCGGGGATCACGAAGGTGTCGGCACCAGGGGGAAACATCTCCGCGACGTCGGGGACGAAGACGAGGTCGCAGCCTGCCGCCTCGAGGAGCCGCAGGTCGCGGTCGAGATCCCGCGGGTAGCCCGCGAGGTCCTCCCTCGGTCCGAACTGGGTGGGGTTGACGAAGATCGAGGCCACCACCCGCTCGCTCTCGCGCCGCGCCCGCTCCACGAGGGACAGGTGGCCGGCGTGCAGGTAGCCCATCGTGGGGACGAAGCCGACCGTGCCCGCGCACGCGCGCCACGCGCGCAGCTCACGGATCGTCGCTGCGCGCCTCATCGGGGCGCCGCGGCGGCCTCGTGCTCGCGCACGGCCTCGAGGAGCGCGGCGTTGACCGGCGTCGGAACGCCGAGCCGCCGGCCCTCGCGGACGACGGCGCCGGAGAGCGCGTCGATCTCGGTCGCCGCGCCCCGCTCGACGTCCTGGAGCATCGAGGAGCGATTCCCGGCCGTGGCACGTGCGACGTCGAATGCGAGCTCGGCCGGTTCCGGGATGCGCAGCCCCCGGGCCGCTGCCACCGCCGCGACCTCCGCGGCGGCGGCGGCCATGGTCGAACGCCATTCCGGGCGCTCGAGCAGCGCGCCGTTGGAGACGCCGTGGAGGGCCGTGAGCGGGTTGATCGCGCAGTTGGCCGCCAGCTTCGACCACAGCAGGCGGTCGACGTCGGGGGCGAGACGAGCGGGCAGTCCCGCGCCCTGCAGGAGCGCGGCGAGCGCTCCCGCGCGTCCGTCCCGGGTCTCGCCGACGACGGTCTCGGCGACGTGACCGCGGACGCGTCCCGGGCCGAGGAGGGTCGCGCCGGCCGTGGTCGCGCCGACGAGGACGCGTCCCGGGCCCGCCGCCTCCTCGAGGGCCTCGCGGTTGCCGAGGCCGTTCTGGAGCGTGGCCGGGCCCCCGCCCCGGGCCGCTGCCGCGGCGGCCGGGGCGACGCTCGCCGTTCGATGCGCCTTGACGAGCACCAGGACGAAGTCCGCGCTTGCCGGGTCGGGGCGAGAAGCGAGGTCGTGGACCCGCGCCGTGGCCGTGAAGGAGCCGTCCGCTTCCTCGACGCGCAGGCCGTCGCGCGCGATGGCCGCGAGCGCGGCAGCCCAGGTGCCGGCCAGGGTGACGTCGTGTCCGGCGCGGGAGAGACGCCCCCCCAGGAACGTGGCGAGCGCGCCGGTGCCGAAGACGAGGACCGATGCCAAGGCCGACCTCAGCGGCCCGCGCCTGCGGCGGGCTCGGAGCGTCGCGGGCCGGCCGCGGCG
>DASSJI010000053.1:0-42407 GCA_035691285.1 Vicinamibacteria bacterium | reverse complement strand
CCAGAGCAGCGTCCGGCCGTCGGGCGCGATCGCGAGAGCGCGCAGCCGCCCGTCCTCCGAGACCAGCTTGCGGCCGGCCGCCGCGGCGCCGGGCTCCCAGAGCCGGGCCTCGCGGCCGCCGCCGCCGGCGACGACCTGCGCGCCGTCCGGGGTCACGGCCAGGGCGCCCGCGCTGCCGCCCAGCCCGCGCATCGTGGACGTGCGCTCGAGGCCGGGCACGAGCGTGTGGACCGCCACGTCGAGCTCGGCCGGCAGGTCCGAGCGCCGCGACGTGGCCTCCCGGTAGAAGGTCGTGGCGGCGGCGCCCTCGCCCAGCTTGCCGAGGGCGAAGGCCCGCGCCGCCACGGAGATCGCGTCGAGGTCGGAGAGGCTCGGCGTCTGCTCGAAGGCATCGCGCGCCCGGCTCCAGGCCGACCGATCGTCGCTGCCTGCCGCGTGGCCGGCCAGGGCGAGCGCGCGGTCGTGCGCGATCTCGGCCCCGGACGCGCCGAGCCGGACCGCCTCGTCGAGGGCCGCTGCAGCGCGTCCGAAGTCGCCTCTGGCCAGGAGGAGTCGCGCCCCGAGGTGGTGGGCGCGGGGATTCCGGGCATGGCTCTTGAGCGCCTCGCCGAAGCGACGCTCGGCCTCGCCGTCGTCGATGCCGCCACGCGACCACTCGTGGACGACGCGGTTGAAGGTGGCCTCGAGGTGCTGGGGCTCGGCCTCCAGGGCGCTCGTCCAGAGCGCCACGGCCTCTCCCGCTCGGTCGAGATCGAGGAGCGAGACGGCGCTGTTGTTCAAGCTGTCGGCGGAGGAGCGCCCGGCGCGCGGCGGGGTGCGGGGGTAGGCGCGTCCGGCAGCGGCGGCGTAAGCGTCGGCGAGCACCGCGGCGGCCGCGGCCAGGTCATGGGGGCGCTCGGCGGGATCCTCGCGGAACGAGCGCCGCAGCAGCTCGGCGACGCTCCCGGGCATGCGCGGAAGACCGGCGGGCGGCGGGTAGGCGAGGTACTCCTCGAGGGAGGCGAGCGCCGCGCTGCCATAGTCCCAGTTGCGGCCTCCCGCGAACATCTCGAGGACCGAGAGCGCCCAGCTCCAGAGGTCGGAGCGGCGCGTCAGGGGCTCGCCCTTGAGCTGCTCGGGAGACATGTAGGGGGGTGTGCCCGCGGCGCCGCCGGCCACGACCATGGTGCCGCCCTCGCGGGTCACGGCAGAGGGAAGCGGGCCGCCCCGCGCCAGGCCGAAGTCCGTGACCTTGACGATCCCGTCCGAGGCCAGCAGAGCATTGGCCGGCTTCACGTCGCGATGGACGAGGCCCTGCTCGTGGGCGTAGTGGAGGCCCCAGGCGAACTGGACCGCGCGGTCGAGCAGCGTCTCCAGGCTCGGGGTCTCCGACGCGATGCTGTCGTGGAGGCTGCCGCCCTCGGCGAACTCCGCGAAGACGCAGGGCAGACCCTCGATCCGGCGGACGTAGTGGCAGGTGACGACGTGTGGATGCAGCCCCAGGCCCACCCACGTCTCCGCTTCCCGCTCGAAGGCCGCGGCGCCGCCGGCCGCCTCGAGGATCTCGGGCAGCGGCGTCTTGACCGCGAGGTCCAGGCCCCAGCCGCGGTGGCGTACTTTGTAGACTCGCCCCATGCCGCCCTGTCCCAGCAGCCCGATCACTTCGTAGAGCCCCAGGATCACCTCGCCGACGCGCCATCCACCGGGAGGCGTGGGCGAGACGGGCGCCGGCCGCGACGGCTCCGGCGTCGTCGCGACGGGCGCCTCCGGGGTGGTGGCCACGGGCGCCTCGAGCCGAGTCGGCTCCGGCGCGGGGCGCGCGGCCTCGACGCGAAAGACGATGCTGCAACGCGGGCAGCGCGCATTGCGCCCGACCGCGGCCGCCGGGACCCGCGAGGAGAAGCCGCAGCCGGGGCAGGCGGTTTCGAGGCGCTCCTCGGTCACAGCATCGCCTGCAGGAGCGCGTCACGGAACTCGCCGGCGTTCGCGAAGCGCCGCTTCGGGTCGTCGGCGATCGCGCGGTCGATGACGCCGGCGAGCGCCGCGCCCATTCCCGGCACCCGCTCGCGGATCGGGACGACGCCGCCGCGCAGGATCACCCCGAGCGGGTCCCGGTCGGGCTCGAACTGCCGCGTGTGCTGGCCGCTGATCAGGTAGTAGAGGGTCGCGCCCATGCTCCACACGTCGCTCGTCGGCCGCACCTGGCGGAAGCTCGTGAGCTGCTCCCGGGGCATGTAGTACGGCGTGCCGCCGATGGCTCCGGTCGCCGTCATGCCGGACAGCCCCGCCTGCTCGAAGCTCTTGGCGAGGCCGAAGTCCGTGAGGCGGGCCGAGCGGTCCGCGGCGAGCAGGATGTTGTCGGGCTTGATGTCGCGGTGGACGAAGCCGCCCTCGTGGGCGAAGGCCAGGCCGTCGAGGGCGTCCAGGGCGATGCGCACGGCCTCGGCGGCCTCGAGGGTTCCCTGCCGGCGCAGCAGCGCCATCACGCTCCCGCCGGGACAGTACTCCATCGCGAAGAAGAAGCCGTCGCCCTCGACGCCGTAGTCGAGCAGCTCGACGATGCGCGGGTGGCGCAGGGAGCGCGTCACCTCGATCTCCCGGAGGAACGTGTCGCGGGCGAGGGGATCGACGACCACCTGGGGCTGCATCACCTTGATCGCGACGGCGAGGCCGTCGGCCTCGCGCGTGGCGAGGTGAACCGTGCCCATCCCGCCCCGGCCGATGACCGGGCCGAGAGCGTAATCGGACAATGAGCCGAAGGCGCAGAGCGCGGGCGCCTGCTCGGGCGCCCGGGGAGCCTCGACCTCGACCTGGAACACCGTCGCGCCGACGCGGATCTCGTCGCCGTGCTGGAGGTCGAGGTGCGGGTGCTCGCGGCCCGCCGCCTGCTCCGGCGACTCGTCGCGACCGCGGCCGCCGTGACGCACGCCGTTCACGTGGGTGCCGTTGAGGCTGCCGAGATCACGGAGGCGCGCCTGCGGCGGGTTCACTTCCAGCAGGAAGTGGTGGCGGGAGGCCGAGGTGTCCCCCGAGGGCAGCTCGGCGTGGCACTCGGGCGAGCGCCCGAAGATGAAGGTGTCGTGGCTCGCGTACTCGAACCGCCGACCCTGCATCGGCCCCGCCGTGACCACGAGCGTCACCTTGCCAGGCATGGGGATCGGCGCGACGATTATAGGCATGAGAAACGGGGCAGGGATCGCCCTCGCGCTGGTCGTCGCCTCCCTCCCGCTCGCCGCGTGCTTCAAGGAGCGCGAGCGCCAGATCAAGCAGGTCGGCCAGGACGAGGCCGTGCTGAAGGGCGTCACCGCCGCGATCAACCAGGTCATCCACAACGCCGCGGACTGCGACGCGGTGAAGGCGGCGATGCCCGAGGCGCAGCAGCGCCTCTCCGAGGCCTACGGCAAGGTGAAGGAGCAGGCCAGCCACGAGACCCTGAAGGCCCTCTCCGCGCAGCTCAAGCGCGTGGGCGACGCCTGCCCGTAGGGACGCGCCCAGGATCCGTTCCCGGGAATCGACACGGCACCCCGCGCGTTGAGCGGGGCGTGAGCAGATCGAGCCTGGAGGAACGGACGATGCGACACTCGAGAGCGCTCGGCGCCGTGCTCGGTGGCTTCCCGGGCCTGCCTGCGGCCGCCCAGGATCCCGTGCCGCTGTACCCGGAGAACTACACGGCCCTGGAGGGCTGGACGGCAGAGATCATGGTGTTCAAGAAGGTGCCGGAATGAGCCCCGCGGCGAAGGCGTTGGCCGTCGCCCTGGCGCTCGCGTCCACGGCCGCGTCGGCCCAGACCATCGACAAGAAGGTGCTGAGCCTGAAGGCGGCGCTCAAGGTCGCGGCCGCGGCGGAAGAGGCGGCCAGGACCAAGGGCGTGGACGTCGTGATCGTGGTCGTCGACGACGGCGGCTACCCGCTCGTGCTCCAGCGCATGGACGGCGCGCAGGTCGCGAGCGTGAACGTGGGCATCGGGAAGGCGCGCACGGCGGCGATCTACCGGCGGCCCAGCAAGGTCTTCGAGGACCAGATCCGGAACGGCCGCGTCGCCGCCCTGGCGCTGGCCGACGCGACGCCGCTGCAGGGAGGCGTCCCGATCGTGCTCGACGGCAAGGTGATCGGCGCGATCGGCGTGAGCGGCGACAGCCCGCAGGTGGACGAGGACATCGCGATCACCGGCGCGAAGGCGTTCCCGTAGCATGAAGCCCTCGGATCGCGCCGCCGAATGGCTCGAGGCCGACGGCCTCGGAGGCTTCGCCTCGGGCGCCGTGCAGGGCCCGCGCACGCGCCGCTACCACGCGTTGCTGCTCGCGGCCACCACGCCGCCGACGGGACGTTACGTCCTCGTCAACGGCTGCGACGCCCACGTGGAGACGGCCGCCGGACGGTACGCGCTCACCGCACAGCGTTATGCCCCCGACGTGGTCAGCCCCGACGGCGAGTCGCGCCTCGCCGGCTTCTCGCCCGAGCCCTGGCCTACATGGACCTTCGCGCTCGAGGACGGCGCGGTCGTCGAGCACGAGCTGTTCGTCCCCAAGGGCCTGCCGCTCGTCGTCCTGTCCTGGCGCCTGCGCGGCGAGCCTCGGCCGGCGACCTTGACCGTGAGGCCCTTTCTTTCGGGCCGCGACTACCACGCGCTTCACCACGAGAACGGCGACCTGCGCTTCGAGGGCGAGGTGCGAGGCGACACGGTCACCTGGCGGACCTACGCCTCCGTGCCCTCGGTCACGGCCCTCGCGAACGGCGGCTACTTCCACGAGCCCCACTGGTACCGCAGCTTTGTCTATTCCGAGGAGCGCGCCCGCGGCCTCGACCACGTCGAGGACCTGGCGGCGCCCGGCTCCTTCCGCTTCGACCTCGAGCGCGGCGAAGCCGTGCTGGTGCTCGCAGCCGAAGGAGAGGCGGCGCGCGGGCTGCTCGAGTCCGCCTCCGCCGGTGCGGTGGCGTCGGCCTATCGGGCGTCGGAGAAGCGGCGGCGGGCGCGCTTCGGCTCGCGCCTCGAGCGCTCGGCCGACGCCTATCTCGTCCGCCGCGGTGAGGGCCGGACGATCGTGGCGGGCTACCCCTGGTTCACCGACTGGGGGCGCGACACGTTCATCGCGCTCCGCGGCCTGTGCCTGGCCACGGGCCGCATGGACGAGGCCCGCTCCATCCTGGTCGAGTGGGCCGGCGCGGTGTCGGAAGGGATGCTCCCGAACCGCTTCCCTGACCGGCCCGAGGAGGCGCCGGAGTTCAACGCCGTCGACGCCTCGCTCTGGTACGTGGTCGCGGTCGGCGAGTACCTGCAGGCGATCGAGGCCGCGGGGGCGGGGCTCGCCGCCTCGGATCGTGCAGCGTTGCGGGCCGCGGCGCTCGCGATTCTCGAAGGCTACGCGGCGGGGACGCGCCATGGCATCCGCGCGGACTCGGACGGCCTGCTCGCGGCGGGGGAGCCCGGCGTGCAGCTCACCTGGATGGACGCCAGGGTCGGCGCCTGGGTGGTCACGCCGCGCATCGGGAAGCCGGTCGAGATCCAGGCGCTCTGGGCCAACGCCCTCGCGGTGGGCGCGGCCTTCGACTCGAAATGGAAGGCCGTCCTCGACCGTGCCCGGGCGGCGTTCGCCCAGCGGTTCTGGAACGCGGAGCGGCAGGCGCTCTACGACGTGGTCGACGTCGACCATCGGCAAGGCGCCGTGGACCCGACCTTCCGGCCGAACCAGATCTTCGCCGTGGGCGGGCTGCCGCTGCCGCTCCTGAGCGGCGACCGCGCCCGGGCGGTCGTGGACGCCGTGGAGGCGGAGCTCGCGACGCCGCTGGGCCTCCGGTCGCTCGAGCCGCGGGCCGCCGGGTACGCGTCGCGCTACGAGGGCGGCGTGCGGGAAAGGGACGGCGTCTACCATCAGGGCACGGTGTGGCCCTGGCTCGTCGGGGCCTTCGTGGAGGCGTGGGTGCGCGTCCGGGGCGGGACGCGTGGGGCGAAGGCCGCCGCCCGGGAGCGGTTCATCGCTCCCCTCCTGGCGCACCTCGACGAGGCCGGCATCGGCCACGTCTCCGAGATCGCTGACGCCGACGCGCCCCACACGCCGCGCGGCTGCCCGTTCCAGGCCTGGTCGGTCGGCGAGGTGCTGCGCCTCGAGCACGGAGTGCTGGCCGAGGCCGAGTAACGAGGAAGGGCCGGCCGACATCCAAGCGGCCGGAGGAAACCGATGGGGGAAGGGACGCTGGAGAAGCTGTTCGCGATCGTGGCGGCGCTGCTCGTGGCTTGCGGCGAGATCGTGGAGCTCTTCGAGCCGCAACCGCGCGAGCCGGAGTGGAAGTTCCGCGCCTATCGCACGGCCCTGCGCCTGACCGCGCGCGCGGTGCGCTGAGCGCATGCGCGAGGCGCTGGGGAGGCACTGGCCCGAGTACCTGATCGAGGCCGCGGCGCTCGGGATCTTCATGATGTCGGCGTGCGGTTTCGGCGCGCTGCTCTGGCATCCCGACTCGCCGGCGGCCCAGGCGGTCCCCGACGGCCTCGCGCGCCGGTTCCTGATGGGCCTCGCGATGGGCGGCACGGCGATCGCGCTCATCTACTCGCCGTGGGGGCAGCGGTCGGGCGCCCACATGAACCCGGCGTTCACGCTGACGTTTCTGCGGCTGGGGAAGGTCCAGCCCTGGGACGCGGCCTTCTACGCGGCGGCGCAGTTCGTCGGAGGGCTGGCCGGCGTGGTCCTCGCGGCGGCGTTCATTGACCCGGCGCTGGCGCATCCGGCGGTCCGCTACGTCGTGACCGCGCCGGGGCCGAGCCTCACGCTTGCCTTCCTCGCCGAGGTCGGGATGACCTTCGCGATGATGACGATGGTCCTCAACGTCACGGCCGGACCGCTCGCGAAGCTCACGGGCCTCTTCGCCGGCGCGATCGTCTGCGCCTACATCACGATCGAGGCGCCGATCTCCGGCATGAGCCTGAACCCGGCGAGGACGTTCGCGTCGGCGCTGCCGGCAATGGACTTCACGGCGCTCTGGATCTACTTCACCGCGCCGCTCCTGGGCATGCTGCTGGCGGGCGAGGTCCACGCCTGGCTGAAGCGGCCCCGGGCCTGCGCGAAGTACGACCACGAGAACCGGCAGCGCTGCATCTTCTGCGGCAAGCCGGCGGGCTGACGTAGCATGGGGCGCCCATGCACGCGCTCGGGCCGGCCGGCAGTGCCCTGTTCGCGCTGATCGCGGCCGCCGCGCTGCTGCTTCCGCCGGGCTATGCGGCGCTCCGAGCGGCAGGCGTCCGCGCCTCGGGCATGGCCGGCCTGACCCTCGCCTTCGCCTCCGGGTTCACGCTCGTCCTGCCCCTCGTCTGGATCGAGGGGCGCCTCGGCGGACCGTACCTCGTCGTCCCTTGCGCGGTCCTGTGCGCGTTGTGGCTCCGGCCGGGACGCGCCGCCCTCGAGGCCGTCCGCAGCTTGCGCTTCGAGCTGCTCCTGCCACTTCTATTCGCGGTCCTCGCGTTCCTCGCAAACCGGCTCGACGTGCAGGCGACCTCCGAGGGGATCTCGTTCCGGCCCGGCTTCGACGTGGCCGACCGCGTCTTCTATGCAGCGGTCGCTGAGGAGCTGGGCCGCGCGGGGCCGGGCGGCGTCGAGAACCCCGTCTTCGCGGGGCTTCCCTTGCAGTATGCGTTCCTCCCGTGCCTCGCCGGGCTCCTGCTCGGGCGCTACACGGGCGCGCCGCTGACGCTGGCCTTCCTCGTCCAATGGCCCGTCGTCGGCCTGTTCCTGGTCGGCGTCGCCGTGCTCGGGTTCCTCGAGGACGCGGGCGTGCGCGGGCGGCTCACACGCTGGTCGACGGCGCTCCTGGTCGTCCTCGGCGGGGATCTCTCGTTCCTGACGCAGGAATCCCCGGCGCCCTTCGCGCGCTTCGGCCGTTTCTTCGTGTTCTTCTCGTTCTCGGCCGAATCGCTCTTCTACAACCCCTGGACGTTCGGCCTGCCCCTCACGCTGGCGCTGCTGATTGCCGCGCGCGGCTTCCTCCGCGACGGCCACCGGGGCCGCCTCGCGCTGGCCGCCCTGCTCATCGCTGGGCTGTGGCAGACGAAGGCGTTCGCCGTCGCGGCGCTGCTGGCTGGCGGGCTCGCCGCCGCCGTCGCCACACGTCGTGCTCGGGTGCTCGTGCTGACCGCTGCCGGCGCGCTGGCCGTCCTGCCGCTCCTGTTGTGGGCCGCGGCCACGGGAGCCGCTCGCGAGGGCCTCCCCTTGAGGGTCGCGCCGCTCCTGCTCGTGAAGACGGCCGTCGCGAACAGCCCGACCCTTGCGGCGCTCCACGAGCGGCTCGGCTTGGTCGCCATCGTGCCGATCTTTCTCGTCGGAGGCTTCGGCGTCCGGCTCCTGGGTCTACGCGCTCTGGTCGCAGAGGCCCGGAGCGATGCGAGCGGGTTCGGGGTGTGGCTCTTGGCGTCGTTGGCCGCGACGACGGTGGCCGCGCTGCTCGTGGCCGGCAACCCGACGGCGATCGAAGGGGTGCAGTTCCTGCTGCTGGCGCAACTGCTCCTGTGGCTTCACGCCGGCCCGGCGCTTTCGCAGCTGGCCTCGCGGTGGCCCGTCCTGGGCGCAGCCCTCCTGGGTCTCGCGCTGGCCAGCCCGGCCGGGTACCTGGGCCGGAAGATCGCGCCCGGGCTCTATCGATCGCAGGGCTCGCGGGACGCCGAGAGCATCGCGATCCCGAGCGCGGCTCTCGACGCGTGTCGGTACCTGTCCGCCCGTTCGGCGCCGGCCGACCGGCTGCTCGTGCCGCTCGACGGACCGAGCGGAGCGGTGGCGGCTCGTGGCCTCTACCTGGCGGCGCTCTGCGGCCGCCGCGTCCCCGCGGCCGTCGCGCCCTTTCACGTGAGCGCCGACGTCGCGAGCCGGCGCATCGACGCCGTCCGGCGTGTGTACGCCGCGGAAGACGCAGCCAGCGCCGACGCTGCCCTCGACGCCCTGGCGGTCGCGTGGGTCTGGGAGGACGATCACAGCCCCTTGCGCTTCGCCTCCCCCCGGCTCGCGCTCGCGTTCGCGTCGGGCTCGACCCGTCTCTACCGGGTCCAAGCAGCGGGCGGGGAATAGGCCCGCTCCGGCCGGCGATCCCCGGTCAAACCGCCCTGGGACGGGGCCGGGAGGTGGACTTGGCGACGAACGGGCGTTACGACGTGATCATCATCGGGACGGGAGCCGGGGGCGGCACGCTGCTCCACCGGCTGGCCCCGACCGGGAAGAGGATCCTGGTCCTCGAGCGTGGCGACTTCGTGCCCCGCGAGAGGGACAACTGGGACTCCCGCGCCGTCAACGTCGAGTCGAAGTACAACACCAAGGAAGTCTGGTACGACAAGGACGGCAAGCCGCTCCATCCCCACACGAACTACTTCGTCGGCGGCAACACCAAGTTCTACGGCGCTGCGCTCTTCCGTTTGCGCAAGGAGGACTTCGGCGAGCTGCGCCATCACGGCGGCATCTCGCCGGCCTGGCCGATCTCCTACGACGACTTCGAGCCCTACTACGCCCAGGCCGAGTCCCTGTACCACGTCCACGGCGAGGCGGGGGAGGACCCGACCGAGCCGTGGCGGAGCGGTCCCTATCCGAATCCGGCGGTGAGCCACGAGCCGCGCATCCAGGCGCTTCACGACGACTTCGCGCGGTTGGGCCTGAAGCCGTTCCACGTGCCGCTCGGCGTCCAGCTCAGGGAGAACGACCGCCGGAGCCCTTGCATCCGCTGCGCGACGTGCGACGGCTATCCGTGCCTCGTGAACGCCAAGGCCGACGCCCAGGTCTGCGCGGTGGACCCGGCGCTCGCGCATCCCAACGTGACGCTGCTGACGAACGCGCTGGTCTCGAGGCTCGAGACGAGCCCCAGCGGGCGCGAGGTGACGGGCGTGCGGGTGAAGCGGAACGGCGCCGAGGAGGTCTATGGGGCCGACGTCGTGGTCGTCTCCGCGGGCGCGATCAACTCGGCCGCGCTGCTCCTGCGCTCTGCGAACGACAAGCATCCGAACGGCCTCGCGAACTCCTCGGACACGGTTGGCCGCCACTACATGGGGCACATCAACTCCGTGCTGCTCGCAGTCTCCCTGTGCCCGAACCCCACGATCTTCCAGAAGACGCTCGCGGTGAACGACTTCTACTTCGCCTCGAAGGAGTGGGAGTTCCCGATGGGGCACATCTCGTTCGTCGGCAAGCTGGACGGCGTCGCGCTGTCGGCGGGCGCGCCGCCCTTGACGCCCGGCTTCACCCTTGACCTCATGGGCAAGCACTCCCTCGACTTCTGGATGACCTCCGAGGACCTCCCCGACCCCGAGAACCGCGTGACCCTCGACAAGCAGGGCAACATCGTCCTCAAGTACAGGCCCAACAACGAGGAGGGCCACCGGCGGCTGCGCAAGAAGCTCGAGAGCCTGATGCAGCAGCAGACGAAGTGCGCCCACCACGGACACACGTGCCACCAGGGTCTCTTCGCGCGCAGCCTCTTCGTCGGGGAGAAGATCCCGCTCGCGGGCGTCGCGCACCAGAACGGCACGATCCGCTTCGGCAACGACCCGAGGACGTCGGCCCTCGACACGACCTGCAAGGCCTGGGACGTGGACAACCTCTACGTCGTGGACGGCGGCTTCTTCGTGTCGAGCGCGGCGGTGAATCCGGCGCTGACCATCATGGCCAACGCGCTGCGGGTCGGGGACCACCTGAGAGAGCGCCTCAAGTGAACCGGCGGCTCCAGATCGCGCTGATCGCGCTCCTGACCGCCCTGTGGGCGGCGCAGGTTCTGACCACGCCGCTCCTGGCGGCGGAAGCTCCGCTTGTCCGTGCCGTGGACGCCGTCGCCGTGACGGTGGCGGACATGGAGCGCTCCGTCGACTTCTTCACGAAGGTCCTGACCTTCGAGAGGGTTTCGGACGTCGAGGTGGCCGGCTCCGACTACGAACATCTCCAGGGCGTCTTCGGCGTGCGGATCCGCGTGGTCCGCCTGAGGCTCGGCGCCGAGCAGATCGAGCTGCACGAGTACCTCGTGCCGAAAGGGCGGCCGGTCCCGGTCGACGCCCGCAGCAACGACAAGGCCTTTCAGCACGTCGCGATCATCGTCAGCGACATGGCGAAGGCCTACGCCCGGCTGCGCGAGTTCAAGGTGGCCCACGCATCCACCGGACCGCAGAAGCTGCCCGAGTACATCACGGCCGCCGCCGGCATCGAGGCCTTCTACTTCAAGGATCCCGACGGGCACGCCTTGGAGGTGCTCGCCTTCCCGCCGGACAAGGGCGAGCCCCGCTGGCACGCGAAGGACAAGCTGTTCCTCGGCATCGACCACACGGCGATCGTGGTGAGCGACACGGAGCGCAGCCTGCGCTTCTACCGCGACCTGCTGGGCCTGGCCGTGAAGGGCGAGAGCGAGAACCACGGCCCCGAGCAGGAGCACCTCAACAACGTCTTCGGCGCACGGCTGCGGATCAGCGGCCTGCGCGCGGCTGCCGGCCCGGGCATCGAGTTCCTGGAGTACCTGGCCCCCCGCGACGGCCGGCCGGCGCCCGCCGACGTCAAGGCCAACGACCTGTTCCACTGGCAGACCGTTCTCGCGGCCCGCGACGCGGGCCCGTCCTTCGCCGCGGTCCGCGACGCGGGCGGCCTGTTCGTCTCCCCGGGCGCCGTGGCTCTGAAGGACCGCGCGCTCGGCTTCGGCCGCGCCGCGCTCCTGCGCGACCCCGACGGCCACGGCGTCGAGCTCGTCGAGAAGTAGCCGGTCAGGCCTTGTGCCCGACCCGGCGCAGCAGGTCCCTGAAGCGCGGGTCGGGACGGAGCGGCTCGAACAGCGGCTCCACGGCCAGGAACAGCATCCAGGGCGAGCGCTCCTCGAACGCGCGCTCGAGCAGGCCCAGGGCACGGTCGTTCTCTCGCAGTCCCACGGCGACCATCGCGGGATAGACCGGCGACACGTAGCGGTCGCGGCCCGCGGCCTCGAGCCGGGCGAGCGCGCGGCGCGCCCCGGCCGCGTCCCCGGAAGCGGCGAGGACGTAGCCGCGCCAGCCGAGCACCCAGGCGTTGCCGCCGGACTCCTGCACGGCGCGCTCGGATTCGACGAGGGCCCGCCGGCGCTCCCCCTGTTCCCAATGGCACTGGGCGAGTCCCTGGATCGCGGGGAACGAGCGCGGATCTAGCTCCAGCGTGCGTCGGAACTGCAGGAGCGCGCGGTCGAGCTGTTTCGCGTAGTAGAGCCGGTAGCCGAGGGTCTGGCCCGCCACCACCGACAGCGGGTCGAGCTCCTGCGCGCGCTTCGCCTCCGCCACGGCCTCGTCGAAGCGTCCGAGGCCGGTGAGCAGCGCGGAGAAGCTCACGCGGGCGTCCGCGAAGCTCGGGTTCAACTCGATGGCCTTGCGGAACAGCTCCTCGCTCTTCGCGAAGTCCCAGTCGAAGTCCGCGGCCACCTCCGCGAGCGTCGCGTAGGGGCCGGCGAGCGTCGGGTCGAGCGCCATGGCCTGCGAGGCGGCCTCGCGCGCCCTGGGCACGACCTCGGCGGGCCGCCGCTCCTCGTATCCGGACGTGCCCATGATCCAGTAGGTCTCCGCGAGCGCGGCCCAGGCCGGCGCGTACTTCGGATCGATGGCGATGGCCTCTTGCAGCGAGGCGATGCTGCGCCCGAAGCCCGTCGAGGTCATGCGCTCCCAGAAGAAGAGACCCCGCAGGTAGGCCTCGTAGGCCCTCGGATCCACGCTCGCGGCCGCCGTCAGGCGGCGCTCTTCCTGGGGCGTCACGGTGACTTCGACGCCAAGGGCGATCGAGCGCGCCACCTCGCGCTGCAGGCCGAGGATGTCGCCGATGTCGCGCTCGTAGCTGTCGGCCCACAGCGGGCGGTCGCCCGAGGCCTCCACGAGCTGCGCGGTCACGCGCACGCGCTCCCCTGAGCGCAGCACCGAGCCCTCGACCACCGCGCTGACGCCTAGCTCGCGCGCCACTTCGGGCAGCCGCTTGGCGGTGCCTTTGAAGGACATCGCGGACGTGCGCGAGGTGACGCGTAGCGCGCGGATCCGGGCGAGGTCGGAGATCAGCGCGTCGGTCAGGCCGTCGGCAAGGTAGTCCTGGCTCGAGTCCCCGCTCACGTTGCGGAAGGGCAGGACGGCGATGCGTGTCGGGCCGTCCGGCCGACCCCGCGCTCGCCAGCCCGGCAGGATCGCCAGGGCGGCCAGCGCGAAAGCGACGGCTCCGAGGGCTGCGAGCACGAGCGGCGAGGGCCTCTCCCGCCGCGGCGCCGGGGCGGGGAGCGGCGCCGCCCCCTCGAGCGCGATCGGCGCGATGAACCGGTAGCCCTTCCTGGGTATGGTTTCGACGAAGCGCGGACTGTCGGCGGCGTCGCCCAGGGCCTCACGAAGCCGGTTCACGGCCGTGTTCACGCCGTGGTCGAAGTCCACGAACGTGTCGGCGGCCCACAGGCGTTCCTTGAGGCGCTCGCGCGAGACCAGCTCGCCGGGGCGCTCCAGCAGCAGCGTGAGTATGTCGAGCGGCTTGCCCCGCAGGCGCACCTTCATGCCCTGCTTTGTGAGGTCCCCCGTGTCGAGGTCGACCTGGAAGACGCCGAAGCGAACGAGACGGCCCAATGGGGCGCCAGTCTAGCATTCCCGAAATCCGTGCGAGATCGGGCCGAAACCGTCTCCAGATCAGCGAGTTGCCGTGAGAGGTAGGTTCGAGCCGTTCTGCATTGATGCGCGATCCCCTCTACCCTAAGTTGGCAGCATGGACGGCCTCGTACCGGCGATCGGGTCGACCGAGCGTGTGGGGTCGGGCATCGTCCGCGACCCGTTCGAGGACCTGGTGCGCCGTCACGGCCCGCGGCTCCTCGCGACGGCGCGACGGATCCTGCGCAGCGAGGACGACGCCAGGGACGCGCTCCAAGATGCCTTCCTCCAGGCCTTCCGGGCGCAGGACGGCTTCCGCGGCGAGGCCGCCGTCCAGACCTGGCTGCACCGGATCCTCGTGAACGCCTGCTTGATGCGGCTCCGGTCCCGGCGCCGCCATCCGGAAGAGTCGATCGACGAGCTGCTGCCCGACTTCCAGGAGGACGGCCACCACGCTCGCCACCCCCACGAGTGGCGCGCCGAGCCGGAGGTCCTGCTCGAGCGCCGGGAGAACCGCGAGTTCGTCCGCGCCGCGCTGGACCGGCTCCCCGACGACTACCGCACCGTGATCCTGCTCCGCGACATCGAGGAGCTGACGACCGCGGAGGCCGCGGCGGCGCTCGGCATCAGCGAGGTGGCGTGCAAGGTCCGCCTCCACCGGGCGCGCCAGGCCCTGCGCGGGCTCCTGGCGCCCCATTTCGAGTCCAGGCCGTCCTAGGACCCGGCCGGCTGTAACCTCGGCCGCCCGCGCTGCATCGAAGGGTCGCGAGATGGAGAACGAACGGGAGGCGTGCGCCCTCTGCGGCGGAGAGCAGCCGCGAGGCGTCCTCGCCGAGGCCGGCTTCGTGCCGGACGAGGTCCGGGAGCGCCTGCGCCGGCACAAGGCGGGCTGGGAGCGCAAGGACGGCGCGTGCCCCGCGTGCGTCCAGGAGGCCCTGCTGACCACGCTCCTGGAGAAGGGCGAGGCCGCCCTTCACGAGGGCGTCCAGGCGGCCTGGCCCCTCGACGCCGAGGCCGTGTTCGGCGCGCTGCCTACGCCGCTCCGGCTCCACGCCGATCCGCGCTTCTTCGGCAAGGGTGTCACGATCGCCCTCGTGGACGCGGCGTTCTACCCGCACCCCGACCTCACGCTGCCGCGCAACCGCATCCGCGCGTGGGTCGACGCGGGCCGAGAGCCCGTCGTCTCCCGCCGCTTCCGCGCGGACGAGACGCCGACCTGGCCGGGCTCCGATGCCGGTGATCCGGGCCAGTGGCACGGGCTCATGACCAGCAGCGTCGCGGCCGGCAACGGCCACCTCGGCCGCGGCCTCTACCGGGGCCTCGCCCCCGAGGCGGAGCTGGTCCTGGTCCAAGTTCGCGACGACGCGGGACGCATCGGCAACGCGGCGATCGCGCGCGCTCTCGACTGGCTCCGTTGGGAGGGGGCGAGGCTCGGCGTCCGCGTCGTGAACCTCTCCCTGGGCGGCGACGCGGTGACGCCACTTCACCCGAACCCCGTCGATCAGGCGGTCCGGGCCCTCGTGGAGAAAGGGATGACGGTGGTGGTCGCGGCCGGGAACGATGGCGAGCGGCGGCTCGTGCCGCCGGGCACCGCGCCGCACGCGATCACCGTTGGCGGTCTGGACGACCGCAACACGCTGACGCACGAGGACCGCCAGCTCTGGCACAGCAACTACGGCGAGACGGCCACGGGCGCGCCCAAGCCGGAGGTCGTGGCGCCGAGCCTCTGGGTCGTGGCGCCGATCCTGCCCGCGAGCGAACTCGAGCGCGAAGCCGCACTGCTCTTCGCGCGCCGCGCCAAGGACGATCGGGACGCGGAGCCCAGGTTGCGCGAGCTGAAGATGGTCACGCCCCGCTACCAGCACGTCGAAGGCACGAGCTTCGCGGCGCCGGCCGTCGCCGGAATCGTGGCCTGCATGCTCGAGGCGAACGCGAAGCTCACGCCCCGCCGTGTGCGCGAGCTGCTCATGGCCTCGGCCCACGCCGTGCCCGGAGCGCCGGCCAAGCGCCAGGGCGCGGGCGCGGTGGACGCGGGCCGCGCCGTTCTAGCGGCCCTCGCGGATCGCCACGGCCCCCGCGCCGACTTCGGCGCCTCTCCGGTGCTCGAAGGCGAGCGCGTGCGCTTCCTGCTCCACGACCACGCGGCGCGCGAGGTCAGCGTCGTCGGAAGCTGGGACGAGTGGGCGCGGCCGGGGCGGCCCGCCCGGCAGGTCGAGGACGGCCTCTGGGAGGCCACCCTGCCGCGGCCCCAGGGCGTGCATCGGTACAAGTTCCTGGTCGACGGTGCGCGCTACCTCGCCGACCCGGCGAACCCGGTCCGCAGCCACGACGGCTACGGCGCGTGGAACAGCGTGCTTTCGGGATGAGGGCTGGAGCGAGGATCATTCGTCCGCCGGTGCCGCGCGCAGCCGGCTCCCCCGCAGGGCCGGAACGGCGCAGGCGACGAACGCGACCCCGAGGATGACGATGGCAGCCTCGGCGAACGTGGCGGGATCGGTCGGCGGCACGCCGAACAGCGTCGTCGAGAGCGCCCGGCTCACGGCGAGGGCCAGAGGCGCCTCTCTCGCGCACGAAGCGGCGCGGGAGCTGGTCCTGTTCCTGCGCCGACCGGGTGGACAGCCGCAGGTGAGCGTGTCGCTCGCCTCACAGGCCTCCGAGATGACGGCGCTCCGCGAGCTGGCGGCGCCACCTCGAACGGACGGACCGGGCTTGAAGGAGATTGCCGCGGCTGTCGGCTTCGGCAGCGTCGACGTGATGCGGCGGGCGTTCCTCCGGCTGCTGGGTATCACGCCCCGCCGATACCGCGAGAGTCGCTAGTTCAGCCAGGCGCGGTGCTGGGGGAAGCGAAGAGCGAGGGTGACCGGCGTCTCTGGCTCGGGCAACGCCCGCAGCCGCAGCCGCACCATGCGTTCTCCGCGCACCTGGTCGGAGCAGCGCCAGCACGACGCGACATGGCTCTCCATCAGGCGCTGCGACTCCTCGTCCAGCTCGCCGTCGACGTAGGCCGTCACCCAGTCCGGAGCGCAGGCCATCTTCCGCCTCCTGTCAGGTGGATCGCGGACCGGAAGGGTGAATATTCCCGAGAGGCGGAAGGGCGTCAGGCCCGCTCGATCCTCCACTCCACGAGGAAGTGGGGCAGGCCCGAGCGCACCAGCGTGGCGCGATCGCCGGCGCGCAGACGGAAGCCCCCCGCGTGCGTGCCGTCCATCGTGTCGTAGGAGTAGCTCAGCTCACCGCCGCGACCGACGATCGTGTCGCCGTCCTTGGGGACGATCACGGCCATGTCCCAGCCCGGCCCTGGCCGGACGACGAGCAGGCCGGGGTAGTCGTCCACCCCGTGCGGGGTCATGAGGTTGCGGGCTCCGATCACGGTCTCGGCCACGGCTCCTTCTACGCGGCGCCGCGCGGCACGGTCACAACGGGCGGCCCGACAGGGCTCTACGCAGCAACGCCCGGCCGCGATGGATACGGGACATCACCGTGCCGATCGGGACGTCGAGGATCGCCGCGATCTCCTCGTAGCTGAACTCCTGGATGTCGCGAAGCACCACCGCGCCCCGGAAGCACTCCGGCAGCTCGGCGAGCGCCCGGGCCACGTCCTCCTGGCCCCGGGCCAGGGTGTCCTGTGGCGCCGCCGTGGCTGGCCCGTCGCCCTCCAGCTCCACCGTCTGGATGGAGCGGCCGATGCGGCGGTAGTGGTCCGCCCGCACCCGGTAGAGGATGGTGTAGAGCCAGGCGCGGATGTTCGTGTCGGGCGTGTAGCCCTCGAACGCGCGGTAGGCGCGCAGGAAGGCCTCCTGCACCAGGTCCTCGGCGTCGGCGGCGTTGCGCGTGAGCCGATAGGCGGTGGAGTAGAGCGACCTCATGTGTGGCAGCGCCTCGCGCTCGAAGCGCTCGTCGAGGGTGAGCCGCCGAGCCGCCGCGTCCGCCGCCTCGCTCGCCGCCGCCGCGGCCCGCGAGGGCGCCGCCAGTGTCGCTTCCATCTTCGGCATCTCTGTCCTCGCTTTCGTGAGGATTGGATGCCCGGGGCTGCCGGTGGTTACGGGGTCCGGGAATGACGCCGTGCGGACAGGATGGCCTCGACCAGCTCCTCGGGCACGCCGGCCACGGGAGCGTCGTCCCCGACGGCCTGCTTCGCGACGCGGACCGCGTCCTGGTAGGTACGGGCGTACGAGACGCAGGAGGGGCAGGCCGACAGGTGCTCGTGGAAGTGGGCCAGGACGTGCTCGGGCAGCCGTCCCTCCAGGTAGTCGTCCAGGAACTCGACGAACTCGCGGCATGTCAGCACGGCGTACAGGCCTCCACGTGCTGAGATGCCGGGGCGCGGCGGCGGTTACACACCCGTCGGCCCGCTGGGAATGGCGTCCTGGCCGAGGCCGATGGGTTCCAGGAGAGGGGTCCATGCTCGAGGAAGCCATCGTCGCGCGGATCACGGCAACCCGACGCCGGACGCCTACCGGCAGGAGTGTCCTGGTCGCGGTGACGGGCATCGACGGAAGCGGCAAGGGCTACGTCGCCGCCCGCACCGTCCGTCGGCTCGGGGCCCTGGGCCTGCGCGCCGTGGCCCTCAACGTCGACGGCTGGCTGAACCTTCCCTCCGTGCGCTTCGACGCTTCGAACCCGGCCGAGCACTTCTATCGCAACGCGATCCGCTTCGACGAGATGTTCGAGAGGCTCGTGCTGCCGCTCCGCGACGGTCGCTCGGTCCGCGTGGAGGCGGACCTCGCCGAGGAGACCGCGCGCGCGTTCCAGCGGCACACCTATGCGTTCGAGGACGTCGACGTTATCGTGCTCGAGGGGATCTACCTGTTGAAGCGCGCCCTCCGGCGGCACTACGACCTCTCAGCCTGGATCGACTGCACGTTCGAGACGGCGCTCGAACGGGCCGTCGACCGGGCCCAGGAGGGTCTCGGCCGCGCGGACACGATCCGCGCGTACGAGACCATCTACTTCCCGGCGCAACGCATCCACTTCGCGCGAGACGAGCCTCGCGCCCGGGCGGATCTCGTCGTCCGCAACGATCCGCGACTCGACGACAGCCGGCCGAGCCGGGCCCCTCGGGTCGGCGGCTGAGGCATACTTGGCCGCGGAAACCAAGTGGGTCCTGCCGGCTACGAGATCGTGCAGGAGTTGTGTCGCGACGAGCGCTTCGTCGTGTTGCGCGGGCGTCGGCTGGGCGACGGCGCCACGGTTCTTCTGAAGGGTCCGGCGCGGCTGCCCGTCCGCCGCGCGGATCTCGAAGCGCTACGGTGCGAGCACGCGCTCCTGAAGGACCTGGCCGTCGCGGGTCTCCCGAAGGCCCGCGAGCTGATACGGGACGAAGCAGGCCTGTGGCTCGCCATCGAGGATCTGGGCGGCGGGCCGCTGGGCTCGCTCCTCGGCGGCCCGCTGGGGCTCGACGCCTTCTTCGACCTGGCGATTCCGCTCGCGGCGATACTGGCGGAGCTCCACGATCGAGACGTGATCCACAAGAACCTCAATCCACGCACCGTGTTCATCGACCCCGCGGCCCGCAGGGTCTGGCTGGCCGACCTCACGCTCGCCGTGCGGGGCGCGTCCGAGACGTCCTCGTCACCCGCGCCGCTCTCGGGTCCTGACTTCGCCTACGTGTCTCCCGAGCAGTCCGGCCGCATGAACCGGGCGGTGGACCATCGCTCGGATCTGTACTCCCTCGGCGTCACGCTCTACGAGGCCCTGACGGGCGTGCCGCCGTTCCGCTCGGCCGATCCCCTCGAGCTGATCCACGCCCACATCGCGAAGAGCCCGGTCCCGCCCGCGCAGCAGCATCCCGGCATTCCAGAGGTGCTCTCGACTCTGGTGATGAAGCTGCTCGAGAAGACCGCGGACGCGCGTTACCAGAGCGCTCGCGGGCTCCAGGCGGATCTCGAAGCCTGCGCCCGCGAGTGGCGTGAACGGGGATCCATACCGCGCTTCCCGCTGGGCGCCCAGGACTTCTCGGACCGCTTCCTCATCCCGCAGCGCCTGTACGGCCGCGATCGCGAGGTCGAGGAGCTCAAGGCCGCCTTCGAGGGGACGTGCTCGGGACCGGCCGCCCTGGTGCTGGTGGCGGGCTACTCGGGGATAGGGAAGACCTCGCTGATACAGGAGCTGTACCGCCCGATCGTGCGCCAGCGCGGCCACTTCATCTCCGGCAAGTTCGACCTGGTAGCGCGCAACATCCCCTACGGGGCGCTGATCCAGGCCTTCCGCGGGCTCGTGCAGCAGCTCCTCACGGAGAGCGAAGCGCGGCTCGCCGAGTGGAAGGAAAGGCTCGCGGCCGCCCTTGGCGAGAACGGGTCCGTGCTGACCGAGGTCATCCCAGAGCTGGAGCTGATCCTGGGCCCGCAGGCGCCCGTCCCGGCGCTGCCCGCGGCGGAGACGCAGAACAGGTTCCGGCTGGTCTTCCAGAGCTTCGTTTCGGCCCTGGCCGACGAGGCGCATCCCCTGGCTCTCTTCCTCGACGACCTGCAACGGGCCGACGCGGCCAGCCTCGCGTTGCTCCAGCCGCTCTTGACGAGTCCGGAGGTGCGGTCCCTGCTCATCATCGGCGCCTACCGCGACAACGAGGTCGATGCCAGCCACCTGCTGACCCGGACGGTCCAGGGGCTTGAGGCCTCGGGAGCGCGTCTCGAGCGCATCCTGCTCGGGCCACTGCCGCTGGCAGACGTGAGGAGCCTCGTCGCCGACTGTCTCAAGGGCGACGACGAGGACACGGCCTCGCTCGCCGAGCTCGTGACCGCGAAGACGGAGGGGAATCCCTTCTTCGTGATCCAGTTCCTGAAGAGCGCCTGGCAGGAAGGGCTGCTGCGCTTCGATCCCGCAGGCCGCCGCTTCTGTTTCCGCCTCGAAGAGATCGAGAAGGCGCCGATGACGCAGAACGTCATCGACCTGATGAGCCGCAAGCTCCAGCGGCTTTCTCCCCGCGCGCAGCGCGTCCTCACGCTCGCCGCCTGCGTGGGCAACCGCTTCGACCTCGCGACGCTGGCGATCGTCAGCGAGCAGCCTCCGGAGGCGGCCTTCGCGCAGCTCCGCGAGGCGCTGGACGAGGGCCTGTTGCTCAGGAGCGCGAGCTACGCCACGGCGTCGCCGGATCCGGACGGCCCCGAGCACGCCTACGAGTTCCTTCACGACCGCGTCCAGCAGGCGGCGTACGCACGGCTGCCGGAGGACAGCCGGCGGCGACTGCACCTCGCCGTGGGCCGCCTGCTCCTGGAGCGATGGGACCGCGCACGGGCTGAAGAGAAGGTCTTCGACATCGTCTCGCACCTGAACCTCGGCTGCCGCCTGATCGAGGACCCGGCGGAACGGCTCGCCCTCGCGTCCCTGAACGCGACCGCGGGCCGCCGGGCCAAGTCGTCCACCGCCTACCAGGCGGCGCTCGGCTACTTCAGGGCGGGCCTCGAGCTCCTGCCCCAGACGCTCTGGGCGGCCGACTACGAGCTGGCCTTCGACCTGAGCCGCGAGGCCGCCGAGTGCGAGTACCTGTGCGGCCAGTTCGAGGAGGCGGAGCGGAGCTTCGCCGAACTCATGGGCCGCGCGCGGACGGCCCTCGACAAGGCCCAGGTGCACAACATCCGGCTCGTCCAGTTCGAGAACCTGTCGAGATACGCGGAGGCCACCCGCATCGGTCGTGAGGGCCTCGCGCTGCTCGGCGTCTCCCTTCCGCCCGACGAGACAGGGCAGCGCGAGGCGCTCGAGGCGGAGCTCCAGACCATCGAGGAGCTGCTCGCTGGCCGCAGCATCGCCTCGCTCGTCGAGCTGCCGGTCCTCCACGACTCCGAGCAGCGGCTCGTGATGAGGCTGCTCACGGACCTGTGGGCGCCGGCCTACATCCTGGGGAACGCGACGCTCGTGGCCCTCGTCTCGGCCCGCCTCGTCAGCTTGTCGATCCGGCACGGCAACACCGAGGACTCCGCCTACGGATACGTGACCCACGCCATCACGGTGGGACCCCTGCGCGGAGACTACCGCGCCGCCTACGAATGGGGCGCGCTCGCCCTCGCCGTGAACGACCGCTTCGGCGACCAGAAGCGGCGCGCCAAGATCCACCAGCAGTTCAACGCCCACGTCACGCTGTGGCGGCGTCCGCTCGCGACGTGCATTCCCCACGCCCAGGAGGCCTGCCGCAGCGGGCTGCAGACGGGCGACTTCACCTACGCCGGCTACGGCGCGTTCACGGAGAGCTGGCCCGCCTTCCTTACGAGCCGGGACCTGGAGCGCTTCGTCCGGGACTTCACGCCCACCCTCGGCGTCCTCCGCCGGATCCGCACGCTGGGGCTCCACGACGCGCACCGGCTGATGCTGAACTGGGCCCGGGCGCTTCAGGGGCGAACCCAGGGGCCGCTCACGCTCTCGGACGAGAGCTTCGATGAGGCCGCCTACGTCGCCGCGCACCATGCGAACCCCTTCTTCATGACCGTCCTCCACATCGCCAGGCTGCACCTGGCGGTCCTGTTCGAGGATCGGCCGGCCGCGCTGTCGGCGGAGCGGCGCGCCCGCGAGCTGGGTCCCTGGGGCAAGGGGACGATCTGGCCGGTCCTCCTCGACTTCTGGGGCGGTCTCGCCCTGGCCATGGACGGCGCGGCGGCGTCGCGCTCGGGCGGCGAACGCCTCACGGGCGCGCGCGACCGGCTCCGGCTCCTGGCCGACAACTGCGCCGAGAACTATCGCTGCTTCGCGCTCCTCCTCGACGCGGAGCTCGCACGGACGGCCGGCCGCGGCCTCGAGGCCCTCGAGCTCTACGACGAGGCCGTTCGCTACGCCCGAGAGACGGACAACCTCCAGCAAGAGGCGCTCTCCCTGGAGCTGGCCGGCCGGCTCTGGCTGGAGCGGGGCCACGATCGCGTGGCCGCCGAGTACCTTGCCGACGCGCGGCGTTCGTACGCGGCCTGGGGGGCGCAGGCCAAGGTCCGGCAGCTCGACCAGCGCCACCCCGTCCTGCGCAGGGCGGGGCAGCGGGAGGAGGCCCCGTCCTTCGACGTGAAGAGCGTCACGAAGGCCGCGCACGCCCTCTCGGGGGAGATCGTCCTCGAGGAGCTGCTGCGCAGGCTCATGCGGATCGCGCTGGAGAACGCGGGGGCGGAGCGTGGCTTCCTGCTGCACGAGCAGGAGGGGCAGCTCGTCATCGAGGCGCAGGCCGGCGTCGACGGACAGGACGTGAGCCTCCCGGGCTCGCTACCCCTCGACGAGCCTGCCACGCTCTCGCGAGCCGTGGTGCAATTCGTGCGGAAGACCCTCACGAGCGTCGTCGTCGGCGACGCCACCCGGGACGAGCGCTTCGCCGCGGACCCATACGTGGCGAAGGCCCGGCCCCGCTCGATCCTGTGCATCCCTCTCGTCCACCAGGGAACGCTGGGCGGGATCCTGTACCTCGAGAACAGCCTGGCCAAGGACGCCTTCACGGCGGATCGGATCGAGGTCCTGGACGTCCTCGCCGGCCAGGCGGCCATCTCCCTGGAGAACGCGCGGCTCTACCGCGAGAAGACCCGGGAAATCGAGAGGCGACGGCGCGCCGAGGAAGAGCTGCGCCGCGCCCTCGAGGAGGTGGAGAGCCTCAAGAACCGGCTGCTCGCCGAGAACGTGTACCTGCAGGAGGAGATCCGGCGGGAGCACAACTTCGAGGAGATGGTCGGCAACAGCCCTGCGCTGCTCGAGGTGCTCCGGAAGGTCGAGCGCGTGGCCCCGACGGATTCCATCGTCCTCGTCGGCGGCGAGACGGGAACCGGCAAGGAGCTGATAGCACGCGCGATCCACAACCGCAGCGCCCGGAAGGATCGGCCCCTCGTCAAGGTCAACTGCGGCGCGATCGCCGCGGGCCTCGTGGAGAGCGAGCTGTTCGGGCACGTGAGGGGGGCCTTCACCGGCGCCCTGGACAAGCGCGTCGGGCGCTTCGAACTCGCCAACGGGGGGACCGTCTTCCTCGACGAGGTCGGCGAGCTGCCCCCCGAGACGCAGGTCAAGCTGCTGCGCGTGCTACAGGAGCAGGAGTTCGAGCCCGTGGGGAGCAGCCGCACGGTGAAGGTCGACGTCCGCGTGATCGCCGCGACCAACCGCGACCTCGCGGACGCGATGCGGGAGGGCCGCTTCCGCTCGGACCTCTATTTCCGCCTCAACGTCTTTCCGCTGAACGTGCCGCCGCTTCGAGACAGGCGCTCCGACATCCCTGCCCTGGTCGCCTACTTCCTGTCGCGCTTCTCGCGGAAGTTCGGCAAGGCCGTCGAGGGCGTGTCGCGAGAGACGATGGATCGGCTCGTGAGCTACGCCTGGCCCGGCAACGTGCGCGAGCTGCAGAACGTCATCGAGCGGGCGGTGGTCCTCGCCTCCGGCAGTATGCTGGTGCTGGATCCCGACCTCCTCCCGGCGATGCCGGCGGTTCGTAGGGACCCGGAGAATCCTGCGGTTGCGCCTGGAGGGGCCGCCGCAGCCGGCCGCGAGCTCGATGAGGTCGAGCGGAGCCACATCCGCCAGGTGCTCGAGAGTACGGCCGGGGTCATCGAAGGGCCGAGGGGCGCGGCACGCGTCCTGGGTCTGCACCCGAACACGCTCCGGAGCCGGATGAAGAGGCTTGGGGTCCGTCGTTCCCACGAAATATCGTAGCCGCCCGCGGGCGACACCCTCGTGGGCTACGAGATATCGTGGCCTCGGCTCGTGCAGCGCGCCGGCTGGACGCTGGCAAGTCCTTACCGAGCAACGAGTAAGAGCTGGCATCACGCGTGATGAACGATCGGGCGCGGTCCGTGCATCCCATCCTTCCCACCTCAATAATGCTCAGGATCTCTCGACGGAACGATGGGAACCGGGACGTGACTTTGAGCCTCGATGGAACGCTCACCGGTCCCTGGGTGGGAGAGCTCCGCGCGGAATGTGACTCCGCTCTGGCGGAGCGGCGCCGGCTCAGCCTGGACCTTTCGGGCCTCGGCTTCCTCGATGCGAGCGGCGTGCGGCTTCTGCTCGCCCTGCGCGAGCGGGACGTCCAGCTCCGGAACCCTTCGCCACTGGTGGTCGAGCTGCTGAAGCGGAGCGAGCCGTGAGCGATCCGGGATTCGGGCCGGCGTCCCTCGAGGCGCCCCAGCCCCCCGAACTCCCGGCGAGCGGCTCGGGAACCGCGTCCGACGCGCGCCTCGCGGCGATTCGCGCCGGCGAGCCGGAGGCGGTGGCGGCCTTCGTGCGCAGCGAGACCCCCCGCCTGCTGGGCCTGGCCCGTCGCATCCTTCGCGACGAGGAGGAGGCCCGCGACGCCGTCCAGGAGGCCTTCCTGCGGGCGTTCCGTTCCCTTCCGGCCTTCAGGGGGTCCGCGAGCCTCTCGACCTGGCTCTACAAGATCGCCTTGAACGCGTCGCTCATGAGGCTGCGCTCGCGCCGCAGCCACCCCGAGGTCTCCCTCGAGGAGCTGCTGCCTCGCTTCCTCGAAGACGGCCACCACGCCGTCAACGTCCATCCATGGCTCCCAGTCGACGAGGCGCTCGGACGGCGCGAGCTCTGCGAGCTCGTGCGGCGTCACATCGATCGGCTTCCGGAGCCTTATCGGCTGGCTCTCTTGCTGAGAGACGTCGAGGAGCTGGACACGGAGGAGACGGCCCGCGCACTGGGCGTGTCGTGCAACGTCGTCAAGGTCCGCCTGCACCGCGCCCGCCAGGCCCTGCGCGGCCTCCTCGACCCGGTCCTGAGCGAAGCCCCCCGGCGCTCCTCCTAGCGCCGCTCGCGCGCGGCCAGGATCGCGCGTACCAGCTCTTCGGGGACTGCCTCCGGAACCGGGTCGTCGGCGGCGCGGAGCACGGCCTGGCCGAGGCGGATCGCCTGCTGATAGGTCTGCAGGTACGCGACGCACGCGGGGCAGTCCGAGAGGTGCTTCTCGAAAGCGGCGAGGGAGTCTTTGTCCAGAGCGCGGGCCAGGTAGTCGTCGAGGAAGCCGAGGAACTCACGGCACGTGAGTTCTCGGGTCATCAGGAGTCGCCTTCCTGGACGCGCGTCTCGAGCGGGGCCCTGGGCGCCTGCCGCGCACCCTCGAGCCGCCTCCTGGCGAGATCCTCGCCGCCGCGGCTCAGCATCGCGCACCTCCTCGACCGCCGAGGGCCATCGTCGTTGCGCTTGGCGGCCAGCATGTGTGGCGGTATTCTCGCCCGGTTCCAACGTCCGAGGTGCGAATGAATATTCCCGCCCTGTGCCGCGCCCTGCTGCCGCTCGCCCTCCTGGCCGTGCCCGCCCTGGCCGACGACCCCGCCGAGAAGGAGAAGGGGCCGTTCGGCGCCCTCGAGTACCGCCTCGTGGGGCCGTTCATCGGCGGTCGGGTGTCGCGTGCCACCGGTGTCGCCGGCGACCCGCTGACGTACTACGCGGCCACCGCCTCAGGAGGTGTGTGGAAGTCCTCGGACGGCGGATACAACTGGTCGTCGGTGTTCGACGACCAGCCCGCCTCCTCGATCGGCTCGATCGCCGTGGCTCCCTCCGATCCGAGCGTCGTCTACGTGGGCTCGGGCGAGGCCAACATCCGGGGCAACGTGGCCGCCGGCAACGGGATCTACAAATCCTCGGACGCCGGGAAGACCTGGACCCACGTCTGGAAGCAGGAAGGCCAGATCGGAACGATGGTCGTGCATCCGAAGAACCCGGACGTGGCCTACGCCGCCGTCCTCGGCCACGCCTTCGGGCCCAATCCCGAGCGGGGCGTCTATCGCACCAGGGACGGGGGCAGGACCTGGCAGCAGGTCCTGAAGAGGGACGCCGACACCGGCGCGTCCGACGTCGCGATCGACCCGAACAACCCGTCGGTGCTGTTCGCAGGTCTCTGGCAGGCGCGGCGCCGGCCCTGGGAGATGACGAGCGGCGGGCCGGGCAGCGGCCTGTGGGTGTCGCGGGACGGCGGCGACACCTGGACCGAGCTCAAGCACGGGGAGAACGGCCTGCCGGACGGCGTCTGGGGCAAGGTGGGCGTCGCGGTGGCGCCGTCCGACTCGCGGCGCGTCTACGCGATCATCGAGGCCGAGGAGGGCGGGCTCTACCGCTCCGACGACGGCGGCGAGAAGTGGACGCTCGCCAGCGACCACCGCGCCCTGCGCCAGCGCGCCTGGTACTACTCGACGATCAGCGTGCACCCCGGGAACCCGGACGTGGTCTGGATTCCCCAGGTGCCGATGCTGCGCAGCGTCGACGGCGGACGGAGCTGGAAGCGCGTCCGGGGCATCCACCACGGCGACCACCACGACGCCTGGTTCGACCCCACGAACCCCCGGCGCATGATCGTGGCGAACGACGGCGGCGTGGACATCAGCCTCGACGGCGGCGAGAAATGGTTCGCGCCGCGCCTGCCCATCGGCCAGTGCTACCACGTGAACGTGGACACGTCCGTGCCGTTCCGCGTCTCGTGCGCGCTGCAGGATCTCGGCACGGCCTCGGGCCCGAGCAACAGCCTCTCCGAGGACGGCATCAACTGGGGCGACTGGTACGACGTCGGCGGCGGCGAGGCCGGGTGGACGGCCCACGACCCGTTGGACCCGAACATCGTCTACGCCGGGGAGTACCTCGGGATCTTCACGCGCTACGACCACCGCACGCGCCAGGCGCGGCACGTCGGCGCCTGGCCCGACAACCAGTCGGGCCACGGGGCCGAGGACTCGAAGTACCGGTTCCAGTGGACGGCGCCGATCCTGGTCTCGCCCCACGACCCGAAGGTCGTCTATCACGGCGCCAATGTCCTGTTCCGCACGAGCGACGGCGGCCAGAGCTGGACGGCGCTCAGCGGCGACCTGACCCGCAACGACAAGTCGAAGCAGAAGTGGTCCGGCGGCCCCATCACCGGCGACAACACGGGCGTCGAGCACTACGGCACGATCTTCACGATCGCCGAGTCGCCGGCCGAGAAGGGCGTGATCTGGACCGGCAGCGACGACGGTCTCGTGAACGTGACCCGGGACGGCGGCAAGACCTGGATGAACGTGACGGCGGCGATCCCGAAGCTGCCCGAGTGGGGCAGCGTCAAGGGGATCGATCTCCCGCCCGCCGAGGCGGGAACGGCCTACGTCGTGGTCGACGCGCACCGGCTGGACGACACGCGGCCGTACCTGTGGAAGACCACGGACTACGGCAAGACCTGGAGGAGCCTCGCGGGCGGGCTCAAGGGCGACGTGTACCTGCACGCCGTGCGCGTCGATCCCAGGAAGAAAGGCCTGCTCTACGTCGGCACCGAACGCGGCGTGATGCTCTCGCGCGACGACGGCGGGAGCTGGGAGTCCCTCCAGCTCAACCTGCCGACGGTGGCGGTGCACGACCTGATCGTCAAGGACGACTCGCTCGTGCTCGGCACGCACGGACGCTCCATCTGGATCCTCGACGACCTCACGGCGGTGCGCGAGCTGACGCCCTCCGTGCAGGCGAAGGGGCTGCACCTGTTCGCGCCGCCGCCGGCCGTCCAATGGCGGTACCGCGACTCCTTTCACGAGGAGGGTCCGGGCGAGAACCCGAGGCCGGGGCTGACCGTCCAGTACTGGCTCAAGGACAAGCCGGAGGGCGAGGTGACCCTGGAGGTGCTCGACGCGGGCGGCGCGGTCGTGCGGAAGCTCTCGAGCAAGGAAGAGAAGCCCGAGATCCCGCCCGACGATCCCGACTCCTGGGAGCGCGAGAGGAAGCCGGCCCTCAAGAAGGGCAAGGGCGTGCAGGTGGGCACGTGGGACCTGGGAGCCGAGCCGCCGCGGAAGATCCAGAAGGCGCGCATCGACTCGGGCAGCCTCGACAACGGGCCGAGCGCCCTTCCCGGCACCTACACGCTACGCCTGACGGCGGGCAAGGAGACCGCCACGGCCACGGTCGAGGTGAAGCCGGATCCGCGCGTCGCCATGCCCTTGGCGCAGCGCAAGGAACAGTTCGACTTCGCGAGCACCGTCGGAGCCGCGGCCACGCGCCTTTCCACGATCGTCGAGGACCTGCGCTCGGTGCGGACGCAGCTCAACGCGCGCTCGGAGCTCCTGAAGGATCGCTCGGCGGGGTGGGCGAAGGCCGCGACCGACCTCGTGCCGAAGCTCGACGCCCTCGAGGAGAAGCTGCACAACCCTAGGGCGAAGATCACGTACGACATCCTGGCCATGAAGGGCGGCACGCGGCTCTACTCGCGGCTGGTGTGGACCTATGCCGTGGCGACATGGGGCGACGGCGTGCCGACCCAGGGCGCGCGCGAGCTGTTCGCCGAGCAGACGAAGGAGCTGGACGCCCTCGCGGCCGAATGGAATGTACTGCTCGGCGAGATGGCCGCGCTCAACGAGAAGGCGAAGGGCCTCGGCCTCGACTACGTGACCCTGCCGGCGGCCCGGTAGATGAGGAGCGGCGCGGCGCTGGCACTCCTCGCGGGCCTCGTCGCCTCTCCGGCCTTCGCGGCGGGCGAGCCCGCGGCACGGGCGGTCAAGGTCACCGTGCTCTCCACCATGCTGGCCGATACCGACGGCATGGGCGAGTGGGGCTTCGCGGCCCTGGTCGAGGTCGACGGCTACCGGCTCCTGTTCGACACGGGCGCGCGGCCGGAGACCGTGCTGCGCAACGCGGAGGAGCTCAAGGTCGACCTGCGCGGCATCGCCGACGTGGTCCTCAGCCACAACCACGACGATCACACCGGCGGGCTGCTCACGCTGCGGCGGGCGCTCGGCGCGGCGAGCGCCGAGACGCTTTCGCGCGCCCACGTGGCGCCCGGCATCCTCCTGCCGCGCTCGGGGGGCGGCGGTACGAACCGAATGATGGCGCTCCGCGACGCCTACGAGGAATCGGGGGCGAGGTTGGTCGAGCACGTCAAGGCCGAGTCGATCGCACCGGGAGTCTGGCTCACAGGGCCGGTGCCGCGACGCCATCCCGAGCGCAACTACCCGGCCGGCTCGAGGATCGTGACAGCCGACGGCGCCATGGAGGACACCATCCCCGAGGACCAGTCGCTCGTGGTGCGGGCGGGGGAGGGCCTCGTCGTCGTCACCGGGTGCGGACACGCGGGCATCGGGAACATCCTGGCCCAGGCCCGCGCGATCGTGCCGGATGTCCCGGTTCGGGCCGTCGTGGGCGGCCTGCACCTGCTCGATGCCGACGAGAAGACGCTGGCGTGGACGGCCGATCGGATGCGGGAGGCCGGCATGACGCACCTGCTCGGCGCCCACTGCACGGGCATCGAAGCCGTGTATCGGCTGCGATCCCTTCTCGGCCTCGACCGCAGGAGCGCCGTCGTGGGAGCGGTGGGCTCCAGCTACTCGTCCGCGTCGGGCATCGATCCGCGCTGGCTCGCGCGCTGAGACATGAAGCTCGCTCTCGCCCTGGGGGGAGCCCTGCTCCTGGTGCTGGTCGCCTTCGTCGGCTGGCGCTACCACGCGACCGTGAAAGGTGGCGAGCGGGTCTACCAGGAGGCGCTCGATCGCATCGCGCCGGTCCTGACGGCGCTCCAGGCGGGAGAGACGCCCCCGCCCGAGGAGCTGGCGCGTTTCGCCCGGGCGGGCGACACGCGCAAGGTGCTGTTCGAGTCGCTGCGGGAATACGGCCGACTCGACCTGTTCCCGCGGGAGCACCTGACGTGGGAGGCGCTCGCCGAGGCCGACCTGGTCCTGTGGCTGTGGCACCCGAACGAGCTGGCCGCGCCGCCCGACGAGATCGAGCTGATGAAGCAGGTTCCCGCGCCCGACGCCGAGGGGTCCCGGGAGCTCCGCTACTTCGTGTTCCGCTTCCGGACGAAGCCGCCTCACTGGGCGTCCGAGGACGGCTGGATGGCGGGCGTGGCGGGCCCGTATCCGACGTCGGAGGCGCCGAGGCCCTACGCACGGGGGACGTTCAGCCGCTTCGAGGCCTACGACAGCCGCACGCCCGAGGAGCACGTGCGCGTGACGCACGAACAGGTCCTGGGCGAACGCTCCCGGCCCGCCGGGGAATAGAGCGGCGCCTCCCCTCGATTTCTCGCCGCGAGGAGGCAGAAGCCCATGAAGTCGAGAACGCTCGCGGGGGCGTCGCTCGCCCTGGCCGTCGTGGCGGCCGAGGCCCAGGACGTCGCCGTCAAGAAGACCCTGACCCTGGAGGGGGCGCGCAGGGCGATCGCCGCGGTCGAGAAGGCCGCGAAGCAGGCCGGCGCCACCGGCGTCGTCGCCGTGGTGGACGATGGCGGGAACCTCATCGCCCTGGCCCGCATCGACGGGACCTTCGCCGCGGGCTCGACGGTGTCGGTGGGCAAGGCGCGGACCGCGGTGCTGTTCAAGAAGCCCACGCGCTTCTTCGAGGACGTCGTCAACAAGGGCCGGACCGCGATGGTCACCGTCGACTTCACGCCGCTCCAGGGCGGCGTTCCCATCGTGATCGACGGCCAGGTGGTGGGAGGCATCGGCGTGAGCGGAGCCTCGAGCGCGGCCCAGGACGAGGAGTTCGCCCTCGTCGGCGCGGCCGCCCTCGGCTCGAGCAGCTGAGGCCGCCATGAACGCCAGGAACGTCATCGCGCTCCCCTCCGTCCTCGCGCTGGCGGCGGCGGCCGCCGCCGCTCCGGCGCCTTCCGTGACCTACATCCCTGCCGACAGGGTGAAGGCCGCTTTCGAGCAGGGCGTGCCGCTCCTCGAGGCGGCAAACTACAAGATCCACGCGAGCCGGCGCGACGGGCCCGGCCAGGTCGAGGTCCACGAGAAGGACACGGACGTCATCCACGTGCTCACCGGCACCGCCACGCTGGTGACCGGCGGGACCGTCGTCGGCGCCAAGGCGACGGCCGTCGAGGAGATCCGCGGCACGGACGTTCAGGGCGGCGAGACCCGTGAGATCAAGGCGGGCGACGTGATCGTCGTGCCGAACGGGACGCCGCACTGGTTCAAGGCCGTGCCGTCGCCGATGACGTACTACGTCGTCAAGGTGCGCGCGGAGGGGGGCAAGTGAAGCGGCTCCTCCTCCTCGGGGCCGCGCTCGCCAGCCTTGCGACGGACGCGGGCGCCCAGGCCCTCGTGGAGCCGGCGGAGCCTCAGGGCCCGCCGGCGGCGACGCTCGACCTGCACACGAAGGACGGCGTCGCGGCCGTCAAGGGCGCATGGCGCTATTCCGACGCGCGCGTCGTCGAGGTCGGCTTCAAGGCGGCCGGCGCGGACGGCCAGCCCACGGGCGCGGCGATCCGGACCAACGAGATCGAGCCCCACGCGGGCGGCGCGGACTTCGACGACTCGGCCTGGCCCGTCCTCGATCCGACGACGCTGCAGGGACGTCGCGGCAGCGGCCGCGTGTCGTTCAACTGGTACCGCATCGCCGTGACCATTCCCGAGCGCGTCGGCGCCTTCGAGACGAAGGGCGCGACGCTCGTGTTCGAGACCTCGCTCGACGACTACGCCGAGATCTGGGTGGACGGCGAGATGCCGCGCCGGCCCGGGCAGAGCGGCGGCTCCGTCGTCGCGGGCTGGAACGCGACGAACCGGCTCGTTGTCGGCCGCAACGTGAGGCCCGGGCAGCGGATCCAGCTCGCGGTCTTCGGCATCAACGGCCCGCTCTCGAACCCGCCGACGAACTACATCTGGATGCGCTTCGCGCGGCTGCTCTTCTACCGCGAGAACGCGCCCGGCCCCTACGCCGTGCCGCCTCACGAGGTCAACGTCGAGGTCGTGCGCGCCGACCCGGCCCTGGACGCGATCGTCCCGGCGAACCCGAAGATCCACAAGCTGGCCGAGGGCTTCCTCTTCACCGAGGGGCCGGTCTGGGTGGACCGTGACGGCGGCTACCTGCTCTTCAGCGACCCGAACGCGAACCGGATCTACAAGTACACGGCGGCGGGAGAGCTCACGGTGTTCAGGGAGCCGAGCGGCTACGCAGGCGCGGACGTCGCCGAGTATGGCCAGCCGGGCTCGAACGGGCTCGCGCTGGACGCCGAGGGACGTCTTACGATCGACCAGCACGGCAACCGGCGCGTCGTCCGCGTCGAGGCGGACGGCCGCGAGACCGTGATCGCCGACCGTTACCAGGGCAGGCGCCTCAACAGCCCGAACGACCTCGTCTACCGCTCGGACGGGACGCTCTTCCTCACGGACCCGCCCTTCGGCCTGCCGAAGTTCCACGACGACCCGCGCCGGGAGACGCCGCACTTCGGCGTCTACGCCGTCGTGAGGGGCCGGGTCAAGCTGCTCACGACCGAGTTCCGTGGCCCGAACGGCATCGCCCTGTCGCCCGACGAGAAGTTCCTCTACGTCGGCAACTGGGACGAGAAGGACAAGGTCGTGAAGCGCTTCGAGGTCCGTCCGGACGGCAGCCTCGCGAACGGGATGGTGTTCTACGACCTCACGAGCGCGCCCGGCGAGGACGCCGTCGACGGCGTCAAGGTGGACCGCAAGGGCAACGTGTACGTCTCCGGACCGGGCGGGCTATGGGTGATCTCGCCCGAGGGCAAGCACCTCGGCACGATCCGCGGCCCGCGCCACGTCCACAACATGGCGTGGGGCGACGCCGACGGCCGGACGCTCTACCTGTGCGCGCGCACGGGCCTCTACCGGATGCGCCTGAACGTTCAAGGAGCCGGGATCCGTCCCTCGGTGGCCGCGATCGAGAGGAAGGACGCCCGCCTCGACCGCGTCCTGCCGAAAGGCGCCGCCGTCGAGGCGCTCGCCGACGGCTACGCGTGGGTCGAGGGGCCGGTCTGGAACCGCGAGGACCGCTACCTGCTCTTCTCGGACATCCCGAACAACCGCATCGTGAAATGGCAGGAGGACCAGGGCGCGAGCGACTTCCTGAAGCCGAGCGGATACACCGGCGCCGCTCCGTTCGCCGGCCGCGAGCCCGGCTCGAACGGCCTGACCTACGACCGGGAAGGGCGGCTCGTCATGAGCCAGCACGGCAACCGCGGGATCGTCCGCGTCGAGAAGGACGGCTCCTGGACGACGCTCGTCGACCGCTACGAGGGCAAGCGCCTCAACAGCCCCAACGACCTCGTTTATCGCAGCGACGGCTCGCTCTACTTCACCGACCCGCCGTTCGGCCTGCCTCGAGGCGCGAACGACACCGGACGGGAGCTGCCATTCGCGGGCGTCTACCGGCTCGCCCCCGACGGCGCGCTCACCCTGCTGACGAAGGACCTGGCCTGTCCGAACGGCTTGGCCTTCTCGCCGGACGAGAAGACGCTGTACGTCGCGAACGCAGACCTGAAGCGGCCGCTCTGGGTGGCCTACGAGGTCAAGGCCGACGGGACGCTCGGTGCGGGCCGGCAGCTCTTCGACGCATCGGCCTGGGCGAAGGAGGGCCAAGGCGTCCCCGACGGCCTCAAGGTGGACGTCCAGGGCAACCTCTGGGCCGGGGGCCCCGGAGGACGCGTCTTCGTGATCGCGCCCGACGGCGCCCTGCTCGGCACGCTCAACTTCGGCGTGCCCACGGCGAACCTGAACTGGGGCGACGACGGCTCCACGCTGTACATCGCGTCGAACACGCGGATCGCGCGCCTGCGCACGACGACACGGGGAGCGACGTGGGGCGCGAGGTGACGCGCATCGTCGTCCTCGGCGGCGGCTTCGGCGGCGCCTTCGTCGCGAAGCGGCTCAGGGACCGGCTCGGGAACGACCCCAAGGTCGAGATCTCGCTCGTGAATCGCGAGAACTACTTCGTGTTCCAGCCGATGCTGCCCGAGGTCGCCGCCGGCTCGATCGAGCCCAGCCAGATCGCCAACCCGCTGCGGCGGATGCTCGAGGGCGTGCGGTTCTACGCCAGCGAGGTCGCCTCGATCGACCTCGTCGCCAGGCAGGTCGCGATCTACGCGGGGGAGGGCAAGCACCTACGCGCGCTCGCCTACGACCATCTCGTGATCGCCCTCGGGACGATCGTCGACCTCTCGAGCCTGCCGGGGCTCTCCGAGCACTCCCTCGCGCTCAAGAACATCGGCGACGCCTTCTACCTGAGGAACCACGTGATCGGCTGCCTCGAGCAGGCCGACATCGAGGACGACGAGAGCCACCGGCGGGCCCTCACGACGTTCGTGGTGGTGGGCGGCGGCTTCAGCGGCGTCGAGACGATCGGCGAGCTGCAGGAGATGGTGAGCCTGGTCCTGCCGCACTACCGCAACCTCCGGCGGGAGGACGTGCGCTTCGTCCTCGTCCACAGCCAGGACCGCATCCTGCCCGAGGTCGTGCCCGGCCTGGGGGCCTACGCGGCGGAAGAGCTGCGCTCGCGGGGGATCGAGATCGTCCTGGACGTGAAGTGCAAGGCCGCCACGGCCGAGCACGTGTTCCTCTCGAACGGCGCGGCGATTCCGGCGCGAACGTTGATCAGCACGGTGGGCAACGCGCCCAATCCACTGCTGAAGACGCTGCCCTGCCGAACCGAGCGCGGCCGGATCGTGACCGAGGCCACCCTGGAGGTTCCCGGCTTCGAGGGCGTGTGGGCGCTCGGAGACTGCGCCGCCGTGCCCAGCCCCGGCGGCGTGCCGTACGCGCCGACGGCCCAGAACGCCATCCGGCAGGCAGCGGTGTGCGCCGACAACATCGTGGCGGCGGTGCGCGGGACGGGGAAGCCGCGGCCCTTCGTCTTCAACGCGCTCGGCAAGCTCGCCTCGCTGGGCGGGCGCAGCGCCGTGGCCGAGATCCTGGGCTTCAAGTTCAAGGGCTTCTTCGCCTGGTGGCTGTGGAGGACGATCTACCTCATGAAGCTGCCGGGCCTCGAGCGCCGGATCCGCGTGGCCCTCGACTGGACCCTGGACCTGATCTTCCAGCGCAACATCGTCCAGCTGAAGGTGTTCCGCACGGAAAAGGTCGACCGCGCCCACTACGAGAAAGGCGAGGCGATCATCACCCAGGGCGAGATCGGCGACCGCTTCTACATCATCGAGAAGGGGAAGGTGGAAGTGGCGCGGGCGTCGAACGGCGGGCCGGAGCTGCGGCTCGCGACGCTCGGCCCCGGCGAGTATTTCGGCGAGGTGGCCCTCCTGCGCGACCTCGCCCGGACGGCCACGGTGCGCGCCCTCGAGCCGACGGACGTGATCAGCCTGGGGCGGGGCGACTTCGCGGCCTTCGCGCAGAACCTGAGCCTGTTGAAGGCCAGCCTCGAGCAAGCGATCGATCGGCGGCTGCCGACGTAGGAGCTCACGGCTTCCTCCTCACCGACACCGTGGTAGGCTCGGATGCGCAAGGAGGGGCGCTTGGCGTCGACGACGCTCACGCCGAAAGGCCAGGTCGCCCTGCCGAAGGACATCCTCCTGTGAGCGAGAGCTCCGCAGAGGATCGACGCCTCGGGCTCGACCGCGGCATCACGCGCCGCGACTTCCTGAACGGCGTCCCGCTCGTCGTGGGCGCGTCGATCCTCGACGCGAGCTGGCCCGCGTCGCTCCTCGCGGCCGAATTCGCGCCCGAGAAGAGCCCGGGTTACTACCCGCCCGCGCTGACGGGACTCAGAGGCAGCCACGCCGGGTCCTTCGAAGCCGCCCACGAACACCTGAAGGACCGCGGCGGGTTCGATCCCGCGCTCGCGGCCGACACGGGAGAGAGCTACGACCTGGTGGTCGTCGGGGGAGGGATCAGCGGTCTCGCCGCGTCGTTCTTCTACAGGAGGCAGCACGGCGCCAGCGCCAGGATCCTGGTCCTCGACAACCACGACGACTTAGGGGGGCACGCCAAGCGCAACGAGTTCCGCCACGGCGGCCGGCTGCTGATCGGCTACGGCGGAACGCAGTCCATCGACGGGCCCGGGAGCTACAGCCCCGAGGCCGCCGGGCTGCTTCGCGACGTCGGCATCGACGTGCAGCGCTTCCACTCGGCCTTCGACAGCCGCCTGTACGAGTCCCTCGGCCTGACTCGGGGTGTGTTCTTCGACAAGGAGACCTTCGGAGAGGACCGTCTGGTCGCGGGTGCGGGGACGCTGCCCTGGCCCGAGTTCCTGGCGAGGACTCCCCTCGCGGCGGAGGCGCAGCGGGACATCGCGCGCGTCTACGACGACCGAACGGACCCATGGCCTGGGGTTACCGTCGAGGAGAAGAAGGCGCGGCTCCGGAGGATGAGCTACGTCGCCTTCTTGAAGGACGTCCTGAAGCTCCATCCGGCCGCGGTGTCCTTCTTCCGCCATCAGGGAATCGGGTTCTGGGGCGTGAGCAGCGACGCCGTGCCGGCTCTGGACTACTGGCAGTGGGGCTACCCGGGCTTCGACGGCCTGGGGCTGCCCGGCGACACGGGCCGCTCCGAGCCCTACATCTTCCACTTCCCGGACGGCAACGCCTCGGTGGCGCGGCTCCTGGTCCGGGCGCTGATCCCGGAGGCCCTGCCCGGAAGCGACATGGAGGACGTCGTCACGGCGCATCTGGACTACGGCCGCCTCGACGACGGCGGCCGCCCGGTCCGGATCCGGCTCAACAGCACGGCCGTGAACGTGAGGCACGACGGTCCTCCGGAGCCCGGCAGCGGCGTGTCGGTGGCGTACGTCCGTGGCGGCCGTGCGTACCGGGTCCGCGGACGCCGCTGCATCCTCGCGTGCTACAACTCCCTCATCCCCGTTCTTTGTCCGGAGCTGCCGGAGGCGCAGAAGCAGGCGCTCCGATACGCGACACGAGCCCCGCTCGTCTACACGAACGTGCTGATCCGGAGCTGGGTGGCGTTCCAGAAGCTCGGCGTTCAACGCGTCCACGCGCCCGGCGGCTACCACGCGGACTTCACACTGGACTTCCCGGTGAGCCTGGGCGGCTATCGCTGCCCGCGCTCCCCCGAGGAGCCGATGGTGGTGCACATGGTCCGCGTGCCGACCTCGCCGGGCCTGCCCGTCCGCGAGCAGTGCCAGTCCGGGCGCCACGAGCTGCTCGCGACGTCCTTCGAGGACTTCGAGCGCCGGATCCGCGACCAGCTCGGGCGGAGCCTCGCGGGCGGCGGCTTCGACCCGCCACGGGACATCGAGGCGATCACCGTCAACCGCTGGCCCCACGGCTACGCGTACGAGCCGAACTCGCTGTTCGACCCGGAGTGGGCGGAGGGCGAGCAGCCCTGGGTGGTGGGCCGGCGGCGCTTCGGAGCCATCGCGATCGCGAACTCCGACGCCGGCGCGTCCGCCTATACGGACGTGGCGATCGACCAGGCGTTCCGCGCGGTCGGGGAGATCACGCGCAGCGGGAGGGCCGCGGTCCGCTGAAGGCTAGAATCGCAGCGAATAGCGCACGTGGAGCGCCCGGCCGGGAGCGTCCATGCCCCAGGAGACGCCGCGGTAGTTCTCGTCTCCGATGTTCTCGAAGTCCACGAAGACCTCGTGCCGCTGGGCGAACCGCACGGCGCCCCGGAGCCCGAGGACCACGTACGACGGGACGGCCGTGAACAGCGAGCTCGACGTCCCCGACGGTCCGAGCACCCGCGTCTGCATTTGCGACAGCGTCTCGCCGGTGGCGAGCAGGACGTCGTCGGCTGTTCCCGCGATGCCATCGGGACCGCTGCCGACGAGCCCGCGGGCCCTGGCGCCGTTGTTGAAGAAGCTCGCGATGCTCGAGAGCGAGCGGCTCGCGCCGGTCCGGCGGTCGGCCAGGTCGAGGCTGGAGAGCCGATCCTGCTCTCCCGCCACACGAAGATAGGGCTCCACCCAGAACCGTCGGCCGCCGTGCGGGGCGAAGCGCACTTTGAACCATGCCTCGGGGGCCGGCGTGCCCCCCTCGATGTTGGGCGGCGCCCCGCTCGCTCGATCCGCAGCGTGCAGATAGGTGAAGATCCCTCCCGCGAACCAGGAGGGGTGGAGCTCGGCGTCGAAGGTCGCCTCGAGCCCGCGGAGGCGCGCCTCGTCGAAGTTCGCGCGCACCAGGACGGGGTTGCTGGATGCGGCCACGAACACGACGCCGCTCGGAAGCTGGCGGATGATCGGCTCGCCGGCGAGGCTCTGCCCGACCGCGCCCTGCGGGAGGATCATCGCCTGCTTGGCGACGTTGGCATCGATGTCGTTCTGGAAGGCGGTGAGGTCCGCCTTGAAGCGCGGGGTCTTGTAGCGCAGCGTGAGCTCCACGTTGAGGCTCGTTTCCGGCTCGAGGACGCGCACCGGGTCGCCCGTGCTGACGGCCGCGGCGTCGGCCGTGGTTCCGACCGCCGCGCCCAGGCCCTCCACCTCGCGATTGGAGACCTCAAACCCCGCGCCCGTCAGGCCGAACGTGCCCAGGTCCGTGACGTCCGGGGCCCGGAAGCCGCGGCTCACGTTCCCCGCGACGCTGAAGCCGCCGCCCGCAGTGAAGAGCGCCCCGGCACGAAAGGTGAATGCGCTGGTGTCGTAGGCGTCGTCGGGCCAGAGCGGCTCGCCCGCCACGAGCGGGCTGTCGGCGGCGTGCGCCTCGTAGGACGCGCCGGAGAAGCGGACGGCGCCGTTGAGGCGCAGCTTGCCCGGCACTGCCTCGAGAACGTCCTGCAGGAAGATCCCGCCGTGCGCGTAGCTCGCGCCGTCGGGCACGCGGCCGCGGCGCGGCGAGGTCCCGCCCGTGGTCGGATTCGTCCCGAAGGAGGGCGCCTTCATCGACTCGACGAAGACATCCGCGCCGAGCGTCAGGTCGTGCCGGCCCCTCAGCGTCCGCAGCGCAGCCTGCACGCCGTGGGCCGTCGTGCGCTCCGGCTCGTGATTGATGGCGGCGAGCGGGTTGCCGTTGCCGCCCTGGTTGCGGCGCTCCTCCCGCTGAGCGCTGAAGGAGTAGGAGACGCTGAGTCGATCGAGGAAACCGAGCTGCGACCGCTCGAAGCGCGCGTGGAAATGATCGGCCATCAGGTTGCGGAGGTCCGCGACGAGGTTGCCGTCGCCGCCCAGGAGCTGGTCGTAGCGCTTGCCCCCGTCCTGTTGGCCGCGCAGGTAGCTGGCGATGATCTGGGCGGTCGGCGTGACCGCCCAGTTCACCTTGAGATGACCGCCGTACTGGGTGAAGGCTGTGTCGGGCAGTCGAGCGCCGATGGCGACCGTCGAGGGCAGGTCGAAGAAGCGCGTGACGGCGTTGTGCGAGTCCTCGCCTTCCCCAGGGCGAAGGTCGTTGGCCCGCCGCGCCGCGAGCGTGCCGCTGACGCCGACCGTGGGCGCCGCATAGCGGGCGGTCAGGCTGGAGCCATAGCTCGCATCGGCGCTGCCGAAGTTCGCGTTCCACAGCCCCGAGACGTTCCGTCCCGACGGATCGAACTGCGGCCTGCGGGTCAGGAGCTGGACCGTGCCCCCCAGGGCGTCGCTGCCGTACTCGGCGCTCGAGGGGCCGCGCACCACCTCGATGCCTTCGAGGATCTCCGGGTCCACGAGGTTGAAGAAGGTGCTGACGCCGCCGCGCTGGGCGGCCGTGGTGTAGCGCACGCCGTCCACGTACATGTTGACCTTGGCCCCGGTGAGCCCGCGCACGAAGACGCCGCCCATGGTCGGGCTCGTGCGCTGGACGTGGAGCCCCACCTCCTCGCTCGCCGCCTGGGCGAGCACTGCCTTGGACCGAAACCCGATCTCCTCCTCGCCGATCACGTTCACCCTCTGCGGAACCGATTCGAGGGCCTCGGCCCGACCCGGGCTGGCGGTGACCGTGACCTCGTCGTGGAAGGCCTCCGGCTGCAGCGTGATCACGATGTCGAGGCCGCCAGACCCGACGTAGAGCGGGATGCGCCGGGGCGCGAACCCACGCGCTTCCGCCACGAGCACGAACGTCCCCGCCGGCAGCGAGGGGAAGCGGAAGCGGCCCTCCGGGTCGGTGCGGCCTGAGGCGGCGATGGCGCCCTGCGGGCTGAAGAGGCCGACCGAGGCGCGTGGCACGACGGCGCCCGTCGGATCCTTCACCGTCCCCGAGACGCCGCTGCCTTCCTGTGCCAGGGCGAGGGAGGCGGATGCGAAGAGGAGGCCGGCGGGAAGACGTCGCCGAAGAGAGCTCGCGATCCCCAAACAGATCCGAGTCTACGAAAGGCGCCGGGCGACCGCCAGCGACCTACCAGGCCGGCGGGCGCGCGAAGCCGTCCTCGGCGTGTTCGCGCTCGCGCAGGCGGTCGCGGGTCCAACGGTAGGGCGGCAGGATGCCGAGCGCGCGAAGGGCGGCGGCGTACTCGTAGCGGACCGTGACCAACTGGGCCGGCGTGGGCATGGGATCGAAGTGGACGAGCTGGGCGGGGTCGTAGGTCGCGCGGCCCCAACCGGTGCCGGGGTACGACCGCGCCGCGCCGTCGTCGCCGAGCGCCCCGAGCCGCTCCGAAGCGTCCTTCTGGGCCTTCGCCTGCGCCTCGGGCACCGCGGGAGCGGTCGCAGGTGGCATCTGGGCCGTGGGCGCCTCGGCCTCGTTGCCGCTCCACGCCTCGGGCGAGATCGGCTGCCGACGTGAGGCCCAGTAGCCCTGCTCGCGGAAGACGCCGACCTCGATCCAGCCCATCTTGCGGTTGGCCTTCCCGGCCCGGGCGGCATAGGAGGCCTGCTCGTCCACGAAGTTGAAGCGCCGGACCTCGCTGAGCGACGTGCGCCAGCCTCGCACCGTCGTCTCCCCCCAGGGATCGAGGATGTACATCCGGTTGCGGGGCGAGCTCGCCTCGGCACGCTCGCCGCTGATCGCGTTGAGGCCGTCGACGACGAGGACGACGCCGACCCGCTCCGTGCTGCGGTTAGAGAGGACCACGTCGTAGGCGGCGCCCTTGGTGGCCTCGACGTAGAGGCGGCCGGACCCGTCGGGCGCGGCGTAGAGCCGGCTCACCCGGCCTCCGACCCGGACCTCGACCTGGACCGGTGACCCGGACGGCGGCACGGGATGCGGATGATGGGCCTGGGCGGGGACGGGCGCCAGGGCCAGACCGGCGAGGAGCAGGGCGGAGCGCGTCATATCGACCTCCTGCCCGCGGTTACAGGGCAGGGGGCGTGGCTATTCCCGGTCGCGCTCGAAGACCGCCTGGTAGTACCGGTAGCTGCGGGGCGTCGCGTCGAACGCCTGCGCGGCGCCGTAGAGACAGGCGAAGCGCTCGAGCTGCGATGCGCCCGCGCGGCAGGTTCGGGGGCGCGCGTACGCGCGGCGGAACTCCGGGTGCTCGAGGATCGCGCGCTCCATCGCGGTCCACGAGCGCGCGCGCTCCGGCCGACCGGCCGGCACGGCGAAGGAGAGCACCACGAAGTCCGGTCGCCGCCCGAGCACGTAGTCCGCGTCCGGCTGCTTCGTCAGGAACCCCCCGGGCAGCCGGCCGATGTGCCGGTCCGTGAGGCCCGAAATGTCCACGACGGTGAGGTTCATCAGCCGGACCCCGATGACGCCGATGTCCATGAGGGCGATGCTCTGGCCCGTCCGGGCGTGTGCGGCGACCCAGGCAGCCAGGGCTTCGTGGCCGCGGCGGTTCGCCACGTTGTAGGCGGCGACGTCCTCCAGGGAAGCGCCCAAGACAGGCGCCTGCCACGCGGACGAGCCGGCCGCGGCGGCGGCCATGGCCAGCCCAGCCAGGGCCGGCGCCGCGCGACCCGCGACGCGGGCGCAAAGGAGCGCAATGCCGAAGCCGGCCAGGGCGGTCCACGCCGGCAGGTAGGGGCAAAGGAGCCGGTAACCCGGCATCCAGTCCGTTCCGGCGGCGTAGATTGCGAGCACGCCGCCCGCCAGCACCGCCAAGGCTGGAAGGAACGCTGCCCTGAGCGTCGCGCGGCGGTCGAGAAGCGCGAGCAGCGGGAGCGGAGCCAGCACCGGCGTGAGGTGCTGCCAGGCGAACCCGCCGAGGTACTCGCGCGGCCGCTGCCAGTAGCCTCCGGCCTTTGCATGGAAGGTGTTGGGGAGAAAGTCGCCGTAGGCCCACAGCCGGAAGGCGACGTGGCCGGCCACCACGCCGGCGACGACCATGGCGTCGAGCACGAGACGGCGCCGTTCGTCGGGAGAGCGCCAGGCGCCGCCGACCAGGCGGCCGGCCGCGGACGCGGCGAAGACCAGGGCGCCCTCGGGCCTCGTGAGGCACGCGAGCGCCAGCGCCACGCCGGCTCCGCACCGGCGGTCGCGCTCGCGGGCGCG
>DASSJI010000052.1:0-26352 GCA_035691285.1 Vicinamibacteria bacterium | reverse complement strand
CCTCGAGATCTCCGTCGAGGAGGGCCCGGCCGAGGGGCCCGCCGAGGCCGTCGCCGCCAAGGAGAAGTAGGTGCGCTCCTTCTTCACCGAGAACCTGGCCCTCAAGGCCTTGAGCCTGGTGCTGGCGGTGCTCGTCTGGTTCGCGATCGCGGGGGAGACGGCCTCCGAGATGGGGCTGCGCGTCCCTCTCGAGCTGCAGAACATGCCGCGCGACCTCGAGCTGACCGGCGACGCCGTGGACGCGGTGGAGGTCCGCGTCCGCGCCTCGGCAGGCATCATCCACGGCTTGAACCCCGGCGACGTGGCCGCCCAGATCGACCTCTCCGGAAGCGTGGAGGGCGAGCGGATCGTCCACCTCACCGCGGACTCGATCCGGGTTCCCTTCGGCGTGAAGGTGGTGAAGGTCACGCCGGCGATGCTCACCCTGAACTTCGAGCGCACGCTCCAGAAGGTGGTGCCCGTGCGTCCGCGCCTCGTCGGCCGGCCGGCCAGCGGCTACGAGGTCGCCGACGTGACGAGCGAGCCGGCCGACGTGCGCGTGGCGGGGCCGAAGAGCCGGGTCGACGAGGTCGAGAGCGCGTTCACGGAGCCCCTGGCCCTCGATGCCGCGAAGGACACGGTCGACGACGAGCTCAGCATCGGCCTGGCCGATCCGCTGCTGCGCATCCAGGGCAGCTCCAAGGTGCGCGTCACCGCGCGGATTCGCGAGGTCCACGAGCAGCGGACCTTCAGCGGCGTGGTGGTGGAGGCGCGCGGCGGGGCCGCCCGCTTCCGGCCGGCCTCCGTGCAGCTCGTGCTCCAGGGGCCGGCGGCAGCGCTGCGCCGGCTGAGCCCCCAGGACGTCAAGGCCTACGTCGACGTGGCCGCGCCGGCGACGGGGGCGCGGCGCCCGGTGGCCGTCGAGATCGGCCCCGGCTTCACCGGCGTGTCGCTGCAGGAGGCGAAGCCCGCCGAGGTGGCGGTCGAGACCGCCCGGAGGAAGGGATGAGGAAGCTGTTCGGGACCGACGGCATCCGCGGCGTGGCCAACCAGCCGCCGATGACGCCGGAGCTGGCCTTGAAGCTGGGCCGGGCGGTGACGTGGGTCGCGGGCCGGGGCCGGCGGCTGGCGCCGCGCATCGTGGTCGGCAAGGACACGCGACTGTCGGGCTACATGCTCGAGACGGCGCTCGCCTCGGGCATCTGCTCCATGGGCGGCCGCGTGCTGCTGTGCGGCCCCATCCCGACCCCGGCCGTCGCGCACCTGACGGTGAGCATGCGCGCCGACGCCGGCCTCGTGATCAGCGCCAGTCACAACCCGTACGCGGACAACGGCATCAAGATCTTCGGGCCCGACGGCTTCAAGCTCCCCGACGAGACCGAGGCGCAGATCGAGGCGCTGCTGGAGGAGGGCGCCCTGCCGGTGCGCAAGACCGGCCGCAGCGTCGGCAGCGCCGAGCGGCTGGAGGACGCCCGCGGCCGCTACGTCGCGTTCGCGAAGGCCACGTTCCCCCGCGACCTGACCCTGGACGGCGTCAAGATCGTCGTGGACGCGGCCCACGGCGCGGCCTACCGGGTGGCGCCGTCCGTGTTCCAGGAGCTCGGGGCGAAGGTCACGGCCCTGGGCGTGCGCCCGAACGGCTCGAACATCAACCGCGCCTGTGGAGCCCTTCACCCGGAGAGCGCGTGCGCCGAGGTCGTGAAGCGCGGAGCCGCCATGGGCATCGCCCTGGACGGCGACGCCGACCGCGTCATCGTCATCGACGAGAAGGGCGAGGTCGTCGACGGCGACGCGGTGATGGCCATGTGCGCGTCCCGCATGATCCGGGACGGCGAGCTGCGGAGGGCCACGGTGGTCGCCACGGTGATGAGCAATCTGGGACTGGAGCGCGCCCTGGCGGCCCACGGAGTGAAGCTGCTGCGCACGCCGGTGGGCGACCGCTACGTGGTCGAGGCGATGCGTCAGGGCGGCTTCAACCTCGGCGGCGAGCAGTCCGGGCACCTGATCTTCATCGATCACGCCTCCACCGGCGACGGCGTGATCGGGGCTCTGCAGGTCCTCGCGCTGATGATGCGCACCGGGCAGCCGCTCTCGGCCCTGGCGCGCGCGGCGATGGAGCGCGTGCCCCAGGTGCTCGAGAACGTGACCCTGCCGTCTCGGCGGCCCCTCGACGAGATGGAACAGCTCCGCAAATCGCAGCAGCGCGTCGAGAAGGCCCTGGGGGGCGACGGCCGCGTGCTGGTGCGCTGGAGCGGGACGGAGCCCAAGCTGCGGATCATGATCGAGGGCCCCGAGGAGCCGAAGATCCGCGCCTACGCCCAGGAACTGGCCGAGGCCGCTCGCGAGGACGTGCCGGCGGGCTAACTCCGAGAAACGCGCCTCGGCCTGACTCATTGAAAGCTGAGGCTCAGTCCCCGGTGGTATTCTTCCGGGGTTCGGAAGCGACACGATGTCAGCGCTGTCTGCCGGGACCGCCCGGAGCGCCAGCGGCGATGCCGCCGCCCCCACGAGCGGCGCGGCCCGACTCCGCCTCGGCCGCTACGCGATCGCGCCTTCGACGCAGGAGCCAGCATGACCGTCGGTCGCAACGATGCTTGCCCTTGTGGCAGCGGCCGAAAGTACAAGAAGTGCTGCCTGGCGAAGGCTGCACCTCCCCTGCCTCCCGCCCCGGCGACAGCCGACCTCTCGGTCGAGGACGCGGATCCGCGCAAGGCGATCTTCGACTTGCTGGCCGAGTACGCCCTGCGACCGGAGTTTCGTGTCCCGCTCGCCGCGGCCGTTTCACTCTTCGACCACGGGCGCTTGGAGGCTCGGCCGGCGCGCGAGCGTGCCAAGCTGACCTCCAGCGACGACTGGCGCGCCAAGCTCACGTTCTGGTGCCTTCTCGATGCGCCCGTCAACGAGAGCGGCCACTCGGTGGCTCAGGTCTTCATCGAGAACGGAAGCCATCGCTTGACCGCAAGCCAGTTCCAGCTCCTGCGCCGCTTCGCTGGAACCGGTCTGCGTCCCTACGAAGTCTCGGAAGTGGTTCTTGATCGCGGCCTGCGGCTGCTCGATCTCTGGACGGAGGAGGAGTGCTTCGTCAGGGAACGGTCCGCCACACACCAGCTCCAGCGCTGGGATCTCCTGGCTGCGCGGGTGATGCCCGAAGCCGACGGAAGCCTCGGCCTGGAGGGGGGCGCCTACCTCTATCCGCCCGCCCTCAAGCGCCAGCTCCTCGACGGGCTTCGCCGGGAGCGGCGGCGCATCCGGCGCAGCGCCCCACACATCGACGACGACCTCTTCCTGAAGCGATGCGCGCCGTTCTTCCACCAGTTCTGGCTCGACCACGTCGTCTTCCCGCCGCCGCCCACGCTCGTTACGGCCGAGGGCGACCCGATGGTCCTCGGTAAGATCGTCTTCGACATCGTCGATCGCGCCAAGGCGGAGGCCGCGCTCGAGGAACATCCGGAGCTCGCGTCGGAAGGAGAGGGCGCCTACGCCTGGATCGAGCATGCGGAGGGCGGCTTCACCCGAACACTGGGCGGGCTCACGATCCAAGGCCGCCGCGTGGTGCTCGACGTCATGTCGCGGCAGCGTGGCGAACGAGGCCGCCGCCTCCTGGAACGGACATGCGGCGACTCCCTCCGGCACCGGAGCTCACGGTACGAGAGCGTCCGCCATGCGCTCGAGCGACAGCCCGCGAGCCGTTCTGAGGAACCTCCTTCACCTCAACCAGAGCTCGCCGCCGAGTTGGTACGCCAGTTCAGGGAGCGCCACTATCGAGACTGGACCGACGAGCCGATTCCCGCCCTCGATGGCCGCACGCCGCGGCACGCCGCCCGGCTCAAGACCCTGCGCCCGCGGCTGATCGATCTCCTGAAGGACATGGAGAACCGGGAGGCCCGAGCGGCGCGACCGGACAACCCATCGTACGACTTCGGGAGGATCTGGCAGGAGTTGGGCCTGGAGCGACCCACATAGGGCGAGGCCTTTCGGGCCTACCCTTGCCGCGAGGTGGATCCTGGAAAGTCGCGATGAAGCACCGACTCCCGATCGACTGGGACGAATTGGAGATGGCTCTCACCTGGCGCGCGGACGAGGGCGGCTACTACCTCGACCTGACGAGCGGTCAGCTCGTCTCCTTCACGGGCCTGGACGACGAGCTGGCCGCGGGCGAAATCGACGCGGGCCTCGCGGAGGGCCGGCTGCTACCTGTCGAACCCCTGCCGTCTTCAGTCGAATACGGCTGGATGTCGGAGTTCGTGGAATCGGTGACGAATCCCTCTCTTCGCCGGCTCCTCGACTTGGCCCTGGACGGTTCCGGCGCCTTCCGTCGATTCAAGACGGTCCTGGCCGACTACCCGGCCCAACGCCAGCGCTGGTTCGCCTTTCGCGGCGAACGCCTGCGGCAGGCGATGCAGGAGTGGCTGGAGGAGAACGGAGTCGAGGCCACGACAGACGATCTTCGCAACCGGCAGTCGCGCGAATGAGCGCCGCCGATTCACATCAGGGAGCAAGGGACGCACCCGACCAACGGCGATACAGCGCCTTGTTCTCCCATCTCACTGGCCGCGAGCCATACGCGCACCGTGCCAGCTTCGGTTGGCGACCGAACTCGCGTCGCACCGCAGGGGCAATGCAAGAATGGCGCTTGTGTGGAGGCTGGCGTGAGCGAACGTGACCCCCCCGAGCCTGGGTCCGATGGACGCGCCCCCTTGAAGGGACGCCGGCGGCTGGAGCCGAGCTTGGTCGACGCGATCGTGCGCCGGATCGTCGCGGTCGCTCAACCCGACCGTATCATCCTCTTCGGGTCCGCGGCGCGCGGAGAGCTGGGCCCCGATAGCGACATCGACCTGCTGGTGATCAAGGCGGGGGTGCCACATCGCGGTCGGCTGGAACAAGAGATCTACATGAACCTGAGCGGCGTCGGCATTGGCGTCGACGTCGTTGTGGCCACGCCAGAAGACGTCGAATACCTGAGGGACCGCGTCGGAAGCATCATCAAGCCGGCGCTCCGCGAGGGCCGCGAGATCTATGCCGTCTAGGGACCCGAGCGACCCCCGGGAGTGGTTGCGTCGCGCCCGAAGCAACCTGGCGCGCGCGCTCATGCCGCCGTCGAGCATCGATGTCCTCTACGACGACCTCTGCTTCGACGCGCAGCAAGCGGCCGAGAAGGCGCTGAAGGCCCTCCTCGTCTGGAAGCAGATCGACTTCCCGAAGACGCACAGCATCGGCGAGCTGTTGGACCTCGTGCGGGATACAGGCGTCGTCCCACCGGTGGAGATCACCGAGGCACAAGGGTTGACGCGCCACGCGGTGACCGGGCGGTACCCGCGGTTCAGCGAGGACGTGAGCCCGGAGGAGTGGCGGCAAGCGGCAGAGCTGGCCGAGCGGGTGGTCCGCTGGGCCGAGTCCGTCATCTCCGGAGGAGTGGCGCCGGGGAAGTAACGCAGCTCCGCTGCCCTGGGGAGGGGCGAGATGGCGAGCGTGAGCGTCAGTGACTTCGGCATCATGCGAGGTCGTCACGTAGGCTCCGGACCGGGGATGGGTCAACCCGAGCAGGCCAGCCAGCCAGGAAGCTGCACTGCCGCAATGGTCCCTGGACACTCTACAGTGGAGGGAACGCCGACCAACCCTGCCGCCAGATGTCAGGGGCGGCCTGCCAGGCTTGCGGCGTGTTCAGGCCCAGGCGCGGTGGAGAGCGCGCGATGCGCTTAGCGCGACCGCCCCGACGCGCCGCTCGCGTCCGCTTGCCGTCGACGCGGCCGCCCCTCCGACGGCTGTTCTGGACCCTGGGCCAGCTTCGCGCCGGCCGCACCCTGAAGGCAACCGACATCGCCCGTCACTTCGAAGTCGGTGTCCGGACCGCGTACCGCGATCTCGACTTCCTGCGCGATCAGATGGGCGCGCCGATCGAGTACGACCGGGCGCGAGCCTCGTACGAGCTGACCGACCCCACCGCGCCGCTCCCGCACCTCACGCTGAGCCAGGGCGAGCTGGTCGCGCTCTTCTTCGCCGAGAAGGTGGTCCGGCAGTACCGCGGGACGCCGTGGGAGAAGGACCTGGAGCAGGCCTTCCGCAAGATCCAGTCGCTGATGCCCGAGGAAGTCCGCGTTCGTCCCGATCGCTTGGAGTCGATCCTCTCCCTGGACCTGGGTCCGCTGCCCCGGAACGACGCGGCAGTCGGCCTCCCGCCAGGCGGCAGACCTCGAGCGTCCGCGCGCCCGGGTTCACGAGCCAGAGGTGGCTCACGTCCTCGCGGGCGTACGCCGGCATTCCGACAAGAGCGAGGACTTGCAGCGCCGCCGCGCCGCGAAGCGGCCCGTCGAGTGGTTCACACCTAACAATGAAAGCCCGCCGACTCACGAACAACTCGCGGCCCGCGTAGCCGATCGACACATGGAGGGGACGCTCTCCCTCGTCGTATGCAATACGGTAGAGCTGGCGCGGAAAGTGTTTCTGGCATTGCCTGGGTCAGGCCCCAAGGTGCTGCTTACTTCGCGGTTCCGTCACCAGGATCGTGATGCGCACGAAGGACGGCTGCTTGCGTTCGAAGCCAAGCGGCAAGCGATGGAAAGAGGTCGCGACGCAGACAAGAGGCTCGACGACCGCCGTCGGCCGAACCGTGAGGGCCAGCGTTCCATAGCCGGACCGCCTCGGCTCGAGCGCTGCGCGCTCGCGCGGGAGTAGCGGGGGACCCGGGCGTGCCCGCCGAACAGCTCGAGCGCCTGCTCGAGCGCCGCGAGCGCGGTGACGATGCGCGGCGGCGCCGGCCGGAAGGGATGGGTCTCGGGCTCCACATCGCGAAGGGCGTCGCCGACCGGCATGGCTTCGAGTTGCGCCTCGCGCCATCGGAGCACGGCGGGCTGGAGGCAGCGTTCATGGGACCCCTTCGCTGACCCGGCGCAGCGACGCGGCGGTGCGCGCCGATCAGTTGGTCGCAGGGGCGGACGGTCGGAACTCCTCGTACGCCCGCCGCGGCAGCGGCGTCGCGATCCAACGCCGGAACAGGTACCTTCGCACGGGGTCGGTCCCCGCAAACTGCTCTTCGAACCGGGCGAGTTCGACTTTCTGGCGTGCCTGCTCGAGGCTCAGGCCTGCGTCGACCGCGGCCTTCACCTGTGTCTGCACCGAAGCGACCAGCGCTCTCAGCTTGTGGATGTAGCTCTTGTCCCGCTGCACCTCGCCGTGTCCCGGGATCAGGTACTCGAAGTCCATGCTCGCCAGGCGATCCAGGGTGCGAACCCACTCCGATGGGCGCGCAGTGAAGCCATAGGGAATGGGGCTGACGACGATGTCGCCGGTCACCAGCAGCCGCTCGCCGGGCAGGTAGACGACGAGGTCGCCCGCCGTATCGCCGTGGCCCATGAACGAGACTTCGATCGCGCGCGGGCCGCGGTGCAACACCAGCTTGCCCTCGAGCGTCGTGGTCGGCGGGGTCAGCACGACCTCGCGGTAGGCCCGCTCTCGCGCGTAGCTGTCCACTCGTGTGTACCGCTCCATGTACGCGACGACCTGGTCGGTGCCCGGCCGGCCCTCTTCCCGGATCCGGATCGTGTCGTCCGCGTGTCGCTTGCGGAGGGAGTCGAAAGTCGGGGTGATCTCGTCCGGGGTCTCGAGGCCTCCGGAGACGATGCGCTCTCGCGTGAACGGGTGAGAGACGATCTCGACGCCCGGAAACGCCTTCAGGTACTCCTGGTTGCCCAGGCGATGATCGTCGTGCCAGTGGGTGTTGATGACCACGCGCACCGGGTTCGCCGTCAGCTTCCTGATCTCGGCGATGACGCTGCGGGCGGCCAGGGGCGCGCCGCCCGTGTCGACGACCACGACGTCGCGCTCGTTGACGATGATGGTGCAGTTGCCCTCGACGAAGTACCGCAGGGGGTCCGGGCGGTAGGCCAGGTACACGCCGTCCGTCACGCCCTCGACACGGACCCCGTACAGGTCGGCCTCCGAGGCGAGGACACCGGTCGCCAGCGCGACGGCGGCCGAGAGGAGGACCCCGCCGGGTCGGCGAACCATCCAATTTCGTGAAGGGCCGGACGCAGTCACCGCCAGAGAATCCTCGCTGGGCGCCGCCGGCACGGTCAACGCGTGCGTGTCGAGGCGCCATCGCGAAGGGACGGTCTCCGGGTTCCCCGGGGTGAAGCGCGGGCGCCGGGCCAGGCTCGTTCGCGCTCCGACCGCGCCCCGTTATACTCCGAGCCGCATGGCCCGCCTGGGCGTCAACATCGACCACGTCGCGACGGTGCGCCAGGCGCGCCGGGCGGCGGAGCCGGACCCGGTCCACGCGGCGGTGCTGGCCGAGCTGGGCGGAGCCCACGGCATCACGGTTCACCTGCGCGGCGACCGGCGCCACATCCAGGACCGGGACGTCGAGATCCTGCGGCAGACAGTGCGCACGCGGCTCAACGTCGAGATGGCGGCGACCCAGGAGATGGTGCGCGTGGCCCTGACCGTGAAGCCGAACCAGGTCACGCTGGTGCCGGAGCGGCGCGAGGAGCTGACCACCGAGGGCGGCCTCGACGTGGTCCTCAACAGCGTCCAGCTCAGACCTGTGGTGAAGACCCTGCAGGAGGGCGGCATCCGGGTGAGCCTGTTCGTCGATCCCGACCTGGAGCAGGTCAAGGAGTCCCACAAGATCGACGCCCATGCCGTCGAGATCAACACGGCCTCGTACGCCGAGGCCCGCGACGAGAAGCAGCGTGAGGCCGCCCTGCGCAGGGTCGTCGACGCGGCGCGGCTGGGCCGGCGCCTGGGTCTCGAGGTTCACGCCGGCCACGGGCTCGACTACGCGAACGTGCGCGCCGTCGCCCAGCAGAGCGAGCTGGCCGAGCTCAACATCGGCCACAGCATCGTGGCCCGCGCCGTGCTCGTTGGCATGGAGCGGGCCGTCGGCGAGATGTTGGACGCGATGGGAGGCCGGTAGTATCCTAGCGGCCAACGCTCAGGACAACGTTGGCGGCGGCAGGAGACCCATGATCGAGGCCTTCGGTCAGACCGACGTCGGGCGGCGTCGCAAGCTCAACGAAGACAACTTCCTCGTCGACACCGACATCAACCTCTACGCCGTCTGCGACGGGATGGGCGGCCACAACGCCGGCGAGGTGGCCTCCAAGATGGCCATCGAGACGCTGGGGGCGTTCATCGGCAAGAGCCACAAGGAGAAGGAGATCACCTGGCCCTACGGGCTGGACGTGAACCTTTCCTTCGACGGCAACCGGCTGAAGACCGCCCTGAAGCTGGCCAACAAGAAGGTGTTCAAGGCCGCCGACAACCGCGAGGACTACACCGGCATGGGCACGACCGCCGTGGCGGGCATCGTGACCAGCGACGTGCTGACGGTCGGCTCGGCGGGCGACAGCCGCTGCTACGTCTTCAGCGACGGCAAGCTCACGCAGATCACACGCGACGACTCGTGGGTGTCCGCGGCCTGGGCCGAGGGCATCCTGAGCGCCGACGAGATCGAGCGGCACCCGCTCAAGAACGTGATCACGAAGGCGATCGGGGCCAAGGAAGACATCGACATCAACGTCGTCGAGCACAAGCTCAAGGCCGGCGACGTGGCCCTGATCTGCTCCGACGGGCTGCACTCGATGATCAGCGACGAGCAGATCCTCGCCGCGGTCACTCCCTTCCCCGCCTCCCTCGAGGAGGCCGCGACGAAGCTGATCGAAGCAGCCAACAACGCGGGCGGCAAGGACAACGTCTCGGTCGTGCTGATCCGGTACAGCGAGTAGGCGAGGCGGCCCCCGCCGTGACGACCTTCGCCCGCTACGAGCTCGAGGGCAAGCTCGGAGAAGGGGCGATGGGCGTCGTCTACCGCGCCCGCGACCGCAACCTGGGCCGGGTGGTGGCGCTGAAGATGCTCTCGCCCGAGATGGGCGCGGAGGACGAACTGCGGCTCCGCTTCCAGCGCGAGGCCGAGGCGGTCGGGCGCCTCAACCATCCGAACATCGTCTCGGTCTACGACATGGGCGAGCACCAGGGCCGTCTGTACCTGGCCATGGAGCTGCTCGAGGGCGAGGACCTGCGCACGCTGATCGAGAAGCAGGCCCCCCTGGCCACCTCCGAGCGCGTGAGGGTGCTGGGGGAGATCGCCGCCGGCGTCGCCTACGCCCACTCGCGGGGCGTCGTGCATCGGGACCTGAAGCCGGCCAACATCCTCCTGACGTCCACCGGCCACGTGAAGATCCTCGACTTCGGCCTGGCGCGCCTCGCCACCATGGAGACGATCACGCGCCGCGGCGTGATCCTCGGCACGCCGGACTACATGTCGCCCGAGCAGGCGATGGGCAAGCCCGTCGACGCGCGCTCGGACATCTTCTCGAGCGGCGCCGTCTTCTACGAGTTCCTCACGCTTCAGAAGCCGTTCAAGGGCAAGACGCTCCACTCGGTGCTCTACCAGATCATCTCGGAAGATCCCGACGCGGTCCTGACCCTCAACCCCGAGGCGCCGGCCCGTCTCGCTCTCCTCGTCCATCGCATGCTGCGCAAGGACCCCTCCAAACGCCCCTCCTCGATGGACGAGGTGGAGCGGGAGCTGAAGGAGCTCGCCCTCGCGCTGCGCCGGAGCCTCGGGCCGGCGGCGCCGCTGCCGCCCGAGGAGCAGCGGACGCGCTTCAGGGACGCCCTCCAGCGCTCGCGCGGCCACCTCGAGGCCAAGCGCTTCGGGCAGGCCCGGCGGGAGGCGCGGGTGGCCCTGGCCCTCGAGCCCGAGAGCGAGGAGGCCGCCGAGCTCCACTGGCGCTCCGACAAGGGGCTCCGGGCCCTCTCCGAGAGCAGGAAGCCCGACGCAGCCAGCTCCGCGCGGATCGAGAAGCTCCTGGCCCGCGCCTCGCCCGGGCAGCCCGACGAGGACGCGCGCCGCGCACTCGCCGAGCTGGCGCTGATCGCCCCCGACGAGCCACGACTCCAGGACGTCCTGCGGCAGCGGGCCGGAAAGGCCTAGCCGCCAGGCGGCGCCTCGAGCGGCAGGACCAGGAAGAAGCGGCTTCCCGGGCAGGACACCTCGTCGTGTCCCGGGCTCTCGACCCACAGTCGGCCTCCGTGCGCCTCGACCACCTTCTTGGCGAGCGCGAGCCCCAATCCCGGTCCGCCGCCCTTGAACCTGGTCCGGCTCGAGGAGTGGAAGCGGACGTCGCCGGTCTGGGAGAAGCTCTCGAAGATCCGCTCCTGATCGGCCCGGTCGATGCCGATGCCGGTGTCCTCGACGACCAGCTCGACGGCGGGCGCGCGGCCGGCGTCGGCGCGCGTGCGGCCGCGCAGCGTGATCCTGCCTCCGTCCGGCGTGAACTTGATCGCGTTCATGACCAGATGATGGAGCGCCTTGGAGAGGGCCTCGGCGTCGCCGGGCACTGCCGGCAGCTCGCCGATCTGGCACACGACCGTCAGCTTGCGTTCCTCGATGCCCCGCTCGAACTCGAGAAGGACCTCCGCCGCGAGGGCGCCGAGAGCCACGGGTTCTCGCGCCGGCCAAGGCGTGTCGCGTTCCAGCGTGATCAAGTCGAGCATGTCGTCGATGATCCGGTGCAGCCGCCGAGCTCCGGTGCGCACGCCGCCCACGAGGCTCGAGGCGCCTGGCGTCTCGCGGGTCGCCTCCTCGAGCAGCTCCGCGTAGCCCATCACCAGGGTGAGCGGCGTGCGCAGCTCGTGGGCCGTGACCGTGATGAAATCGGACTTCGCCTTGTCAAGCCTCGCGACGCGCGCGTAGGCGCGCTGGAGCTCCTGAGAGCTCCGCTCCGAGGCCGCCTGGGCCTCGCGGAAGTCGGTGACGTCGCGGGCGAACACGGCCACGCGGACCGTGCGGCCGAGATCGTCCTTCACAGGGAAGACGTTGTTGTCGAAGACCCGGCCGCTCGCGCCTCGGTCTTCGAACCGCACCGGGTGGCCCGACCGCATCACCTCGTCGACGCGGGCGCGGCGGGCCGCGGCCAGCTCGGCGGGAACGAAGGACCAGACGTTCCGGTCCACCATCGCGCGGGCGTCGCCGCCGAGGGAACGGGCCAGGGCCCCGTTCAGGGCCAGCAGGGTGCCGTCCGCCTTCATCAGGAACGCCGGATCCGTCGTGGCATCGAGCAGCGCGCGCAGCGCCGCCTCGCCGCGCCGGGTTCGCGTCAGCGTGTCGCTGATGGTGCGGGTCGCCGTGTACAGGAGCGTCAAGGAGAGCGCCAGGATCGCGACGTGGGCCACCACGACCGCGGGCATCGAGTCGAGCATCGGAGGCGCGAGACCCTTGCGCTGGGCGTCCATCAGGATGAGCTGGGTCGCGACGCTGACCACGAGCAGGCCGAAGGCGGCGCGCCGGCCCAGCAGGAGCGCGGCCATCAGGACGACCAGGAAGTGCCAGCCGAAGCTGGTCTCGCGCACGGCGCCGGCCGCCCACGCGACGGTTGTCATCAGCACCCACAGGCCGCCGACGAGGACCGTGCTCCCAAGCCGGACGCGTCTGGCCTGGTTCAAGGCGAAGGCGAACGCGAACAGCGCGAGCATGGAGAGGGCCGCGGCCGCCCTGGGCCGCAGGTCCGGAACGGCCAGGGCGACTCCGGGCGCCCAGAGCGTGATCGCCGCCGCTCCTCCCAGGGTGATCATGTGGAGCTGGCGGGCCTGGAGCGAGGTCTCTTCGTCGCCCGGGAACACGGGCGGGGCGGTGAGAGCCCTCAGGCGGGCGAGCAGGGGGCGTGGCATCGCGGCGAATCGCCTGGCCTGTGGATGTTACGTCAGTGCTGTATAATCCGCGGGTTTTGACGTCTCCCGATCGTCCCGAAGGCCCGCGGCTCAACGGCCGGCTCGCCGTGGTCACGGGCGGGGGGCGCGGGCTCGGGAAGGCCCTCGTGGAGGCGCTGGCCCAGGCCGGCGCCGACGTCGCCTTCAGCCATCGCGAGAGCCGGGAGGGCGCGCGTGACGTCGCGCGTGACGTCGAGTCCCGCGGGCGACGCGCCTTCACCGCCCGCGCCGACGCCCGGCGGCCGGGCGAGATGGCGGCCTTCGTCGACCAGGCCGCGTCCGCCCTGGGCGGCATCGACCTGCTCGTCAACAACGTGGGCGTGTTCAGGAAGACGCCGCTCCAGTCCCTCGAGGAGGAGGCGCTGGACGAGGCCTTCGCCGTGAACGTCAAGGCCGCCGTGATGGCCAGCAAGGCGGCGACGCCGCACATGCGACGTCGTGGTGGCGGCGCCATCGTCAACGTGGCGAGCCTGGGAGGGCTGCGGCCATGGCGAAGCCACCTGCCCTACTGCGCCACGAAGGCCGCGCTGATCATGGCGACGAAGTGCCTGGCCCTGGCGCTCGGGCCCGAGATCCGCGTGAACGCCGTGGCCCCGGGGATCCTGGACCCGCCGGGGGCGTCCGAGGCGGTGCGCGAGCGCGTGCCGATGAAACGTTTCGGCCGCGTGGCCGAGGCCGTCGAGGCGGTGCTGTTCCTCCTCGCCGGCGCCACTTACAGCACCGGCGCGGTCCTCGCCGTGGACGGCGGCCGGCAGCATTTCTGAAGATGAGCATGGGAAGGAGTCGAGCCGAGTGAACATGGCTGTGATGCAGGACGAAGACAAACCCTGGAAGACCGACCTGGCGCGCAAGTCCGCGCAGCGCCGCGAGCAGGTCCTCCACGAAATCGAGGAAAACGTGAAGAAGGCGCCCTCCTTCGAGGAGGCGCTGCGCCTCGCGGTCGAGACGATGAAGCGGAAGTTCGCCCGCTACTCGTCGGTGACCGCGTGGGTGGCGGACGGCGAGGGCCTGGCCGTGCACATGGCCCTCGAGCGCCCCACGGGCCCGGAGCGCGTCGGAAGCGACACCGGCCCGATCGCCGACGCCGCGCACGCCCACGGCCCGACCATGGTGTCGGACCTCCTGCCGACGGGACCCTGGGCGCAGGTGGGCCTGACGACGGGAAGCCTGCTGGTGGCGCCGGTCCGCACCGAGGCGGGCCTCTGGGCCCTGCTCGAGGTGTGGAGCGACTTCCGCGACGCCTTCACGCCGCAGGACACGCGCCTCGTGGAGCGCCTCGCGGCGGCGCTCGCCAAGAAGACGCCCTCGGCCTAGGCCGTGACGCTGCGCGGGGTGATCCCGCCGCTCGTGACGCCGTTCCGCGAGGACGGCTCCCTCGACGAAGAGGCGTTCGAGGCGAACCTCGAGCGCTACGCGGCGTTCGACCTCGCGGGCTACCTGGTCCTCGGCTCGAACGGCGAGGCCGGAAGCCTGGACGAGGACGAGAAGCTGCGGCTGCTGCGCGCGGCGCGCCGCCGCGCCGCGGGCCGGACCGTGATGGCGGGGACGGGCCTCGAGTCCACGCGCGCGACCCAGGAGCTGACGCGCCGTGCTGCCGACGCCGGCGCCGATGCCGCCCTCGTCCTCACGCCGCACTACTACCGGCCGCAAATGACCCAGGACGTGCTGACCCGTCACTTCGAGGCGGTGGCCGAGGCGTCGCCGATCCCGGTCCTGCTCTACACGGTGCCCCAGTTCACGGGAGTGTCGTGCCCGCCGGGGCTGCCGGCCGCTCTGGCGGCGCACCCACGCGTCCGCGGGATCAAGGACTCGAGCGGCGACGTCGCGCTGCTCGGCCGCATCGTCGCTTCGGTGCCCGAGGCGTTCAGCGTGTTGTGCGGCTCGGCGCCCGTCTTCTATCCTGCGCTCTGCGCCGGCGCTGCCGGGGGGGTGCTTGCGGTCGCCTGCTGCGCCCCGCGTCCTGCGGCGGCCCTCTTCCGGGCCTTCGAGCGGGGCGATCACCGCTCGGCGCGGCGCATCCAGGAAGCCCTCACCCCGCTCGCCGCGGCGGTCACCGCGACGCATGGCGTCCCGGGCCTCAAGGCGGCGATGGACGTGGCCGGCTTCCGCGGCGGCTGGCCCCGCCCGCCGCTCCTTCCGTTCGATCCCGCGGGCCGTGGCGAGCTGCACGGGCTTCTCGAGCAGGCGGAGGCCGCCGTGGACGGCGGCACGCTGCCCGGGTAGGTTCGCTACTCCGGCTAGGACGACCACGGAGCGCACCGAGGGGAACGGAGAGGACACCTCCTTTCTGCTCTCACGTTGAGCTCTGTGTCCTCTGTGGTTGTCTTGGCCGTCGTAACGTCAGGCCGGCGCGGGGAGGAACGGACCGTCGCCATCCTCGGCTGTCTCGCGCGGAACGAGGATCCGGAGCGCGCGCGGCTCGAGCCGGACCTCGACGCGGATCGCCTCGGGCTCGGGCTCGCCGTCGCGATGATGGAGGAACCCGGACGGGCCCTCGAGGACGGCCGCCGCCGCCCGGAGGTGCCGGTAGCGTCGGAAGCGCTCGATCGTCCCGAGAAACAGGCGCGGCGCGTTCGCCAGGATCTCCAAGGCGCCCGCGTCCTCGAAGACCACGATGTCGAGCAGGCCGTCGTCGAGGCGGGCCCCCGGCGCGATGACGGCGCCGCCGCCGTACTGGCGGCCGTTGGCGAAGCACACGATCAAGGCGCGTCCCTCGAAGCGCTCGTCGCCGGCCTCGAGCCGCCACGCCGGCGCCTCGTACCTCAAGGCGCGCGGCAGGCTGAGCTTCACGTACGTGAGCACGCCGCGCCGGCCGCCCGCGTGGCCATGGGCCTGGAAGTCCGCACCGACGACGGCGTCGAGGCCGGCGCCTGCGACGTTGAGGAAAGGCCGCCCGTCGATGCGGCCGACGTCCATTGCGCGCATCACCCCCGACGCGAGCGCGGCCACGGCGCGGCGCGCCCCGAGGGGGATGCGGAGTGTACGAGCGAGCCCGTTCCCCGATCCGAGCGGCACGAGGCCGAAGGCTGCGCTCGATCCCAGGAGGCCCCAGGCCACCTCGTTCGCGGTTCCGTCGCCTCCGGCCGCCACGACGAGGTCGCAGCCCGCCGCCGCGGCCTCTCCGGCCAGCGCGCGGGCGTGGCCGGGGGCGCGCGTCTCGATCAGGTCGAGATCGGGCCAGGGACCGCGGAGGAGCGCGTCGCGCGCCCGCGCCGCGGCCAGCCCGGCGCGCGGGTTCAGGATGGCCCGGACCTTCACGCCGCCTCCAGCACGCGAAGCGTGTCCTCCACCATGCGGTCGGCCGTGAACCTCTCGAGGAACCGCTCACGCCCGGCCCGCCCCATGGCTGCGCTCCGCTCCGGGTCGGCCAGCACCTCCGCGAGCGCCTCGGCCAGCGCCCGCGCGTCGCGCACCGGAACGAGCCTGCCCGTTACGCCGTCCACGACGGCCTCCGGGATCCCCCCGGCCGCGGTCGCCACCACGGGGCGCGCGAAGCACATGGCGTCGAGCAGGCTGGTGCCCAGGCCTTCGAGGTGCGACGTAAGGCAGAACACGTCGAAGGCGGGGAGCAGGCGGTCGACGTCGCTCCGGAAGCCGGCGAAGATCACGCGATCGGCGATGCCGAGCCTCCCGGCCTGCGCCACGAGCGATGCGCGCCGCTCGCCCTCTCCCACGATCAGGACGCGGGCCTCCGGCCGCAGGGGCGCGAGCAGGGCGGCCGCCTCGAGCAGCGTCGCCTGGTCCTTGTGTCCCGTCAGGGCGGCGACGTTCCCGACCACGTCCGCGGAGCGCGGCACGCCCAGGGCCCGGAGCTCTTCGGCCCCTCCCGGTTGCGGCGGTCGCGCCGGGACGCCCTCGTAGACGAGGCGTATCCGCTCCCCGGCCAGGCCGCCGCGCTCCAGCTCGGCCGCGATCGCGCGGCTGACCGCGATCACCGCGTCGCAGGCGCCGTACTTGCGCCGCGACAGCGCGCCGCGCAGGGCGAAGTCCACGCGGCGCACGGCGACGCGCCGCGCTCCCCCGCGGCCGGCGAGCACGCCCGCGGAGACCGCGTGAGGATCGTGGAGCATCACGGCGGCGGGGCGAAAGCTCCGCAGCACGCGCCGGAGGCCGAGCGCCGCCGCGGGCGAAAGGTCGCCGCGGAAGGGAAGCCCGTGCACCGCGAGCCTGGCGGCGCGGGCGCGCTCCTCGAGGGCGCCGCCGCGGCGACAGGCGATGGCCACGTCGTGGCCCCGCTCGGCCATGCCGCGGGCGGTGAGCAGGACCTGGTTCTGCCCGCCGCGCCAGGAGGCCGCCGAGTCGACGTGGAGCACCCTCACGGCGCTCCGTCTTCCAGGGCACGGAGCTTCAGGAGCTTGACGAACGTGTAGTAGGAGTTCAGGCCCGAGACCGCGAAGCCCGCCGTTCCCAGGCGCAGGCCGCCGCGCAGGAGGTAGTTCCGGAGGAAGGCCCAGGCCGGCGCAGCCACGAGCTCCAGGGCCGAGGCGCGGCGCCCGGCCTCGAGGCTCTGGCGGGCCCAGAGCGTGGTGTAGGCGTCGATCTTGCGCAGGTGCGCCGAGACGTCACGATACGGCCGGTGGACGAGCTCGCCGCGCAGGCGACCCACGCTGCCGTCCACGGTCACGGACTCGTGCACGAGGGCGCCCCGCCAGCATCCGCGCCGCCGGTCGAACAGGCGGAGCTGCGGGTCGGGGTACCAGTCCGTGGCGCGGATCTCCCGGCCCAGGTAGACCGCCACGCGGGGGATGCGGTAGCCCGTGTGCTCGGGTCCCCTGGAGCGCAGCCCCTCGATCTCCCTGCGCAGGTCCAGCCCGACGCGTTCGTCGGCGTCGATGGCCAGGATCCAGTCGTGGCGAGCGGCGGAGGTCGCGAAGTTGCGCTGTTGGACGAACCCCGGCCAGGGTTGGTTGACGACGACGCGCGCCCCCTTCGCGGCCGCGACCTCGCAGGTGCGATCCCGCGAGCCAGAGTCCACCACGAGCACCTCGTCGCAGAAGCGCGCGCTCTCGATGGCCGCTCCGAGGTTCTCCTCCTCGTCCTGGGCGATGATCACAGCGCTGAGCGGCGTCACGGAAGGCAGTATAGTGTGACCCCCGAATGGCCGAGGAGCTGCTGGAGGTCTTCCGTGCGCGCGAGGCGCTCCTCGAGGGACACTTTCTGCTGTCCTCCGGACTGCACTCGCCCCGCTACCTCCAGTGCGCTCGCGTGCTCATGGACCCGGTGCTCGCCACGCGCCTCGGCGCCGAGCTCGCCGCCGCGCTCCGCTCGCTGCTGCCGGGCCCGCCGGGCGCCGTCGTCGCGCCGGCGCTGGGCGGCGTGCTGGTGGCCCACGAGGTGGCGCGGGCCTTCGGCTGCCGCGGTCTCTTCACCGAACGCCAGGACGGGGCCATGACGCTGCGGCGCGGCTTCGTCCTCGACCCTGACGAGGCGGTGGTGGTCGTCGAGGACGTCATCACCACCGGGGGATCGACCCGCGAGGTGATCGAGGTCGTGGCCCGTTCGGGCGCCCGTGTGGTCGCCGCCGGCAGCCTGGTGGACCGGAGCGGCGGCCAGGTGGATCTCGGGGTGCCGCGCCGCAGCCTGCTGACCCTCGAGGTCCCGGCCTGGGAAAGGGCGGCCTGCCCGCTGTGCGCCCGGGGCGGGACGCCGGTGAAGCCCGGCTCCCGCTCCCTCCGATAGCGCGATGCACGTGCGTGTCACCCTGGCCTACGACGGCACGGGCTTTCGTGGCTTCCAGAGCCAGCTCGAGGGCGCGCGCACGGTCCAGGGCGAGCTCGAGGCGGCCCTCGGCCGCCTGTCCGGTGGCGCGCGCGTCGCCGTCCAGGGAGCAGGCCGCACCGACGCGGGCGTTCACGCGGTCGGCCAGGTGGCCTGCTTCGACCTTCCGCGGGCGATGACCCCTGCCGCCCTGACCCGGGCCCTGAACGCGTTGCTGCCCAGGGACGTGCGGGTCCTGGAGGCGGCCGAGGCGCCAGCGGGGTTCCACGCGCGCAGGAGCGCGCGCTCCAAGTTCTACCGGTACGTTCTCGACACGGGGCCGGTGCAGCTCCCGACCCGCCGTCCCTTCGCGGCCCACGTGCCGGCCGCCCTGGATCGCCGGGCGGTGGCCGAGACCGCGGAGCTCTTCGTCGGGCGTCACGATTTCGCCTCGCTCGCGTCGGCGGGCGCGTCGGTCAAGACCACGACGCGGACGGTCTTCCGCGCCGAGGTGATCTGGGAGAGCGTGGCGCCCGCCACCGACACGCTCGTCTTCGAGACCGAGGCGGACGGCTACCTGCGCAAGATGGTGCGCAGCATGGTGGGCGGCCTCGTCGCCGCCGGCCGCGGCGTCCTGAGCGTCGCGGAGCTGAAGCGGGCGCTCGACGCGCGAGACCGCGGCGCCTGGCCGGCGCCTGCGGCGGCGCGAGGCCTCACCCTCGTCCGTGTGGATTACGACCCGGTGATACGATAGCCGTTCCGGCCCGAAGGCGATGTCATTCCAGGACCTGCTCGAGGTCGTTCCGACCGGCTCCGAGGACCAGCAGCTCCTCCGCGCCATCGACTTCGCCCGGCTGCCGCGCCACGTCGCCATCATCATGGACGGCAACGGACGCTGGGCGAAGCTGCGCCACAAGCGGCGCGTCGAGGGCCATCGCGCTGGCATCGCGTCGGTCCGCGACGTGGTCGAGACGTCCGCCCGTCTCGGCCTCGAAGTGCTGACCCTCTACGCCTTCTCCGTCGAGAACTGGAAGCGGCCGAAGGCCGAGGTCCGGACCTTGATGGCCCTGCTCAAGCACTACCTGCGCGCCGAGCTCGAAACGCTGCTCAAGAACAACATCCGCTTCCAGGTCATCGGCCGCGCGCCGGAGCTGCCCGAGGACGTGCGGCGAGAGCTCGACCGTGGCGAGGATGTCACGCGCCGCTGCACCGGCCTGCTCTTCAACATAGCGCTCAACTACAGCGGCCGGGCCGAGATCACCGACGCCGTGCGCCGTGTGGTCGCAGACGCGCTCCGCAACGGACACGCCGGCGAGCCGATCGACGAGGCGACGATCGCGGCGCACCTCTACACGGCGGGGCAGCCGGATCCCGACCTGCTCATCCGCACCAGCGGGGAGATGCGGGTCTCGAACTTCCTGCTCTGGCAGATCGCCTACTCGGAGATCTGGGTCACCGAAGTGCTCTGGCCGGACTTCCGCCGCCGCCACCTGCTGCAGGCCGTCGTGGACTTCCAGAAGCGCGAGCGGCGCTACGGCGGCATCAGCCCCGCTTGAGCTATCCCCCGGGCTTCGGGAGGAACCTCGCGTTCCGCGTGGCGACGGCCGCCGTCGCCCTGCCGGCGCTCCTGGCCGTCTTCTTCCTGGGGCCGCGCTGGCTGGGGGTCGCGCTCGTGGCCCTCGCTCTCCTGGCCGGCCTCGTCGAGTTCTTCGGGCTGCTCGCCGCGCGCGGGCTCCCGCCGATGCGGCGCACCGGCCTCGTCCTCGCCGCGGCGATGTTCCTCGACGTCGCGATGCCCGGCTGGGCCGGAGCGCCGCTCTGGCCGTTCGCGGCGCTCCTGCTCTTGACCGTCACGCTCCGGCCGGGGCGGGCCCTCGAGGCCACGATCCCCGTCGCCGCCCTGACGCTCCTGGGCGCGGCCTATCTGGGCGCCATGGGCGGGACCATCGCGGCGCTCCTGGTCCTTCCGCCGTCGACAGACGGCCCATGGCGAGTGGTCCTGCTGCTCGCCATCGTCATGGCCGCGGACACGCTGGCGTTCTTCGTGGGACACGCCGTCGGCCGGCACCGGCTGGCGCCCGCGGTGTCGCCCGGCAAGACCGTGGAGGGGGCGGTCGCCGGCGTCGTCGGTGGCGTGCTCGGAGCCTTCGCCGTGCGCGCGTATGGCCTCCCGGGCCTGCCGAGCGTCGATGCCCTGGCGCTCGGCGCACTGGTGGCGGCCATGGGCATCGTGGGGGACCTGGACGAGAGCCTGCTCAAGCGCTGGGCCGGCGTGAAGGATTCGGGAACGTTGTTCCCGGGGCACGGCGGCGCCCTCGACCGGCTCGACAGCCTCCTGTTCGGCGCGCCGATTCTGTACTATTATTTCTCGGTGGTTCGCTGAACGGCCCCGTCACGGGGCCGTTCTCGTCTTGGAGCATGAAGGGCCTTTCCATCCTGGGCTCCACGGGCTCGGTCGGGACGAACGTCCTGCGAGTCGTGGAAGCCTTCCCCGACCGCTTTCGGATCGTCGGCCTGTCCGGCGGCACGAACGTCACGGAGCTGGCGCGCCAGATCGCCCGCCACCGGCCGCAAATCGTGTCGGTCGCGACGCGCGAGGCGCGCGAGGCGCTGCGCGGGGAGGCCGGCTCCGACGGGACGCGCGTCGCCGTGGGCGAGGCCGGCATGGTGGAGGTGGCGACCCATCCCGACGCGCGCCTGGTGGTGGCGTCGGCAGTCGGCGCGGTGGGCCTCGTGCCCACCTATCGGGCCCTCGAGGCGGGCAAGGACGTCGCCCTCGCCAACAAGGAGACCCTGGTGATGGCCGGCGAGCTGATGGTCGCCATGGCCAGGGCCACGGGAGCCCGCCTGCTGCCCATCGACAGCGAGCACTGCGCGCTCCACCAGTGCCTCGACGGGCGCGCGCCGGAGGAGGTGCGCCGCCTCGTGCTCACCGCCTCGGGCGGTCCGTTCCGCAGCCGGCCGAAAGCCACGTTTGCCGAGATCACTCCGACCGAGGCCTTGAACCATCCGACCTGGAACATGGGGCGCAAGATCACCATCGACTCGGCCACGCTGATGAACAAGGGCCTCGAGGTGATCGAGGCGCGCTGGCTGTTCGGGGTGCCGGCGAGCCGGGTCGAAGTGCTCGTCCATCCCCAGTCGGTCGTGCACTCGATGGTGGAGTTCGTGGACGGGACGGTGCTCGCGCAGCTCGGCGTCACCGACATGCGCCTGCCGATCCAGTACGCGCTGTCCCACCCCGAGCGCTGGGACGCGGCCATCCCCGGGATCGACTTCACCAAGGGCCTGCGCCTCGACTTCGAGGCCCCCGACCACGAGCGCTTTCCGAGCGTCCGGCTGGCGTACCGCGCCCTGGAGGGCGGTGGCACGCTCCCCGCGGTCCTGAACGCCGCGAACGAAGAAGCCGTCGCCGTCTTCCTGTCCGGCCGCATCCCCTTCCCGGCCATTCCCGAGACGATCTCCGAAGTGATGGACGCCCACGACGCGCAGCCGCTTCGGTCCCTCGAGCACGTCCTCGAGGCGGACGGGTGGGCCCGGTCCACGAGCCGCACGATCCTCGAACGCCACGCGGCCGCGCGGGCCGCCTCGTAACCCTGGAGCCGCATGGACATCCTCACCAACATCGCGTCGTTCATCCTCGTCCTCGGCGTGATGATCTTCTTCCATGAGTTCGGTCACTTCATCACTGCGAAGGCCTTCGGAATGCGGGTGTTCGTGTTCTCCTTCGGCTTCGGCAAACGCCTCCTGGGGTTCAGGTGGGGAGACACCGATTGCCGGCTGTCCGCCATCCCGCTCGGCGGCTACGTCAAGCTCGAGGGGGAGCCCGACGATCGGCTGTCCGAGGACACGAGCGGCCTGGGGGACGGGCGCGACTTCACGGCGCGCCCGCGCTGGCAGCGCTTCCTGGTCTACGTGGCGGGGCCGTTCGCGAACGGCGTGCTCACGATCGCGGTCCTCACCGGGCTCTACATGGTCGGGTTCCAGGTGGACGCCAGCCTCTTCGACCGGCCGATCGTCGGGGCCGTCGACGCCGGCTCGCCCGCCCAGCAGGCGGGCCTGCAGCCCGGCGACGAGATCGTCGCCATCGACGGCAAGCCCCAGAGGAGCTGGGAGGACGCCCAGTACGCGATCCTGATCCGTCCCGAGGCCACGATCGACCTGCGCGTGCGGCGCGGCGCCGAGGAGCGGAGCGTCGTGGTCAAGGCAGGCGCGGACGGCGTCGAGAAGGTTGGGACGATCGGCGTCTACCCCCTCGTCCGGCTGGGCGCGATCCAGGCAGGCTTCCCGGCCGAGGCCGCCGGCTTGAAGCCCGACGACGCGATCCTGAGGATCGGCGACACGCCGATCCGCTCGTTCCTGGAGATCCCGCCGCTCGTGGCCTCGGCCGCCGGGAAGCCGCTGGTCCTGACGATCTGGAGGGCCGGCGAGGTCAGCGAGCTGAGCGTGACGCCGGTCGACAAGGGCGAGGGGCCGCGCATCGGCGTGGGTCCGAAGACGATCTCGAAGAAGCTGGGCCTCGCTCCGGCGGTGCGCGAGGCGGCCCGCTGGAGCTGGGGGATGACGAAGCAGACCTTCGAGATCCTCGGCCGGCTGCTGAAGCGGCAGATCTCGCCCAAGACGATGATGGGGCCCCTCGGCATCGCGAAGGCCTCGGGCGACGCCGCCCGCGGAGGGTTCGGCGCGCTCTGCTACCTCGTGGCGGTGATCAGCCTCCAGGTCGGGATCATGAACCTCTTCCCGCTGCCGCCCCTGGACGGGGGCCACCTGGCGATCCTGCTCGGCGAGGGCGTGGTGCGCCGGGACTTCAGCATCGAGGTGAAGACCTGGATCATGAACGCCGGCGCGATGGCGCTCTTCCTCCTGATCGGCCTCGTGCTCTACTCGGACCTCAGCAAGACCAGCTGGCTGTCGAAATACCTGCCGTAGCGTCGGTCTCGCCCGATCATCAGGACCTCCCGTGGCGCGCGGAAACGATCTGCGCCATCACCGCCAGCGCGATCTCCTCGGGTGCGCGGCCGCCGAGGGGAAGGCCGATCGGCGCGTGGAGACGCCCGAGCTCGACCTCGCCGAGGCCGGCCTCCTGGAGCCGCGCGCGGCGCTTCGCCTGGGTTTTCGTGCTTCCGAGCGCGCCGACGTAGAAGGCCGGACTGCGCAGCGCGACGAGGAGCGCCGGATCGTCGAGCTTCGGGTCGTGGGACAGGACGGCGACGGCGGTCGAGGGCGAGATGGCGATGGAGCCCAGCGCCTCGTCGGGCCAGGCGTCCAGGAGCCGATCGGCATGGGCGAAGCGCTCCGCGCTGCCGAAGGCGCGCCGCGGATCGACGACCACGGTGCGGTAGCCGAGGGTCCTGGCCAGGGCCACGAGAGCCACGGCGACGTGGACGCCGCCGACGATCACCAGCGTGGGCGGCGGCAGGAGCGGCTCGAAGAACAGCTCGACCGCTCCGATGCGCTGTCGGCGGCACTCGCCGGCGCGGACGGCGTCCAGGGCGGCCTCGCGCGCCGCGCCTTCGACCGCGCCGCCCAGGGAGCCGAGGGTCCGTCCCGAGGGTTCGATCAGCGCCGCTCGGCCGAGGCCCTCCCCGTCGATGACGGTGGCTGTCGCGACGGCGCGGTCTTCCCGGAGCGCCTCGCGCTGCGCGCCGTAGAGCGCGTCGTCCAGCGGAGCGACGAAGACGTCGATCTTGCCGCCGCAGGCGAGGCCCACGGACCAGGCGGTCTCGTCCGCAACGCCGAAGTGGAGCAGCCGCGGCCGTCCGTCCGCGATGGCGGCCCGCGCCTCGGCCGCGACGGCGCCCTCGACGCAGCCGCCGCTCACCGAGCCGCTGAGGCCGCCGCCAGCGCTGACGGCCATCTTGGCCCCCGCCCGGCGTGGCGCCGAGCCCCAGCTCGAGACCACCGTGGCCAGGGCGACCTTCTCGCCGCTTGCCCGCCAGCGGTCGACGTCCTCGACCACGTCGCGCATGGACCGAGGTTACACGAGGCCGGCCAGGCGTTTCACGGAGGGCCCTGCAGCTCCTCCAGCGCCGCCTCGAGGTCGCGGCGATGCCCCGGATGATCCTCGGCGGCGGCCGCCGCCCGGAGGGCGTCGCGCACAGCGGGGTCGCCCAGCCGAGCGAGGGCCTTGGCCGCGGCGACCCGGACGCTTCCGTCCGTGTCCGAGAGCAGCCGAAGGAGCCGCGAGGCGACGACGCCCTGGCCGCGTCCCAGCCGGGCGAGAGCGTCGACTGCCTCACGGCGCAGCTGCGGGTCTCGCCCGGGCGAGGAATGCTCGAGGAGCAGTGGAACCGCGCGCGTGTCCCCGAGGGCGGCCAGGCCCTGGAGGGCGGCGGTCTGGATCCGGGAGGGCGCCGAGACTCGGCCGAGCGCGGCGGCCAGGGTCTCCCAGGCTCCCGCCCCGCGCGAGGCGCCCAGGCCGCGCAAGGCCGCCCCCGTCACGCGGTCGCTCGAATCGCTTCGCAGGAGGTCCTGGAGGGCGCCCGCGGCCGAAGCACCTCCGATCGCAGCGAACGCCTCCGCCGCCTCCGCACGCACGCGGGGATCCGCGTCGCGCCAGGCCCCGGCGAGGGCCTCCTGGCTGTCAGCGCCGCCCAGGCGGCCCAGGGCGCGGGCGGCTTCCGCGCGCACGCCCCAGAAGCCGTCCGCGCGGAGCGCCGAGGCCAGGACGGGCACGGATTCGGTCCGCGGCCCGGCGGCCAGGGCGCGGGCCGCGAGGGCGCGGTCCGCGGCGGTGGCGCCGCGCGTCAGGTCGACGGCCAGCTCCGCCGCCGGCCGCGGCATGTCGACCGCGGCCACGGCATGGGTGAGCGCGTCGAGGGAGACCGACAGCGGCTCCTCGTCCGCCGGGATCGAGAAGTCCTGCGTCGCGCGCTCGACGAAGATCCTCCGGACCCGCGCCCCCGCCCTTCCGATCAGCCTCACCTCCACGGGCAGGACGAAGGCCGGGGGCTCCTGCCGCACCGAGAGCGAGACGCGTGCGGCCTCGGCGTCCCAGCGCCACGCGACACGAAGGGACGGCCGCTCGGGCCGCCGGAGCCACTGCTCGAAGAACCAGCCCAGCTCACGGCCCGCGGCGGCGGTCAACGCCCACTCGAAGTCGGCGGTGCCGGCGCTGCCGAGCGCGTGACGCCCCAGGAAGGTGCGGAGCCCGTTCCAGAAGGCGCCCTCTCCCACGAGGACCCGGAGTTGGGCGAGGACGAGGGCGGGTCGAGCGTACACGTTCGCGTCGAGGAGCGACCAGGGCTCCACGCTCCCGTCCGGCACGACGGCGCGTCGCCGCGCCGGCAGGTCCACGGCCCTCCACGCCTCGCCGTGCTCGAGCCGCCTCCAGGCCGCGGCATCGGCGCCCTGGTCGCGCTCGATCCAGAGGTCGGTGAAGTACGTGGCGAGGCCCTCCGAGAGCCACACGTCGTTCCACGAGGCGGGCGTCACGAGGTCGCCCCACCACTGGTGCGAGAGCTCGTGGGCCAGCACCTCGTCGGCGGAGCTGTCGAGCCGCGCTCGGGCGTCGAGGAGATGGCGGTCCGAGAAGGTGATCGCGGACACGTTCTCCATGGCGCCGTGCACGAAGTCGGCGGCCACGGACAGGGCGAGCTTGGGCCACGGGTACGGATGGCCCGTCGTCTCCGCGAGGAACGCCAGCATCTCGGAGGCGCGGGCGAAGCTCCGGCGGCCGTCCTCGCCCCGCCCCCGATAGACGAAGAGCGAGATCGGCACGCCCGTCGAGCCCGCGGCGACCTCCTCGTACTCCCCGGCCACGAATGCGATCAGGTAGGGCGAGTGCGGCTGGTCCAGACGGTAGTGCACGACCCGCATCCCGGCTTCATCCCTCGACTCGACGAGCACGCCATTGGCCATCGCCCGCCAGCCCCGCGGCAGGCCGAGCCGCATCTCGCTCGTGACCTTGTCGGCGAGGTCGTCATGGCACGGCATCACGTAGCGCGCCTCCTCGGGCCAGAAGCTCGT
>DASSJI010000051.1:0-21514 GCA_035691285.1 Vicinamibacteria bacterium | reverse complement strand
ATCAGGCTCAGCACCTCGGCGTCGGCCAGCTGGTCGCGGCCGTTGAGAAACGTCAGCTCGATCAGGAAGGCGTAGGCGGAGACGGAGGCGCCCATCCGCGCGACGAGGTCGCCGACGGCGCGCGCCGTGCCGCCGGTGGCGATGACGTCGTCCACGACCAGGACGCGCTCGCCGGGGAGCAGGGCGTCCTCGTGGATCTCCAGGGAGTCCTCCCCGTACTCGAGCTTGTACGACGCCCGGAGGGTCCGGTACGGCAGCTTCCCGGGCTTGCGCACCGGCACGAAGCCCTTGCCCAGGCGGTCGGCCAAGAGGCCGCCGAAGATGAAGCCGCGGCTCTCGATCGCGAGGACCTTGTCGGCAGGACGCTCGCGGCAAAGGTCTGCCAATGCTCCGGCGGCGTCGCGCAGGCCGGCCGCCTCTTGCAGCAGCGTCGTGATGTCCTTGAACACGATCCCCTTCTTCGGGAAGTCGGGCACGTCGCGGATGCGGGCCTTCAGGCTCTCGAGCAGGGCTTCGTTCACTTCGTTCCTTTCAGCGGACGTAGAAGCCGCGGTCGCCGCGAGGGGGGATCTCGGTGCGGTCCACGTTCATGACGTCCGCGAACGAGGGCCCCTGGCGGAGGGCGTCCTCGAACGCCTCCAGGGCCTCCCTCTCGCCCTCCGCGATCACCTCGACGGCGCCGTCGGCCAGATTGCGTGCGAACCCGGTGACGCCCAGCCGGTCGGCCCGCTGACGCGCGAAGTAGCGGAAGCCCACGCCCTGCACGCGGCCAGTGACGAGGAAGCGATACGAAGGCAACGCGAGGCTAGTTCGCAGGCGCGTCCGAGGCCGAGGCGCCGACCTCCTCGCTGGGCTCGCTCCGGTCGGCCTCGTCCAGCAGCCGGCAGCCCTCGAGGAGCAGGTAGTCGAAGCGCGCGATGGGCTCGCCGGGGCCGGGATCGCCGACCACGAACTCGAAGTGCCCTCGCGTCCAGGCCAGGAGCTCGAAGACGGCCTGCTGGCCGTCGCTGAGCGGCGAGCGCGCGCCGAGGATCTCGCCGTCGCGCATCCGGACCTGGACCCAGCGCTCGCCCGAGCGCACGGTGCACGTGCCTGTGAAGCGCCCGATGTGGCACATCTGCAGGAGCCCCGTGGCCCCGATCAGCTCGATACCGCCCTCGAGGCCCGCATCGGTCTTGCGCCGTCCGCGCACGTCCGCGTAGCGGCTCAGCAGGATCTGCAAGCGCACCAGGATCTCGGACGACGGGGTGCCCTTGGAAAAGAAGTCGTCGGCGCCGATCGTGACGCCGTGGTAGCGGGCGCTGAAGTCGTCCCAGGACGAGATGAACACGAACGGCGTGTGGCGCAGCAGGCTGTGCCGGCGCACCTGCCGGCAGAACTCGAACCCGTCCAGCTTGGCCAGGTTCGCCTCGCTCAGGATCAGCCACGGACGCCGTGCCTTGGCTTGCCCCAGGCCCTCTTCCCCGTCTGAAGCGTCCAGGACCGTGAACCCTGCCGGCTCGAGCAGCCCGCGGATGAAGGCCCGGAACGAGGCGTCGGCGTCCACGACGAGGGCGACGCGCAACGCCTTCGGGAGCAGGTCGAAGCCCGGCGTGGGCTCCGAGCGGCGGCCGCTCGCCGACTCCTGGTAGAACATGTCGCGGAGCCGCTTGATCAGGACCTCGCCGTCCACGGGCTTCCGGACGTACCCGATCACGGCGAAGCGCAGCGGGTCGGCCCAGACCGTCGTCTGCCGCGGGTCGCGCAGGACCACCACCGGACAGCGGCCGAGGCTCGGGTCGGCGTCCACGGGCCGCAGCAGCGCGTAGCCGTCGTCGGGCACGACCTCGGCGGCACCCGGCGGGTCGCTGCGCCGGCGCTGCCAGCGCGGCACGGCCTCCATGGCGCCCAGCATGATGTCCACGAGGAGCACGCCGCCGGTGTTCTGGCGCGCCCACGCCACCGCGTCCTTCGGATCGCTCGTGGCGCGGACCGCGAAGCCATCGGGCGCCACGACGCTCTCGACCAGCCCACGGCTCAGCGGCTCGTCGTCGAGGACCAGGATTCGTCGTGACGGCTGGCTCATCCGCCCAGGACCCAGGAAAACGGACTGTTAGTGTCTCACAGCCGAGGCCGGCCCGCGACTCCGCCTCAGGCGTACGGCTCGGCCCGGAACCCCGCTTCCCGGGCCCGGGCGGCGATGGCCTCGACCGCGGCTGGCTCCAGCGCCGCGACCCGCGCGTCCGCCGGCCGCCTGGCCACCGTGTACACCTGCACGAGGTCGATCGCTCCCCCGCCGTCACGGATGGCCTCGAGCCGGCCGACCCAGGCGCCGATCTCCTCGCTGGAGGGGCCGTGCCCCTCCCAGGCCAGGAACATGGCCTGGATGACGATGGGGCGCTCGCGGGCCACGGCCAGAAGATTGGCCAAGACCCGGTCGAACGGAAAGCGCGTGCCGTCCATCAGGCGGAAGTAACCCTCCGTGCCCGCGTCCAGCTTGCACCAGAGCTCGTCGAAGAGGGCCAGGGCGGCACGCACCCGGGGGCGGTCGAACATGGTGGCGTTGGTGATGAGGCGAATCGGGATCGACAGGCCGCGGGAGTCACGTGCCGCGCGCGCCGCCCGCGCCGCTTGCGGGAACTCCGCCGGCGTCGTGGGCTCGCCGTCCCCGGAGAACGCGATGTCCGCGACCCTCCTGAGGGCCGGCGCCGTGCTGTCGAAGGGCGGCCGCTCCCAGAGCCGCCCGGCGGCGACCTCGTCCAGGAGCGTCACCAGCTCGCCCTTCAGCGCCTCGACGTCGACCGCCCCGGCCGATCCCGGGGTCGTTCGGTCCACCTGACAATACGGGCAGTCGAAGTTGCACACCTTGTCCGGATTCAGGTTGACGCCGATCGAGAGCCCGCTGGCGCGTCGAGACACGACGGCGTAGACGTAGCGGTTGGCGTCCAGCTCGCGTCGATGGTCCTTGAAGTCGAGGACGCGGGGGTTCGCCATCCGGGACGCATGGTGCCCTTCAGTGCGTGTCCAAGCAAGCCGAGCCGGCGCCGGGCTCAGCGGGGCCGGTAGTCCGGATAGCGTGCCTCACCCGGGCCGGAGGTCACGCGCCAGGCGCGGCCATCCGCGAGCCGCACCCTGTAGATCGCGTACTTCCCCTCCCGCGTCGAGGCCAGCGCCAGCTCGCTGCCGTCGGGCGAGTAGGCCGGGTCGTAGTTGAGGGCGTCCCAGTCAACCAGGACGCGCTCGCGGCCGCTGTCCAGGTCGTGCTCCACGATGCGGCTGCGTACCTTCCACAGCCGTCGGCTCACGTAGACGACCCTGCGCCCGTCGGGGCTGAAGCGCGGCTCGCAGCCGCCCGATGTGACCGGCGACACCTGCGTCTCCCGACCGGTCGCGACGTCGACGACGTAGATCTGATGCCCGAAGCTCACGTTCGACGAGAAGACGATCCGCTTCCCGTCGGGGCTGAAGTGCGGGTTCCCGAGGACGGCGCGTCCGCCTTTCATGTTGCGGCCGTGGCGAACCAGGGCCCGCGCCCTGCCTGTCGCCCGGTCGAGCACGAAGAGCGCCTGAGGTCCCTCGACCTTCGACAGGAACGCGACGCGCCCGCCGTCGGGCGACGGGTCCGCTTCCGAGTCCTCCGAGTCGTTGGCGCGCAGCCGCCGCGCCGCTCCACCGGCGGCGGGGATCTCCCAGAGCTGGCGCGTCCCGGTGCGGTCGGAGGAGAACAGGATGGCGCCTCCGTCGCGCGTCCAGCGCGGAAGCCCGTCCTCGGCCGGATGGTCCGTCAGCCGAATCTCCGGCCCACCCCCGGCCGGCGCGACGAAGATGTCGCGCTGCCCCTCCACCGTGCGCTCGTAGACGAGGTCCCAGCGCAGCCGGTCGGCGCCGGGCTCCGCGGCCTCCGGCCTCGGCTCCGCGCGTCCCGGCTCCGGCCCGCGGCCGCATCCCGCTCCGGCCGCGAGCACGAGGGAGAGGGCGGCGGCAGCGCGACAGTCCATGCGCCATCGTCGCCCGATTCGCCGTAAGATCCCAAGGCAGGGCCGTGACCATGAGCCATCCCAAGAAGCTGGCCATCCTCGTCGGCGGCGGGCCCGCCCCGGGCATCAACAGCGTCATCAGCGCCGCGACGATCCGCGGGGTGCTCGAGGGCGTGGAGGTCGTCGGTCTGCGCGACGGCTTCGAGTGGATCATGCACGGCGACGTGGACCACGTCGCGCCGCTCACCATCGAGGCCGTCAGCCGGATCCACTTCCGCGGGGGCTCCCACATCGGGATCTCGCGCGCCAACCCCACCGAGAACCCCCAGCACCTCGAGAACACCGTCATCTCGCTCCTGCGCTTGAACGTCTCCCAGCTCATCACCATCGGCGGCGACGACACCGCCTTCTCCGCGATGAAGCTCGAAGAGAAGGCCGGCGGCCGGATCCAGGTCGTCCACGTGCCCAAGACCATCGACAACGATCTCGACCTGCCTCCGCAGGTCGACACCTTCGGCTTCCAGACCGCGCGCCATATCGGCGTCGACATCGTGAAGAACCTCATGGTGGACGCCAAGACAACCTCGCGCTGGTACTTCGTCGTCGCCATGGGCCGCAAGGCCGGCCACCTCGCCCTCGGCATCGGCAAGTCCGCGGGCGCCACCCTGACCCTGATCCCCGAGGAGTGGAGCGGCCGCATCCGGCTGAAGACCGTCGTCGACACGCTGGTCGGCGCGATCCTGAAGCGCCTCAGCTACGGAAGGCGGGACGGCGTCGCCGTGCTGGCCGAGGGCCTCGTCCTCGCCATCGACTCCGAGGACCTGGCGCGCCTCGAGGACGTCGAGCGCGACGCCCACGGCAACGTGCGCATCGCCGAGGTGAACATCGGCGAGATCCTGAAGGCGCAGGTGCAGGCGCGCCTGAAGGGGTTCGGCCTCAAGACCACCATCGTCGCCAAGAACATCGGCTACGAGCTGCGCTGCGCCGATCCCATTCCCTACGACATGGAGTACACCCGCGACCTCGGCTACTGCGCCGCCAAGTTCCTGCTCTCCGGCGGGAACGCCGCCATGGTCTCGCTCCAGGGCGGCCACTTCGTGGCGATCCCCTTCGCGAAGCTCCTCGATCCCCAGACCGGCAAGGCTCGCGTGCGCCTGGTGGACATCCACTCCACGCGCTACGCGATCGCGCGCCGCTACATGATCCGGCTCCGCCGCGACGACTTCGAGGACCCTCACGAGCTGGCCAAGTTCGCGGCGACGGTGGGCCTCACCCTCGACCAGTTCCGCGGCGAGTTCGGCTACCTGATCCAGGAGGAGCCGCCGCCCCTGACCCTTGGCGGCGACGGCGACGTGGCCGTCTCCGAGGCGAGGTAGGGGCGGAGCGGCGCCCACCTGTGGCAGAATCCGCGCGGCCGCGCCCGGACCTCTTCGGCGGCCGGATCGGAGCGAGATGAATCGCCATCGGCTCGCGTTCACGCTTCTGTTGACCATTGCGGCTGCGGCCCGGGCCGCCGCGCAAGGCGGTCCCGTGATCGGCGAGGAGCGCGTCGAGCTGACGCCCTTCGCCGGCTATCGGACCGGCGGCGGCTTCAGCGTCATCGAGGGCGGCCCCGGCTTCGACATCGAGAACAGCCTGAGTTACGGCGGCCTGGTCGACTTCAACCTCAAGAGCAACAACTTCAAGATCGAGCTGCTGTACAGCCGACAGGACTCGCACGTGGAGGCGGAGACGCTCCTGGGGGCGGACTTCGGCGATCTCGCCGTGGAGTACTACCAGGCCGGCGTCCTGCAGGAGGTCGGGAACCCCGGCGCGAGGTGGTACATCGGGCTCCTCCTGGGCGCGACGCGCTTTGCGCCGAAGAGCTTCGACTCGGAGACGTATTTCTCGGGCAGCATCGGCGGCGGGCTGAAGTTCTTCCCGGCCAAGCGCATGGGCCTGCGCTTCGACGCCCGCGGCTACGCGACGTTCGTGAGCGGATCCGCGGGCGCCTTCTGCTCGAACGGGCGCTGCGTCTTCGCCTACGAAGGATCCACGTTCTGGCAGTGGGACTTCACGGGGGGTCTGATCCTCGCCTTCTGAGCGCCGGCGCTTGCCACCTCGAGCGCGCCGTGACAGCATGCGGATTCCTGATCAGAAGAGGTGAATCATGAAGGGATCTTCTCTCTCCCTCTTGCCGACGTGCGTGGCGCTTGCCTGGGCCCTTGGGCTCCCGACACCAGCCCGCGCCGACGAGAAGGCCACCCACAAGCACTACGAGCACTCGCCCGAGGCGGACGCGCCCGGCCCGAAAGGCGAGCTGGCGCCGCGCCTGCAGAACCTGGGCAAGCACGTGTTTCCCGTCACGACGAAGTCGAAGCAGGCACAGCTCTTCATCAACCAGGGGGTGAACCTCGCCTACGGCTTCAACCACGCCGAAGCCGCGCGCGCATTCAAGGAGGCCGCGCGCCTGGACCCGAGCTGCGCCATGGCCTACTGGGGCCAGGCCCTGGTGCTCGGCCCGAACATCAACGTCGCCATGAGCCCCGACGACGAGCCCAAAGCGTACGAGGCGGCGCAGAAGGCCGTGTCCTTGAAGGGCAAGGCCTCGGCGCGCGAGCGCGCGTACATCGAGGCCCTGGCCAAGCGCTACACGGGCAAGGCCGCCGACCGGGCCGCCGCCGACAAGGCCTTCGCCGACGCCATGCGCGACGTGACCAGGCGCTTTCCCGACGATCTCGACGCCGCGGCAATCTTCGCCGAGTCCTTGATGGACCTGCGTCCCTGGAACTACTGGACGAACGACGGTGCGCCCTACCCGGAGACCGTGGAGGCCGAGGGCGTCATCCAGAAGGTGCTGAACCGCAGCCCGAACCACCCCGGCGCCCTCCACTACTGGATCCACCTCATGGAGGCTCACCACCCGGAGCGCGCCGAGGCCGCCGCCGACCGGCTGCTGCCGCTCATGCCCGGCGCCGGCCACATGGTCCACATGCCCTCGCACATCTACCAGCGCGTCGGGCGCTATGCCGACGCCGTCGCTTCGAACCAGAAGGCGGCGCTGGCCGACGAGGACTACATCTCCCAGTGCCGCGCCCAGGGCATCTACCCGATGGCGTACTACCCCCACAACGTCCACTTCCTCTGGTTCGCGGCCACGATGGAGGGCAAGAGCGCCATGGCGATTGAGTCGGCGCGGAAGGTCGCCTCGAAGGTCAGCGACGAGGCCTTGAAGGGGCTGCCCCTGCTCGCCGCGTTCCGCGTGGTGCCCTACTACGCGCTCACCCGCTTCGGCAAGTGGGACGAGATGCTCAGCGAGCCGGCTCCGCCGGACAACCTGTTCCTGAAGGGGACCTGGCACTACGCCCGCGGCCTCTCCTTCGCGGCCAAGGGGCAGCTTGCCGACGCGGACATCGAGCTGGCCGCGCTGCGCAAGGTCGCCGCGGACCCGGCCCTCAAGGCGCCGCTCTTCTCGCAGAACACCGCCGACACGATCCTCGCGGTCGCGCCGGAGGTGCTGGCGGGGGACATCGCGGCGAAGCGCAAGGACTACGACCAGGCGATCGCGCACCTCGAGCGCGGCGTGCGCCTCGAGGACAGCCTCGTCTACACCGAGCCCACCGAGTACCACTACCCCGTGCGTCAGGCGCTCGGCGCGGTCCTGCTCGAGGCCGGCTACGCCCGCGAAGCCGAGACGATCTTCTGGGAGGACCTGCGTCGCAACCCGGACAACGGCTGGTCGCTCTTCGGCCTCACCCAGGCGATCCGCGCCCAGGGCAAGGATGCGTCCGCCGTCGAGCGGCGCTTCCAGAAGGCGTGGGCGAACGCCGACGTGAAGCTCGCGGCGGCGAGGTTCTGAGGCCGCGTTCCGGCGCGGGAGGTCGGGGGCCAGGGCCTCCCGCGCGCTTCGCTCACTCCGACTTCAGGCGATAGCCCACCCCGGTCTCGGTCACGAGGTGCCGCGGGCGGGCCGGGTCCTTCTCCAGCTTGTGCCGCAGCTGGGCCATGTAGACGCGCAGGTAGTGGGACTGACCGACCGAGCCCGGACCCCACACCTGGTTCAACAGCTGCCGATGGGTGAGCACCCTGCCCGCATGCCTCACGAGGACCGCGAGCAGGCCGTACTCGGTGCGCGTCAGGCGCACCTCCTCGCCGTCCTTGTACACCCGACGGGCGGCGAGGTCGACGCGGAGGTCGCCGACCTCGAACACGGCCTCCGGCTCGGCGCCGCGACGCGAGGCGTTCCGCAGCGCAACCCGCATGCGCGCCATCAGCTCCCCGACCGCGAACGGCTTGGTCAGGTAGTCGTCGGCGCCCGCATCCAGCGCCTGGATCTTGTCGCTCTCCTGGCCCCGGGCCGAGAGGACGATGATCGGCACCTGCGACCACTCGCGGATCCTGCGGGTCACCTCGATGCCGTCGAGGTCGGGCAGGCCGAGGTCGAGCAGGATCAGGTCGGGCGAGCGCGTGGACGCCTCGACCAGGGCCGTGGCCCCGGAGGGAGCCTCGACGAGACGATACCCGTTGCCCGGAAGCGTCGCGCGGAGGAAGCGCATCACCTGCGGCTCGTCTTCGACCACGAGCACCAGCGGCTCAGTCGAGTCGCTCATCGGCCTCGGCCGGCGGCAAGGGCGGCGCTTCGCCTGCCGGCAGCGTGACCACGAACGCGGCCCCGCCGGAAGGGCGCGCCTCCGCCCAGATCCGGCCGCCGTGGGCGGTGACGATGGCACGGCAGATCGGCAGTCCCAGCCCGAAGCCCCTGCTGTCGGAGGCTCCTCGGAAGAACTTCTCGAAGACCCGCTCCTCGGTCCCCGCGGGGAGACCCGGCCCCTCGTCGGCCACCTCGACCCGGACGGCTCCGGCGTCCAGCCTGGCCTCGATCGCGATGGCGGTTCCGGGCGGCGTGTGCTTGAGGGCGTTGTCCAGGAGGTTGACCAGCACCTGCTCGACGAGGGTCGGATCCATGGCGACGAGCGGCACGTCCTCCGCGACGCGGACACGCACGTCCCGGCCATCGAGAGCGGCGTCGAACCGGGCGAGGGCCGACCCGACCACCTCCTCCAGAGAGTGCCACTCCTTGCGCGGCTTGAGGGTGCCCGATTCGAGCTGCGTCATGTCGAGCAGGTTCCCGACCAGGCGGTTGAGACGCTCGGACTCCTCGAGGATCGTCTGCTTCAGCTCGGCCTCGGCCCCGTCGGACAGCTGCGAGCCCGCGACCAGGCTGCTGGCCGCGCCGGTGATCGCCGCCAGGGGGGTTCGCAGGTCGTGCGACACGGAGCTCAGGAGCGTGCTCCGCAGCCGCTCCGTTTCGGCGGCCACGCGGGCCTGCTCCGCCTCGGCGGCGTGCCGCACGCGCTCCAGGTTCGACGCGGCCTGGTGCGCCAGAGTCTCGAGCAGCTCCATCTGGTCTGGGGCCAGAGGCTGCAGAGCCTCGTCCGGCTGAACGCCGAGCACGCCGAGCCCGGAGCCCGCGCCGCGCAGCGGCAGGTAGAGCGCCGCCGCTCCCGGTAGCGTCTCGGTTCCCCGCCCGGCCGGGCGCCCGTGCTCGAAGACCCACTGCGCCACGGCGGTCTCACGGGTCTCGCTCATGCCCGGGTCGAGGGCCGGCGCGAGGCGGCCGTCGCCCTCGGGCAGCAGCAGCTCCGCCGGCCCGCGCAGGAGGTCGGACACGTGCCGGGACGTCACGCGGGCGATCTCCGCCGCGGCGGTCGCCGTCGCCAGCTCGCGCGTCAGGTCGTAGAGCGCCTGGGTCCGCTGCCCGCGGCGCGCCGCGTCCTCGGCCTGGGCCTTGACCCGCACCGCCAGCGTGCTGATGAGCAGGCTCACCCCCAGCATCACCGCGAAGGTGATCACGTACTGCGTGTCCGACACCGCGAACGTCAGGTAGGGAGGCACGAAGAAGAAGTCGAAGGCCGCCACGCTGAGCACGGCCGCCAGCACCGAGGGTCTGCGGCCGTGACGCGCCGCCACGAAGGCCACCCCCAGCAGGTACACCATGATCAGGTTGGAGTTGTCGAAGCGCCGGAACATCGCCCAGCACAAGAGCGTGCAGGCCAGCACCGTGCCCACGGCCCAGGCGTAGCCCCGCGTCCTGCTTCGCTCCGCCCTGGGCGCGCTCTTCCCCAGCGCCTGCCCGCCGGGGATGACCATCACCTCTATCCCGGCGCTGCCCCGCACGATCTCGTCGAGCAGCGAGCCCTTGAGGCGGTCGCGCAGGCGCGAATGCACGGGCTTGCCGATCACGATCCGGCTCACGTTGCGCTGGCGGGCGAAGTCGAGGAGGGTCTCGGCGATCCCACCCGAGAGCGAGACGGTCTCGGCTCCCAGCTCCTCGGCCAGCCGAAGCGTGTCCCCGAGAGCCTTGCGCTCCTCCGCCGAGAGCGGCGGCTGCGTCGGGTCCTCGACGTACGCGACGATCCAGGGCGCCTTGAGGCGGGCCGCCATGCGCCGCGCGGCCCGCACGAGACGGTCGCTCTCGGGATTCGGGCGGACGCAGACGAGGATGCGCTCGGCCACCGGCCAGGTCGGCTCGATCTCGTGGTCGCGGCGGTAGGCCCTCACGTCGGCGTCGACGTGCTCGGCGGTGCGGCGTAGCGCCAGCTCGCGGAGCGCGTGCAGGTTCCCGCGCCGGAAGAAGTGCTTGACCGCTTGCGCCGCGCGGTCCGGCAGGTAGACCTTCCCCTCGGCGAGGCGCTTCAGGAGGTCGTCGGGAGGCAGATCCACGAACTCGACGTCGTCGGCGTCGTCGAGCACGCGGTCGGGGACGGTCTCCCGGACCACGACGCCGGTCACCTGGTTCACCAGGTCGTTGAGGCTCTCGAGATGCTGGACGTTGAGGGTGGTGTAGACGTCGATGCCGGCCTCGAGAAGCTCCAGAGTGTCGTGCCACCGCTTCGCATGGCGCGAGCCGGAGGCGTTGGTGTGAGCGAGCTCGTCCAGGAGGATCAGGGCAGGCCTTCGCGCGAGGGCAGCGTCGAGGTCGAACTCGCGGAGCGACACGCCGCGGTACTCGAGCGCGCGCGGCGCCACCCGCTCCAGCCCGTCGGTCAGGGCGGCGGTCTCGGCGCGCCCGTGCGTCTCGATCCAGCCGATCACCACGTCGACGCCCTCGGCGCGCCGGCCACGGGCGGCCTCGAGCATGGCGTAGGTCTTTCCGACGCCCGGAGCGGCGCCGAAGAAGACCTTGAGCCGGCCGCGCTTCGGCGCCTCCTCGGCCGCGAGTCGCCGGAGGAGCGCGTCGGGATCCGGGCGTTCTTCCGTCACGAGGTCGCCCTAAGCCTATCCGCACAGGCTCCGCCCGGCGAGGCCACGGCGCGCTCCCCTACGCGAGCCGCAGGGTCACGAGCAGCATGTCGATCGCCTTGATTCCAACGAATGGCAGGATCACGCCGCCGAGACCGTAGATCAACAGGTTGCGGCGCAGGAGCGCCGCCGCTCCGATCGGCTTGTAGGCGATGCCCCGGAGCGCGAGCGGGATCAAGGCGATGATGATGACGGCGTTGAAGATGACCGCCGACAGTATCGCCGACTCCGGCGTGGCGAGCCGCATCACGTTGAGCGGCGCGAGCTGCGGCAACGCCAGGATGAACATCGCCGGAATGATGGCGAAGTACTTGGCCACGTCGTTCGCGATGGAGAACGTCGTGAGGGCTCCGCGCGTCATCAGCAGCTGCTTTCCGATCTCCACGATCTCGAGGAGCTTGGTCGGGTTCGAGTCGAGGTCCACCATGTTTCCCGCCTCCTTCGCGGCGGTGGTGCCTGTGTTCATCGCGACCCCGACGTCGGACTGGGCCAGGGCGGGCGCGTCGTTGGTGCCGTCGCCCGTCATGGCCACCATCCGCCCGTTGCCCTGTTCCCGCCGGATCAGCTTCAGCTTCTCCTCCGGCGTGGCCTGGGCCATGAAGTCGTCCACGCCGGCCTCGGCTGCGATCGAGGCAGCCGTCAGCGGGTTGTCCCCCGTGATCATGACCGTCTTGATCCCCATCTGGCGGAGCTGTGCGAAGCGCTCCCGGATCCCGCCCTTGACGATGTCCTTGAGGTGCACGACGCCGAGCGTCCGGCCGTTCTCGGCGACCGCGAGCGGCGTGCCGCCCTGCTTCGCGATCTGGTCGGCCTGCGCCACGATCTCCTTCGGCACGAGGCCGCCCTGCTCCCTGACCCACCTCTCGATGGCGTCTACGGCGCCCTTCCGGATGTCCCTGCCGTTGAAGGTGATCCCCGACATGCGCGTCTGCGCCGAGAAGGGCACGAGTTCGGCCTGGTGGGACGCCAGCTCACGCGCCCGGATCCCGAACTGCTTGGCGAGCACGACGATGGAGCGCCCCTCGGGCGTCTCGTCGGCGAGGGAGGAGAGCTGCGAGGCGTCCGCCAGCGCCTGAATAGTCACCCCGGGGCCGGGCAGGAACGCGACGGCTTGGCGGTTGCCGAGGGTGATCGTTCCGGTCTTGTCCAGGAGTAGCGTGTCGACGTCGCCCGCGGCTTCAACCGCCCGGCCCGACATGGCCAGCACGTTGTGCTGCACCAGACGGTCCATTCCGGCGATGCCGATCGCCGAGATCAGCGCGCCGATCGTGGTCGGGATCAGGCAGACGAGCAGCGAGATCAGCACGGGCACGGGTACCGACGTGCCCGCGTACGCGGCCAACGGCTGGAGCGTGACGACAACGAGCAGGAACACCAGGGTCAGCACCGCCAGCAGAATGTTGAGGGCGATCTCGTTGGGCGTCTTCTGGCGAACCGCGCCCTCGACGAGGGCGATCATGCGGTCCAGGAACGTGTGCCCGGGGTTGGAGGTGATCCGGACCAGGATCGAGTCCGACAGCACCCGCGTGCCCCCGGTCACCGCCGAGCGGTCGCCGCCGCTCTCGCGGATCACGGGCGCCGACTCCCCCGTGATCGCCGACTCGTCCACGCTGGCCACGCCCTCGATTACCTCCCCGTCCCCGGGGATGATCCGGCCCGCATCCACCCGCACAACGTCGCCGACGCGCAGCGTGCTCGCCGGCACGGTCTCCTCGGAGCCGTCCCGGATGCGGAGCGCCATCGTCTCGGCCCGGGTCTTCCGCAGGGTCGCCGCCTGGGCCTTGCCGCGCCCCTCGGCCATCGCCTCGGCGAAGTTCGCGAAAACCACGGTGAACCAGAGCCAGAAGGCCACCTGTCCTGTGAAGAGCGGGCTCCCGCCGCCCCCCGCCAGCTCCCGAATCCAGGTCACCGTGGTGACGAAGCTGCCGACCTCCACGATGAACATGACCGGGTTCTTGACCTGGATCCGCGGGTCGAGCTTCCTGAACGAGTCGACGATGGCCTGACGGATGATCGTCGGGTCCCAGATCGAGATCCTGCGTGCGCGCTCGGACATGGCTTGACGCTCTCCCTGCTCAGTGGCTCGCGGCCGCGCTTCCCACCGACTCGTCGAGGGCCAGGTTCAGCTCCAGGACGTTGATCCGCTCCCGACCGAGAAACCCGAGGGCGGGCATCTCGGTGCGGGACCGGACGAGCTCCTGGACGCGCTCGACCGGCACGCCTCGGGCGCGTGCGACCCTCGGAGCCTGCAACGCGGCCGCCGCGGGCGGGATGTGCGGGTCCAGCCCTCCTCCGCTGGTCGTCACCAGCTCCGAGGGCACCCGTCCCGCCGCCGCGCCTTCGAGTTGCATGGCGGCGTCGAGTCGGTCCCGCACCGCCTTCAGATGATCGGGGTTGGACGGCCCGTAGTTGCTGCCGCCGGTCGAGGCCGCGTTGTAGTCCACAGCGGACGGCCGCGGATGGAAGTACTCTGGCTTCGTGAACGCCTGCGCGATGAGGCGGGAGCCGACGACAGTGCCGTCGCTCCTCCGGACCAGGCTCCCCTCCGCCTGGGCCGGGAACAGCACCCTGCCGACCGCCCAGAGCGCGAGGTGGTAGCCGCCTCCCAGCAGGACCATGGTGACCACCGTGAACAGGACTCCTCTCTTGACTTCGGTCAGCATCCCTAGCTCCCCACGGCCAGGTGCTCGGCGATCGGCCCGAGCACGGCGACCGGCATGAACATCAGCAACCCCAGGATCACCACCACGGCCCAGAGCGTGAACCCGAAGGTCGCGCTCTCGGCCCGGAGTGAGCCTCCGGTCTCCGGCGCCGCGGGCTTGGCCGCCAGGAAGCCCGCCAGCGCCAGGGGCGCGAGGATGGGGATGTAGCGCCCGAACAGCATCGCGAGACCCGTGGCGACGTTCCAGAACGGTGTGTTGTCGCCCAGGCCCTCGAGGCCCGACCCGTTGTTGGCCGTGGCCGAGCTGAACTCGTAGAGCATCTCCGAGAAGCCGTGAGGCCCGGGATTCTTGAGCCACGCCAGGGTCGAGCCGGGGTCGGCCGTCGTCGCCCACACGTGGCAGGCGAAGGCCGTGCCGACGAGGATCGACAGCGGATGCCACAGGAGCGCCAGGCTGGCCAGCTTCATCTCCTTGGCTTCGACCTTCTTGCCCAGGAACTCGGGCGTGCGTCCGATCATCATGCCGGCGACGAACACCGCCACGACGATGTAGACGAGCATGTTGATGAAGCCGACGCCGACGCCGCCGAAGACGTTGTTGAGCCACATCCCGACCAAAGGCATCAGACCGCCGAGGGGCGTCCAGGAGTCGTGCATCGAGTTCACCGAGCCGTTCGACGTCACCGTCGTCGTCACGCCCCAGAGCGCCGACAGCCCCGCCCCGAAGCGCACCTCCTTGCCCTCCATCGAGCCCGTGGACTGGTCGATGCCCATCCTCGCGATGGCCGGGTTGCCCCCGGCCTCCTGCGCGATCCCGTAGAGCACCATGGGCAGGTAGAGGGCCAACATCGTCAGGAAAACCATGACGGCCAGCCGGCGGCGGCGCACCATGTGGCCGAGGGTCCAGACCATGGCCATCGGGATGATCGCGATCGACCAGGTCTCCACGAAGTTCGTGAGGGGCGTCGGGTTCTCGTAGGGATGGGCCGAGTTCGGCCCGAAGTAGCCCCCGCCGTTCGTGCCGAGCTGCTTGATCGCGACTTCCGGCGCGACGACGCCCCGGGCGATCACCTGCTCGCCGCCCTCCAGGGTCCTCGCCCTGGCCGCGCCTTCGAATGTCATCGGCGTCCCCTGCCAGATCAGGAAGACGCCGACGCCGAGCGCCAGCGGCAGGAGGACGCGGACGGTCGCCCGCGTCAGGTCCACGTAGAAGTTCCCGAGATGCGTCAGGCGGCTGCCACGGAGGCCGCGCATGATCGCGATGCACGCGGCTACGCCCGTCGCGGCCGTGACGAACTGCAGGAAGCTGAGCACGAACATCTGCGAAAGGTACGACAGGCCCGTTTCCCCGCTGTAGTGCTGCAGGTTCGTGTTGGTCGTGAAGCTCGAGATCGTATTGAAGGCGAGCGTTGCCTCCATGTTGCCGATGCCGTCCGGATTCAGCGGCAGCCACTTCTGCAGCGTCACCACCGCGAAGGTCGCGAGCCACATGAAGACGTTGGAGACCAGCAGCGAGCGCGCGTACTGCCGCCAGTCCTGCTGCTCGGCGGGATCGACCCCGGCCAGCCGAAGCACGAGTCGCTCGATCGGCACGAGCACGGGATCCAGGAAGGTTCTCTCGCCCTGGAACACGCGTGCCATGTACCGCCCGAGGGGAAGGCTGGTGGCGATGGTGAAGAGGATCGTGAAGGCGACCGCGACGTATTCGAGCCCCATGACGATCCTCAGAAGCGCTCGGGGCGCAGCATCGCGTAGAGCAGATACGCTCCCGCGGCCACGCTCAGCAGCAGGAGGAACATGGCCTCACCTCATACCCAGTCGCAGAGCTTGACAAAGGCCCAGATCGCCCCGAAGGACGCGAGCCCGAGCAGGATCATTCCCACGAGCAGCACGTCGATTCCCCCTCCTCAGAACGTGACCACGGCGCCCAGCAGGATCAGGAACTGGTCGTCCCTGCGCAGCGGGTTGCCGCCCGGGTCCACCTGGTCTCCGGCGAAGGCGAGCGCGCTCGACTTGTCGTAACGCCCTTCCAGCTTCAGGATCAGCCGCGGGACGGGCCGGTGTTCCAGCGTCAGGGTGATCTCCTTGAGCGTCTGCGCGATGCCGGAGATGGCGCCGTCCTCGTCGTCGTAGTACTCGCCTCGGACAGCGACGGCCGTCCGGGACCCGGGCGGCGCGAAGCGCGCGTAGAGTCCGACGCCCGCCCAGGCCGCGCCGTTCCCGTCGGGGCGGCCCTCCCGCGCCACGTCGCCGGAGACGCCGAGGCTGAGGCTCTTCGTCGCCTTCCACGTCGCCACGACGTCGCCCAGCGCCCGGTAGTCGTCGTCGTTGTCCGCGAGCTCGGGCCCGATGATGCCGTTGAAGGAGATCGAGAAGCGCTCCGCGCCGTAGGCGACCTGGCCGCCGACGCTCTTGCCGCGGTTGACGTCCCCGATCATCTGCCAGCCGTTCAGGAGGTGAAGCTGCGCCGACCAGCGGTCGCTCAAGGGATAGACGAGCTTCAGCCCGGTCTGGTAGTACGGCGACAGCTCGCCCAGCCACGACCGCGTGTAGTTCCAGTTCAGGTGCGTCTGGAAGGACTCCATTCCGATGTGGCTCGGATAGACGCCGGCCTCGAGCAGCAGGCCGCGGCCGACGCCCGTCTGCCATTGAGCAGAAGCCTGCACCACGTTGCGCCACACATCCGGATGGGTTGCGATGCCCCGTGCCTCGGCCGCGTGCACGACCTCCGGCGAGTTGCCGAAGCCCAGGGAGACCTTGAACCCCACGGGCCTGGGCGCGAGCACGAAGTCCACCTGGGCGAGGTTGATCGCGAACTCGTTGTCCCGCTGGCCCGAGGTGCCGACGCCCGGGAAGAAGTTCGCGTGATTGGCCGGCTGATTCGCGTTGTAGGCAAAGTACCCGTCCAGGAGCCCGGAGACGTCCAGCCGCGCCGGCTCGGCTGCCGGGGGCGCTTCGGCCTCCTGGGCCGCGACGATCGCCGTGGCACCCAGCAGGCACAAGGACGCAACGCGCACCGACGCCCGCAGCCGCATCTCACCTCCGTGACGATGCCAACGTGACGATCCCAATCTAGGAGGCGGCGCGTCAAAACGGTGTCAAGAGGTCGCCGGGACGCGTCAAGAAAGGGTCAAGACGCTGGCAGTCCCAGCCGTCTCGTGGTAGATTCACGTATCGCGTCGACTCGGGGCGTGGCTCAGCCTGGCTAGAGCGCCTGGTTCGGGACCAGGAAGTCGGAGGTTCAAATCCTCTCGCCCCGACCACCTTCCATCATCCGAGACATCCAGGGGCGTGGCGTAGGACGAACGCCCCCGCCTTTCGTATGCTCTTGCAAGGGGGCTGACCCATGGTCAGGGTGGACGGCGGCGGCGACGGCTCGGGCCTCATCCGAGCGAGGGGGCTCGACAAGAGCTACCGACGCGGCGGCGAGGAGATCCACGTCCTCCAGGGACTGAACCTCGACGTGGACGCGGGAGAGTTCATCGCCTTCATGGGCCCGAGCGGCTCCGGCAAGACGACGCTCCTGAACCTGCTCGGCGGACTCGACGTCCCCTCGGCCGGCCAAGTGACCGTCGCAGGCGACGAGATCACCTCCATGTCGCGCCGAAGGCTCACCGCCTGGCGCGCGCGACACGTGGGCTTCGTCTTCCAGGCCTACAACCTGATTCCCGTCCTCAGCGCCTACCGCAACGTCGAGCTGCCCCTGCTCCTGACGCCGCTCTCGCGGCGTGAGCGCCGCGAGCACGCCGAGGCGGCCTTCCGGCTGGTCGGGCTCGCCGACCGCATGCACCATTTTCCACGGCAGCTCTCCGGCGGACAGGAGCAGCGCGTCGCGATCGCCCGCGCGATCGTGGCCGATCCCACCTTCCTCCTGTGCGACGAGCCCACCGGCGACCTGGACCGCCGCAGCGCCGACGAGATCCTCGACCTGCTGTGCCTCCTCGTCTCCGAGCGGAAGACCACGATCCTGATGGTGACCCACGATCCGCGGGCGGCGGAGCGGGCCAGCGCCCTCCTCCATCTCGAGAAGGGCGTCCTGGTGGAGGCCCAGAAGAGCGTCCGCCCGGAGGCCGTCCGCCCATGAGGTTCGTGCCGCTTCTCCTCGCCAACCTGTTCCGCAAGAAGATCCGCACCACGCTGACGATCGGCTCGTTCTTCGTGGCGCTCCTGCTCTTCGCCCTGCTCGCCGCGCTGCGCGCGGGATTCAACCAGGGCATCGACGTGGCCGGGGCGGATCGGCTGGTGGTCATCGGCCGGACCGGCCTCATCCAGCCGCTCCCGCTGCCCTATCTCGCCCGCATCCAGCGCCTCCCCGGCGTGAAGCAGGTGGCCCACGCCACCTGGTTCGGCGGGATCTATCAGGACCCGAAGAACTTCTTCGCCCAGTTCGCCGTCGAGCCCGACCAGTGGCTCGCCATGTACCCCGAGTTCAGGGTGGACGACGCCGAGTGGGCCGCCTTCAAGGACGACCGGCAGGGCGTGATCCTCGGCCGCAAGCTCGCCGAGCGCTTCGGCTGGAAGCTCGGCGATCGCATCCCGCTCAAGGCGCCGGGCTATCTCGGGGGCGACAGCTGGGACTTCAACGTGCGCGGCTTCTACCGCGGGACGCGCCCCCAGGACGACGAGACGCAGTTCTGGATGCAGCACCGGTACATGTACGAGAAGGGGCCGGAGTACTGGAAGGGCATCGTCGGCTGGTACGTTGTCCGCGTGGCCGACCCGAACCAGGCGCCGAGCGTCCTCAAGGCCATCGACGCCGAGTTCGCGAACTCCACGTCGGAGACGCGCACCCAGACCGAATCGGCCTTCGCCGCCTCGTTCGTGAAGCAGATGGGCAACATCGAGTTCCTGATCATGGTGATCGGCTCGATCGTCTTCTTCACCCTGCTCCTCGTGACCGGCAACACGATGGCGATCTCGGTCCGCGAGCGCACGAACGAGTTGGCAGTGCTCAAGGCCATCGGCTACTCGGACCGCTTCGTGCTGGGCCTCGTGCTGGCGGAGTCGCTCCTCATCGCGGCCGGGGGCGGCGGCCTGGGCCTTCTGGCGGGTCGCGCGCTCACCGCGCGAGACCTTACGAACGGAATCATTCTCATGTACCTCCCTGCCACCGCCCTCCTGGCCGGCGTGCTCGTGGCGCTCGCCACCGGCCTCCTCGCGGGGCTCTTGCCCGCGCTGGGCGCCATGCGCCTCAGCGTGGTCGACGCTCTCCGCAGGGTCTGACGGCCGTGGCCATCCCCATCGACTACAACCTGCGCAGCGCCCGGGCGCGCTGGACCTCGTCCGTCGTGGCGGTGATCGGGATCGCGGGCTCGGTCGGCGTCTTCATCGCGATGCTGGCGCTGGCCCGCGGCTTCAAGGTGACCTTGACCTCCTCGGGTCTCCCCGGCAACGTGATCGTCCAGCGGGGTGGAGCGGACACGGAGATGACCAGCGCGATCAGCCTCGACGAGGTCCGCGTGATCGAGGACGCGCCGCAGATCGCACGCGACGCCGGAGGGCCGCTCGTCAGCGCGGAGGTCGTCGTGATCGCCGCCCTGCCGCTGCGGGACACCGGCACCGATGCCAACGTCGGCGTCCGCGGCGTCTCGCCCCGCGTCCTCGCCGTCCGCCAGAACGTCGCGCTCGTCGAGGGGCGCTTCCTCCGTCCGGGCCTGGCGGAGGCCGTCGTGGGCAAGGGGGCGCAACACGCCTATGCCGGCCTTGATCTCGGCGCCGAGGTGCGCATCGGCGCCGGGACCTGGACGATCGTCGGCGTCTTCGATGGCAAAGGCAGCGCGTTCGACTCCGAGGTTTGGGCCGACGCGAACGTGCTGAACGGCTTCTACCAGCGGCCGACCAACATCTTCCAATCCGCCACGGTGCGGCTGAGTTCGCCCGACGCCTTCGCCGCCTTCGAGGCCACCCTGAAGGGGGATCCCCGCCTGAAGGTCCAGACCAAGCGGGAGAAGGACTACTACGAGGCCCAGTCGCAGGTCGTCTCCACGCTCATCAACGCCGTGGGGATGCTGATCGCGCTGATCATGGGTCTCGGCGCGGTCTTCGCGGCTCTCAACACGATGTACTCAGCGGTGGCCGAGCGCTCGCGCGAGATCGCGGTGCTGCGGGCGATCGGCTTCGGCGGCTCGAGCATCGTGCTCGCGTTCTTCGTCGAGGCCCTGATCATCGCGCTCGTGGGAGGCGCGCTCGGCTGCCTCGCCGTGCTCCCCGTCAACGGCGTGACCACGGGCACGATCAACTGGCAGACCTTCTCCCACCTGGCCTTCGCGTTCCGAATCACCCCCGACCTGCTCATGGCGGGAATGCTGTTCGCGCTGCTCATGGGCGCGCTCGGCGGCCTTCCCCCGGCGATCCGCGCCGCCCGCGCCAACGTGGCCCGCACCCTGCGTGCGCTCTAAGGAGGATCGAATGGCGCTCTACGTCGATGGTTTCGTCCTTCCGGTTCCCAGGCGCAACCTGCGCGCCTACCGCCGCATCGCGCGGAAGGCGGGGAGGATCTGGCGCGAGCATGGCGCGCTCGAGTACCGGGAGTGCGTCGGCGACGACTTCCGCGTGAAGGGCGCCCTGGCGTTCCCGCGCCTCGCCCGGGCGAGACGCGGCGAGACGGTCCTCTTCTCCTGGATCGTCTACAGGTCCCGCGCTCACCGCGACAGCGTGAACAGAAAGATCATGAAGGACCCGCGCCTCCAGCAGATGATGCAGGGAGAGGCCATGCCCTTCGACGTGAAGCGCATGGCCTACGGAGGGTTCCGGGTGCTCGTGGAGGCCTGACGGGTGGGCCGCTGGCCGCGGCCCACCTGCTCTTCCCGCGCTCAGTCGCCTTCGCCGGGCGCGGGCGCGATCACCGCCTCGGGGACGCGGTTCTTGATGGGCGGCAGCGAGCGCAGGTACGCGTAGACCGAGGACAGGTCCTCGTCGTTCAGGGATCCGAGGGTCCACCACGGCATCGGCGGCAGGATCGGCCGCGAGGCCCCCATGTGCCGGCCCGTGCGCATCGCCTTGAAGAACATCTCCTCCGTCCAGATGCCCAGGCCGGTGTTCTCGTCGGGGGTGAGGTTGATCGGGTAGCTGACGCCCCACGGTCCCGACCAGGCCGTCAGGTCCCACGACGTCGTCGCGACCCACGGACCCTCGGGCAGCCGGGGGGCCGGCGGCAGCTTCGCGCCCTCGGGGTGACCGGAGAGGGCCCGGGAGAAGTCGAACTCCGGGCCGTTCTTTCCCATCCTCTTCGGCGTGTGGCAGTCGTGGCAGCCCATGGCGTTGACCAGGTACTTCCCGCGGCTCACCCGGTCGCCGCCAGCCGCCTGGACCGGGCGATCCCACAGATCCATGGTGAGGTAGCCGAACATGATCGCCGCCCCCAACGTTCCCAGCGCCGTCTGAGCCCGTGTCGATCTCATCTCATCCTCCTCGTCGCTGTACAGGAGGCAATCCCCGGGCCAGGGTCCAAGTCGTTGTCTCGTCGAGGCTTGACTGGGATCCGTAGCGGGACTATTCCCGCTCAACGGGACTATTCCCGCCACGCGGGCGGCTCAGCCCGTAACGCTCGATCCTGTAGCGCACCCAGTCACGCCCCACGCCGAGCAGGGCGGCGGCCGCTGCCTTGTTCCAGCTC
>DASSJI010000050.1:0-20355 GCA_035691285.1 Vicinamibacteria bacterium | reverse complement strand
CATCATCGAGACGCAGGCGCGCGCGCTTCCGATCTTCGGCTGGGTCGGGGCGCTCCTGGGCGCGCCCCTGGTGGTGCCGCTGGCCGGCGCCGCGTACGCCTTCACCTTGCGCTTCTTCCTCGCCAGCGAGATCGGCTTCGGCCGGGTGCTCGGGGTGGTCGCCTGGTCCTTCCTCGCCGTCGCCGCGGTGACGCAGCCTCTCGCGCTCGGCGTGCTCGCCCTCAAGGCAGACTGGTCCATCAACCCGACGCGAGCCCTGCAGGCGAGCCTCGCCGCTCTCCTCGAGCCGGATTCCGTGCCCCGCGGCCTCCTTGCGGCTGCCGAGAGCTTGGACCTGTTCAGCTTCTGCGTCCTCTTCCTCTTATACGTGGGGTTTCGCGTCGGCACGGGGCTGGGGCCGCGCCCGATCGCGGCCGCGGTGCTGGTGCCGTGGGCCCTGTACGTGCTCGGCAAGGCGGGATTCGCGGCGCTGACGGGCTGAGCTCGCTTGCGCGCGCGGGCCGTCCGGGCTATCCTCTGCGTTCCTCTGCTGTCCGCTGTGCGCCCCTAGCTCAGTTGGATAGAGCGACAGACTACGAATCTGTAGGTCGCAGGTTCGAATCCTGCGGGGCGCACCAACCCTGAAACGCACTGAACGGGATCTGCCTGAACCTCACCTTCGCAAGGGGCGGCGTCGCCGCCGACACAACGCGCGCCACTGAGAGCGGCTCGTTTCTCTCGTCAAGCCGTCGTCGGGGTAAGATGGGTGCCGTGGCCACCGCCTCGAAGGCGATCGCGTATGCGCACATCACTAAGGATCCGAAGGTGTGCGGCGGTTCGGCCTGCATCGACAAGACCCGTATCCGCGTGATCGACGTGGTGCAAGCGCAGAGCGAAGGCAAGACGCCCGAGCAGATCCAGGAGCTCTTCGCCGTGAAGCTCTCCCTCGCCCAGGTCTACTCGGCGCTCGCCTACGCGGACGAGAACCGCGAGGAGATCGAGGCCGAGTACGCCGAGTACGAACGGGCCTACGAAGAGGGCGTGCGCGCCCGCGACGAGTACCTGAAGAAGCAAACGCCGGGCCGGTAGTGGCCGGAGTCCCGCTCCTCACGGACAACCACGTCCGCGCTTCCATCATCCAGGCACTGCGCAGGGCGGGCTGGGACGTCGTGCGCGCGGTGGATCTCTTCGGCGAGAAGAACGACGACGAGGAACTGCTCGCCTGGGCGGCCGCGAACGGACGGGTCTTGGTGACCTGCGACAAGGGCCTCCACAGGATCGCTCGCCGCTGGCTGGACCAAGGGCGGCCCTTCCGGACGGTCTTCTGGCCGCTCGAACGCCACCGCGAGATGACGGACGGCGACATGGTCGAGGCCTTCCAGGCGATTGTCGCTAAGCCGAACGCCTTTGCTTTCCCGATCGAACACATCAAGCCGAAGCGCTGACCGGGCCGTATGGTCTCTTGGTGGGTCGCCCGTCCCTCACCGCTATGGCTCTCAGGTGCAACCCCGGTGCACCCCCAGGCGCTGCCGTGGCAGCTAAGTTGTTGACGTGGCTGAGGGAGCCGGCTGACCACGAATCTGTAGGTCGCAGGTTCGAATCCTGCGGGGCGCACCACTCGAAGCAGTCAGACTGCAGGCGTCCGTTGGCCTGAACAGCCGCGGGGAGAACGTTTGCCACGTCCTCTGCCACCGGGAGGGTTACCCGGTAACACTAGCCACGACGCGGAAGACATGGTAGCACTGGCACGTGAGGCAAATCCCATGACGCGAACACAAGTCTGTCAATTGCTGGGCGTGGCGCCCAAGAGCCTTTACCTCTGGGAAAGAGATGGCAAGGTTCCGGCGCCTCGACGCGACCATCGCGGTTGGCGTCGCTACTCGGATGCGGATGTCAAGGCGCTGCGAGCCTTCCTGGGTGTTGGCCAGGACGTTCCTGCCAGGCCACGCAGGGGCCGGCAGGTGCTCGAGGGGCTCAGCGCGAGGAACCAGCTGCGCGGGACGGTCGTCGCGATCAGGGGAGGCGGCGTGCTGAGCGAGGTGGTCGTACGCCTCGGCGATGGCCAGGAGATCACCTCGGTCATCACGCGTCGGTCCGTCGAGGCGCTGGGGCTGCGGCGCGGGCTGGACGTGGTGGCGGTGATCAAGTCGACGGAAGTGATGCTCTTCCGCTGATCGGTGCCGGAAGGAGACCAGTGATGCCAAGGGCTCGAGCCGGACTCGTCGCCGTGATCGCCGTCGCCGCTCAAGTCTCATCCGCGGAGACGCTGCACGTCTCGGCCGCGGCGTCTCTCACCGAAGCCTTTCAGGAGATCGGCCAACTCTTCGAGAGGTCGCATCCAGGGGCCGCGGTCGAGTTCAATTTTGCGGGCAGCCAGGTGTTGCGGACCCAGATCGAGCAGGGAGCGGCAGTCGACGTCTTCGCCTCTGCCGATCTCGTCCACGCGGACGCCCTCGAGGCATCCGGCCTGCTCGGTCCGTACCAAGTGTTCGCGCGCAACCGCGTCGTGGTCGTCGTGCCAGCGCAACACGGCAAGGTCGGCCGTCTCCAGGACCTCGCGCGACCGGGGATGAAGGTCGTGGTGGCGGGGGCGACCGTGCCCGTGGGGCGCTACACGACGCAGGTCCTGGGCAAGCTGTCGGCAGCCGGGCTGTACGGCGACGACTTCCAGGCGCGCGTGCAGGCGAACCTGGTCAGCCAGGAAACCAACGTACGGGTCGTGCTCTCGAAGGTCGCCCTGGGCGAGGCCGATGCCGGGTTCGTGTACGCAACCGACGCGGCGACTGCCACGGACAAGATCCGCGTGATCGACATACCCGGTCGCCACAACGTCATTGCCGAGTATCCCATCGGGCTGCTCGTCAAGAGTCCCGCTCCGGAGAAGGCCAAGGCGTTCGTCGCATTGGTCCTGGGCGAGGAGGGGCGCGCGATCCTGCTCAAGCGCGGCTTCGCTCGCTGAGCATGCCGCTCCCAGACGGCCACGCGGGCAGGCCGCCCTCCAGCCTGCTGTGGCTCGGCGCGGCGCCGCTCGTGTTCTTCATCGGGCTGCCCCTGGTGGCGCTGTGGCTCGTCTCGTCGCCCACCGAGCTGGTCCGTCACCTCTCGTCGCCCCTGGCGGTCCGCGCCCTGTGGCTCACGCTCAAGACGACGCTCGTGGCCACGGCTCTGGCCGTGGCTCTGGGGATGCCGCTGGCCTACCTGCTCGCCCGCGTGCCGTTCCGTGGCCGGGACGTGGTCGACACGCTCGTCGACCTTCCGATCACGATCCCGCCTGTGGTCGCCGGCGTCGCGCTGCTGCTCGCCTTCGGGCGGCGGAGCCTGATCGGCCGGCAGCTCGACGTCCTGGGCGTACAGATCGCGTTCACGTCGGTCGCTGTCGTGATGGCACAGGTCTTCATCGCGAGCCCGTTCTTCGTCAAGGCCGCGCGCGCCGGCTTCGAAGCGGTCGACGGACGGCTGGAGACCGCCGCGCGAACCCTGGGAGCGAGCCCATGGCGCGTCTTCTGGACCATCACCGTCCCCCTCGCAAGACCCGCGCTGCTCGCGGGGCTGGTTCTCGCCTGGGCGCGGGCCCTCTCGGAGTTCGGAGCGACGATGATGTTCGCCGGGAACTTTCCGGGGCGGACCCAGACCCTGACCCTGGCCGTGATGACGGCCCTCGAGAGCGATCTCGAGACGGCCGTCGCGATCTCGGCGCTCTCCCTCGCGCTGGCGATCGCGGCCCTCCTTGCTGCCAGGCTCGCGGCCCGGCGCTGGAGCGCGCCGCTTGCCTGACACCGGCCTCGATTTCGACGCAGCGCTGAGCTTCGGCGGGTTCGAGCTGGAGGCGCGGTTCTCCGTCGCCGAAGGCGAGACGCTGGCGCTCGTCGGACCGAGCGGAGCCGGCAAGAGCACGTGCCTCGGCATCATCGCCGGCCTCGTGCCTCCCCGCGCGGGGCGCGTCGTCTGCGGAGGCGAGGTCTGGAACGACCACGACCACGGACTGATTCTTCCACCCGAGAGGCGACGGGTCGGGATGCTCTTCCAGGAGTTCGCACTCTTCCCCCACCTCACGCTGCAGCAGAACGTCGGGTACGGGGCCAGGTGCCGTGGCCGGAGTCGGGCGGAAGCGGAGGCCGTGGCTTCGCGGTGGCTCGAGCGACTGGGCCTCGGCGGCCTCGGAGAGCGACGCGTGGCCGAACTCTCCGGAGGGCAGCGCCAGCGCGGCGCGCTCGCCCGCGCGCTGGCTTCGGAGCCTCGGCTCCTGCTCCTGGACGAACCCTTCGGCTCGCTGGACGTGGCGACGCGAGGATCGGTGCGCTCCGAGCTACGGCGCTTCCTCGCCGAGTTCGGCCTGCCGACCGTCCTCGTCACCCACGACCCCGTGGATGCCCTCGCCCTGGGAGAGCGGATCGCCGTGCTCGAGGATGGCCGGCTGACCCAGGTCGGCACGCGCGAGCAGCTCCTGTCCGCGCCCCGCAGCGCGTTCGTCGCCGAGCTGGCCGGGCTCAACCTGTATCGGGCCGACCTCGCGGACGGTCGGGGCCTGAAGGAGGCGCGCGCCAGTGGCGTCTCTTTCCACGTGCTCGCGGACGATCACCACGGCCCCGCGTTCGTCGCGTTCGCGCCCGCCGAGGTGTCGCTGTCGCGCGAGCGGCTGCCGGGCTCGGCCCAGAACGCGTTCCTGGGGCGCGTCCTCGAGGTGCGACCGCTGCCCGATCGGCTGCGGGTGGTGCTCGACGTCGGGGTTGTGCTCGTCGCCGAGGTGACGCGAGAGGCTGCAGCCGCGCTGGGCCTCGGCGCTGGACGCCCGTTGTGGGCGTCGATCAAGGCCACGGCCATCCACGTCTACGGATAGGCCACTGATCAAGAGACACACCCCCTTTCCCCAGCGGATGCCATCGCTGGTCCGAGCGGGACGCCTCCGTCGGGGCAGCGCTACCTGGTGGGTGCGGGCGCCGGGGGCGCGGCCGAGTTGCTCGCGATCATCCACGCGCCGCCTTTCTTGACGATCGTATTGACGTAGTTGCCCCTCAGCGTCACCGGCTTGCCGTCGGGGCCGGTGGCTCCCGAGACCTCCCAGGTCCCCTCGTTCACGGCGACGTCGGTGCCGACCGGATGGGTGCTGCCGACCTTGATCGCGATCTTGGCACCCTTCCAGGGACCCGCGACGTTCCCCGCGAACTCCTTCTCGATGGCCGCGCGGCCGACCACCGTGCCGCCCTCCGGGGTCATCCGCACCGCGTTCTCGGTGTAGAAGCCGGCCAGCGTCTTCGCGTCACCCTTGGCGAATGCGGCCGCCCAGTCGGCGGCCAGCTTGTCGAGGGCGGGATCCTTCGTTTGCGCCATGGCCGGAGCGAGGCTGCCTCCGACGACTGCGACCGAGACGGCCAACGCCACGACTGCGCTCTTCATCATCTGCGATCCCCCGTTAAGGTGTTCGTTGAGTGCGGCAAGGTTCGAGTGCGGCCAATTGTGCTCCCTCCGTCCGGGTGTCAACAAGGCGCCTGCCGAGGATGGCCAGGCGCGCCGCAAGGGTCATAACGTGGCGGGCCATGGCTCCCGCGCCCGTCATCACCTCCCCGACCCAGAGCCGTCGGTCCGGCACTGTCGATCCTCCTACGCGCGGCTGGCCGACAGATGCCGGTCGATCCAGCCCTTCCACCGCCGCATCTTCTCCTCGTATGCCTGGGCTGACATCGCCGCGATCTCCCGATTCCCCGTGTCCGACAGGCCTACGAAGGCGTAAAGGACGCGGACCTCGGTGCGCGAATCGACGCCGCGGCAGCGCACGCTCACCCGGGCCAGGTAGCGGCCCGACTCGACACGGTGGTACTCGACCTGGTGCCCCGCGCGGTCGAGGGCCGTGACGATCCAGACGGCCTCGCCCCTGTCCTCGTGCGTGCGGAAGACGAGCCCTCGCTCCCAGTTGGCACCCGGAGGATGCAGCAGCTCGGGGTTCCACTCCGGCACCCACTGCTTCTCGCCGAGGGGCGAGAACAGCTCGAAGGCCTTCTCGGGCGGAACCGCAAGTGTGAAGCCGCCGGTGAACTCGGCTGCCGTGGGCGTGAACATCGGGATCGACACCTTCTACTACGAAGGCCCCTCCCTGGACAGTCCTCGCAGGGCATTCGACAATCTTCGCGCCGGCGGCGGAGAGCGCCTCCCGATGACGTGTCCCAAGTGCGGCTTCGTGCAGTCCGACGGGTCGGGTGCCAGCGCTGCGGCGTCGTCGTGGCGCCCGAGCTGATCACTCGATGGTGAAGTCGACCTGCCGCGAGGCCGTGACGCCGGACTTCTTGTCGACCACGACCACCCGCAGCTCGTAGCGGCCTGGGGCGAGGCCCTCGAGGGGCATGCCGTTCGTCTGCGGCAGGAGCGCGCCCTCCTTGCGCTCCGGGCGTATCGGCTGCGGCTGCGACGCCGCGACGAGCTTCTGGTCCTGGCGGAGCTGCGCCTGGAGGACGGCGTCGCTCGCGCCGTCCCGCTCTCCGCTCAGGTTGTAGACGTAGACCTGGAAGACCAGGGTGTCCGTCGTCCGGAGGCGGCGGAGCGCCTGTACGTCGCGCAGCGCCGGAACGGGGCTGCCGGGCGTCGAGGCGGAAAGGAACACGGCGCTCAGCGCGAGGTCCCCGCTCTCGAGATCCGGGATGTCGACCCACTGGCTGGCGCCGCCGAGCCTCGACTCCTTGCCGCCGCGCGCGGCGAAACGGATCTCGTAGCGGCCCGGCCTCAGCGCCAGGCGCTGCTGAAGCTGGAGGCCGTCGCGGCGGGCGTCGGCGAGCGCGGTCGCGTCGAGCTCGGCGCGGCGTCCGAAGGCCGATCCGATCGGTCGCCCCTCCGCGTCGTAGACCCCGCCGAGCAGGTCGAGTGTCAGCGCGACCGCGTCGGCCCCGGCGAGCGCCGTCACGTCCACGTGGGCACGAACGATTGCGCCCGATCCTGCAGGCGGGAGCTCGACGTAGTCGGCGGACAGCCGCACCGGCAGCGCGCTCTCGCCCCGCGACGCGGCCAGGAGCCCACGCGCTTCCGCCTCGGAGGGGCCGGCCGGCGGCGCGGCTTCGGCCGCGCGCCGGGCGATGCGCGCCGGCGCCTTGTCGTCGGGCGCCAGGTAGCCGCGGCGGGTGCGCACGGTGTAGACCGGATGCCGCGGCAGCTTCACCTCGATGCGGCGGAACTTGCCGTCTCGCTTCCGGTTGGTGGGCTCGTAGGCCATCAGGTAGTACGCGTCGTTCTCGGCCAGCATCCGCCCGAGGCCCGCGTCGAACGCGTTGGTGCCGGAGATCAGGAAGCCGCCGGTGTCCGCCGCGAGCGTCTCGAGCGTCGTGCGGGTCAGCTGGGCCGCCTGGCGGTCGACGCTCGCCGGCAGGCCGGCGGGCGCCGCGGCGCCGGGCACGCTGGCGTCCTCGATCGAGCCCTGGAGGCCCTTGCTGTCGACCGCGTAGACAACCGCGCCGGAGCGGGTGGCCGCGTCGACGATGCCGCGCAGCTCGTGGGCGCGCTCCTCGCTCGTGCCCGTGCCGACCAGGAAGCCGTCCGAGACCAGAAGGCACAGCTTGCGCCCCGGCAGCGGCGACAGGCTGCGGAGCACGTCCTCGATCGTGTGGAGCGTGGCGATGGAGTAGCGCAGCGCGTCGTTCAGTATGGCGCGCGCCTGGCGCTCGGCCTCGCGCTCGGCGACTTCCTCCAGGTCCTCGGGCGACGCGGCCCCCGCTCCCGCCGCGGAGACGGCCGTCGCACCCTCCTCGGTGGCGGCGCGCGGGCTCGCGCCGCCGCTGAAGAGGCTGCCCGGCTCGTCGATCAGCCGGCGGCTGGCCAGCCGGCGCGCCATGCGGTCGCCGCGCAGGACGAGCTCGGCCTGGGCCGGCGTCATCTGCGACCCCTGGGCCGGGGGCGCCGGAGCCTGCCTGAAGCTGAGCCCGGCGATGGACCCCTCGAGCGCCGCGACGTCCTGGCTGAGCTGGCGCACCGCGCCCGGCGCGCTCGTCGCGAGGATCGCCGCGGAATCACCGGGTCCCAGGAAGTTCCTCACGAGGCGGCGCAGCGCGCTCTTGACGAGCTCGAGGTTCCCCGGCGCGATGTGGAGATCGTCGACGACGATCACGAGGTGGCGCCCTGGGCTTTGAGCCCTCTCGGCCTCCACGGGTGCCGCCGCGGGCGCGCCTGGAGCGCCGGGGCCGCGCGCGGCGCGGGCTTCCACGTAGGTGAAGTGGGCCAGGCTCTGCGCCTTCTTGTCCTCGAAGACCGCGAAGTCTTCGCGGGTCAGCCCGAAGACGGGCTTGCCGCTCGCGTCGGTCACGATCACGTCGAGCTGGACGATCTCGGCGCGCGCCTCGGGCACCTGCTGCTGTTGCGCGTGAAGGACCGGGATCAGGGAGGCGACGAGGGCGGCGACGGAAGCCAGCGGCCGCACGACCGAGGACTCTATCACCGGCGCTCTCTAGGGCTCGCCCGGAGTCGCCGCGAGGACGGTCCCGTCGCTCGGATCGACGAGCAGCAACCGCGCCCTTCCTGCGGCCACGGACACCTCCAGCGTCCGCCCGGCGATCCTGACCTTGCGCCGGACGTCACGGGGAGTCTCGTTGACGCACACGACGAGCGCGGCGCGCGGCGCCCGCAGCACGCGGGCCGTCACCGGCTCGTCCGAGGGGCTGACGTCGACGCCGGCCTCCACGAGCGCCGCCGTCAGCAGGGCGACGAGCGGCCCGCTCTCGCGGGCGCGTTCGAGGGGCAGGGGTTCGTGCCAGACGGCGCCGGAGAGCGCGGTGAGCGGCGACTTGAGGCTGCGGCGCAGGCCCTCGCCCGTGTTGTGGTCGAAGGTCGCCCAGGCCGTCTGGCCTTCCCGCGCGCCCCAGGGTGTCGGCTCGCTGCGTCGGACGGCGCGGCCCGGATCCACGATCCCGAGCTCGCGAAGCGCGGCGGTCTCGCGGCCGTACGCGTCCCCAAGGACCGCTCCGGTCACGAGCAGCCTGGCCCCGGCGCGCGTCGCGGCGAGGAGCGCCTGGGCGGCGCGGTCGTCGACGGCCTCCGCCGAGGGAAGGACGAGGAGCTTCGCCCCGGCGAGGCGCTCCGACTCGAGGGCCGCGTCGGACAGGGCCGTCGGGACGACGCCCAGGCGGTCGGCGAGGACGCGGATCACTTCGCGGGCGCCGTCCACGTCGCCCGGCCGCCCGAGGAACAGTCGCGTGTGGGGGATCACGACGACCACCGGGTCGGGCTCGAAGTCGTCGAGCCGCGGCGCGGCGGCGCGGAAGAAGGCCGCCAGGTCGGAGAGCGCGGCGAGCTCGGGCTTGGCCGTGCCGTCGGGGCGGAAGAAGCCGATCACCGACTCGTTGTCGATGGGCATGTAGGGGTTGACGTTCCAGGCCCACTCGACGACGCCGGCCCCGCGCGCTGCGAAGCCCAGCGCGAACTTCCGCTCGAGCGCCCGCCTGGCCTCCGCGGGGTCGCGCCAGGCGTTGCCGTCCTCGTCTTCGAGTCGCATCAGCCCGACCTCCTGGTGGAGGCTCGGCTTCTCCGGCACCTTGACCAGGACGCCCGTCGAGAGCAGGTCGTCGTTGCGCCACCACGCGTGGATCGAGGTGTAGTCGAGGGCTTTCGCGTGGAGCTGCTGCGCCGGCCGGATCCAGGTTCCGCCCTCGTCCTGCCCCAGGGTCACGAGCGGCTCGCCCCCTGCGGCGCGCAGCACCTCGCGCAGCTCCAAGGCCCAGCGCGCCACCGCGTCCTGGGCGAACAGGAGGAAGTCGAGGGTCTTGCGCGGACGCCGGCCGTCGAGGGCCATCGCGTAGCCGGTCTCGTCGCGGCGTGGGACGCCGAGGAGGTCCGCGTCCTCCGAGGCGTCGCGCCACAGGTCGCGAAGCCGCGCCGGGTCGGCGCCGTGACGCCCGAGGACCCACTTCCGCCAGGCATGCCGCTCGTGGCGGTCGCCGACAGGCGCGTGGCCCCAGATGGCGTCGCGCGGTCCATAGGTGGGCTCGTTGATCAGGTCGTAGTGGACCCAGTGCACGCCGCGGTAGCGTCGCGCCACGGCCGTGAGCAGCTCGCGCTGGCCGTCCAGGGCGCGGGGGTCGAGGTAGGGGTTCTCGCCCCCATAGGCGGGCGGCAGGAACGCGAAGAACGTGAAGCAGACCACGATGTCGTGCCGGGCGGCGGTCAGCACGAAGGCGTCCAGGGCCCGCAGCGCGCCTTCGTCCACGGCGCCGGGGTTCAGCATCGCCCGCGTCCACGCGGTCCAGAGGCCCGTGCGCACGAAGTTGACGCCGCGCCGCGCCATCTCCCGGAAGTCGTCGTCCCAGAGGGCGGGGTTCGGCTCGAACAGGAACTTGCGGTGCACGTCGCTCGCCATGTACGTCGTCCCCACGACGGGGAACACGCGACCGCCGCGCCGCAGCCAGTCGCGGGAGGCCGTGAGGGGAGGTGCGGACGCGAGCAGCATCGCGTCCTTGACCCAGAAGCCCGCCGTCGCCTCCCGGGGAGCCCATGCCGCGTCGAGGCGCACCTCGGCGCGGTAGAGGCCGGGGGCGAGAGGCCGCGGCGGCCGCACGTCGAACACGCCGACGCGGTTGGTCGCCGTGCCGTGGAGCGACGGCGAACCGCGCAGAACGACGCGGCCCCGCTCGTCCCGCACCGTCACCGCGACGCGGGGCGCGGGCTCGTCGGGCCGCGCTCCGGGGCGACGCACCAGGACGCGGATCGAGGTCGCCTCGCCCGGTTCGATCGCGGCGAGCGGCGGGCGGGCGTCGACCTGGGCGGCGCCGTCGAGCGCGCGCAGGACGGCAGCGCGGATCACCCCCGGCCCGAGGGCCGCGTCCGAGGGCGCGAGCACCCAGCGAGCGCCGGCGCCGAAGCCGCGCAGCCGGTCGATCTCGAGCAGCGGGCACGCCACCGGCAGGTCGTCGGCGTCGCGGACGTGGACGAGGGGGCGCACGAGTGCGTCGCGCTGGCCCTCGCTGCCGTGCTCGTCGGGCAGGTCCGCCCGCGTCGCCAGGCGCAGGGTGAGGGCGTAGACCGTCCTCGGCTCCGGGAGCGCGAGGCCAAAGCCGCTTCCCTCGACCGGACCGACGCGCACCGGGGCGCCGTCCGGCCGCGTCCACGCGTCCGCCGGGCCGATCAGGAGGTCGTGGGCGAAGGCGGGCTGGCGCTGGCCCGGCACGAAGCGTCCGCCGCCGTCGGTATCGGCCTCGAAGCGGACGGGCTGATGGAACGGAGCCCCGCCCAGGACCACGAGGCCGCCGCCGCCCTCCAGGAAGGAGCGGATCGCGCCCCAGGCCTCGAGGGGGAAGGCGCTGCCGTAGGAGAGCACGAGGACGGCGACACGGCCCGAGCCGAGGGCCTCGCCGAGTGCCGCCGCGTCCGCGTGCGTCTCGACCGGCAGGCCGGCCAGCGCCTCCCCGAGCGCGGCGTCGGAGATGGGCGGAGCGTCGGCGGTGGGGAAGCCGGGCGCGCGGAACACGGCGACGCTCTCGACGAGGGCTTCCTTCGGAGGAGTCGCTTCCTGGGAACGGACGGGCGTCGCAAGGACGAGCAACGGCAGCAGCGCGGCTCGGCGTGTCAGTGAGAGACGCATCATGACCTCCACGCGGGAGCGCCGCGGAGTCTGCGCCGGCCCGTGCCGGGACGCAACCAGCAACGGTACAGGCCGGAGGCGCGCGACGCGTTCCTGGCGCGATCCTCCTCCTTCGTCTACTGGGGAGAGCGAGGCGTTCGCCGCGAAGGTGCAGGCGTCCCTCGCGAAGCGCTAGCTCACGACGAACGGCCGCAGCACGTCGGCCCGAGACGGTCCCGAGCCGGCGAGCTGCTGCTGCCGCTCGCGCACGAGGCCCTCGTAGGTCGGCGCCGCTTCGGAGCTCTCGTAGAAGATGCCGGTGTGGAGCTTCGTCCCGTACTCCTGGGCCAGGGCCATCGCCTTCAGCCGGTCGCCGGGATCGTGGCCGAGGCCGGCGATGGGCTGCATCGCGGCCTTGTGCTGGCGCAGCTGCTGCTCCTCCTGGCCGAACGTGACGCACGGTGACTGCACGTTGACGAAGGCGAAACCGGGGTAGCGGATGGCGGCCTCGATCACCGTCGCGAGGCCGTTCATGTCCGCCGGCGTGCCCTGGGCGACGAAGCGCGCCCCGTAGGCGAGGACGTAGAGGAGCGGGTTGACCGGATCCTCGAGGCTGCCGTAGCCCGAGGTGACGGTCTTCAGTCCTCGCGGCGACGTGGGCGAGAGCTGGCCCTTGGTCAGCCCGTAGATCTGGTTGTCCATGACGATGTAGGTCAGGTCCACGTTGCGGCGGATCGCATGCGCCACGTGGCCGCCGCCGATGGAGAAGCCGTCGCCGTCGCCGCCGGCCACCAGGACGAGCAGCCTCGGGTTGGCGAGCTTGATGCCCTGGGCGATCGGCAGCGCGCGCCCGTGCACGCTGTTGAACCCGTAGGCGCTCGTGTAGCCGGGGATGCGGCTCGAGCAGCCGATGCCCGAAACGAAGGCGATCTCGTGGGGTGGCCTCCCGACGGCGGCGAGCGCCCGGTAGATCGCCTGGACCACGCCGAAGTCGCCGCAGCCGGGGCACCAGATCGGCTTCAGGTTGCTCTTGTAGTCGCGCGCGGCGTAGGCCTCGATGGACGGGGCGTCGCTCACGTGTCCTCCTACTCCTGCGAGACGAGGTGGAGCTCGGGCCGTCGCTGGAGGGCCATGGCGGCCTCGCGCAGCCTCGCGACCACCTCGGCCGGGGCGATGGGGTTCGAGCCGCTGCGAGCGAGGGAGCGCAGCCCCGCCGGCAGATCCAGGTGCATGCGGAGCAGCCGGTAGAGCTGGCCCTGGTGGGACTGCTCGACGACGAGGCCGGCCTGGACCGAGGCCAGGAATTCGCGGTAGACGGTCTCGGCCACGGGGAACAGGAGCGTCGGCACCAGGAGCTTGACCCGGAGCCCGTCGCCCGCGGCCAGGCGCTGCGCCTCGCGCGCGACGCCTGCCAGGCTGCCCCAGCTGACGAGGGCGAGCGGCGACTCGGGATCTCCCTCGGTCCGGAACAGGTCGCGTCGCGACTTGAGCGGGTCGAGCTTCCGGATGCGCTTCTCGTTCATGGCCGCGTGGATCTCGCCGCTGGCGGTGGGCGCGCCCCTCTCGGTGTGCTCGATCCCCGACGCCAGGTAGTTGCCGCCGGCCATGCCGGGCTCGCTGATCGGGCTCACCCCGCTCTCGGTCATGCGGAAGCGCGCGTAGGAGGCGAGGTCAGCCTCGGTGGGCCGACGCCGCTCGACGACGCTGAAGGCCGTGGTGTCGATCGGCTCGACCGTCTCCTTGCGTTGGGCGATCTCCTGGTCGGACAGGAGGATGACCGGCGTCTGGTACTGCTCCGCGATGTTGAAGGCCTCGACGGTCACGTCGAAGGTGTCGGCGACGCTCGTCGGCGCCAGCACCGGGCGCACGGCGTCGCCGTGGGCCGAGAAGACGGCCTGGAACAGGTCGGACTGCTCGCTCTTGGTCGGGATGCCGGTGGACGGCCCGCCCCGCTGCACGTTGACGCAGACGAGGGGGAGCTCGGCGATCGTGGCCAGGCCCAGCATTTCGGTCTTGAGCGACATGCCCGGCCCCGAGGTCGCGGTCATGGCTTTGCGACCCGCGAACGAGGCGCCCACGGCGGCCCCGATGCCGGCGATCTCGTCCTCGGCCTGCAGCACGGTGCCGCCGTAGCGCCAGATCTCGCGGGAGAGGTACTGCATGATCTCGGTGGAGGGCGTGATCGGGTAGCCGCCGAAGAACTGGCAGCCCGCGAAGATCGCCGCCGCGCCACACATCTCGTTGCCGTCGACGACGAGCGTCTCGCCGCGCCGCTGGGCGGGCGCCATCGCGAACGGGGCGGTCAGCGGATGCGCGGCGGCGTGCTCGAGGCCGGCGGCGAAGGCCTTGAGGTTGGCCTCGACGACCTCCGCCCCCTTCCTCGCCAGCTTGCGGCGGATGCCGTCCTCGAGGCGCTCCTTCGCCAGCGCGAACCACCCGGCGAGCAGCCCCAGGACCACGCTGTTCTTGGCCCTGTCCGAGCCGGCGGTGCGCTTCGCCATCTCGGCGATCGGCACGGCGTGCGCCTCGAGGGGCGAGACGCCGCCGAGGGGAACGCGCGAGGGCGCGACGCCCGTCTGGCTGTCGTAGACGACCACGGTCCGGCCGCTCACCGGCAGCTCGGCGCCGAAGCGGAGGAAGTCGTCCCAGTTCAGGGCGACCGCGACGTCGAGCAGGCCGCCCGGCGTGAGCACGGGCCGGGTCGAGATGCGCACGCGGCAGGAGGACTCGCCGCCGCGGATCTGGGAGCCGAAGCTCTTGGTCATGACGGCGTGGTAGCCCTCCCGGGCCACCGCGAGGAGGAGCGACTCGCCCGCGGACACGATGCCGTCCCCGCCGGCGCCCGCCATCCCGATGATCAGATCGTCGCGCACGCGCTCTCCTCGGCGCTCCGGGCGCCCTTGCTCCGCAGGTAGTCGCCGATCGCGCTGGCGGCGCGCCGGCCCGCGCCCATGGCGAGGATCACGGTCGCCCCGCCCGTCACGATGTCGCCTCCAGCGAAGACGCCCGGCAGGTTCGTGGCCTGGGTCTTCTCGTCGGCCACGATGTACCCCCGCTTGTCGAGGCCGAGGCCCGGCGTCGACTCGGTCACGATCGGGTTGGCCTTGGTGCCCAGGGCGTAGATGACGGTGTCGCATTCGAGCTCGACGAACTCTCCGAGGGGCACCGGCTTGCGCCGGCCGGTCGCGTCGGGCTCGCCGAGGGCCATCTTCTCGATGCGCATGCCGCGCACGTCGCCGGCGCCGTCCACGAAGATCTCGACCGGCGCGTGGAGGAACAGGAACTCGATCCCCTCCTCCTTGGCGTGGCGCAGCTCCTCGACCCGGGCGGGCGCCTCGGCCTCGGAGCGGCGGTAGACGCAGCGCACGGTCTCCGCGCCGAGCCGCTTCGCGACCCGCAGGCAGTCCATCGCCGTGTTCCCGGCGCCGATCACGACGGCGCTCTTGCCGATCGAGACGGGCGTGTCGCGATAGGGGAAGCGGTCGCCGCCCATCAGGTTGACGCGGGTCAGGAACTCGTTGGCGCTGTACACGCGCCCCGCGAACTCGCCGGGGATACCGAGGAACGTGGGGGCGCCCGCGCCCACGCCCAGGAACACCGCGTCGAAGCCCATCTCGCCGAGGAGCTGCGGCACCGTGAACGTCTTGCCGACGACCTTGTTGGTCTCGATGGCGACGCCCATGTCGCGAAGCCGCTGCACCTCGCGGTCGATGATCTCGCGGGGCAGGCGGAAGGCCGGGATCCCGTAGCGCAGCACGCCGCCCACGACGTGGAGCGCCTCGTAGATCGTGACCTGGGCGCCCGCGCGGACGAGGTCGGCGGCGCACGAGAGGCCCGCCGGCCCGGAGCCGACGATCGCCACGCGTCCCAGCCGGGGCAGCCCCTCGGGCGGCCGGGCCGAAGGCGGCCGGGCGTTGTCGCCCAGGTAGCGCTCCAGACGGCCGATCGCCACGGACTCGACCTTGCGCCCGATCAGGCACTCGGCCTCGCACTGCGATTCTTGCGGGCAGACGCGCCCGCAGATCGACGGGAACATGTTCGACTCGTAGATCACGCCGAGCGCCGCGTCGAAGTCGCGCACCAGCACGTGGCGCATGAAGCGCGGGATGTCGATCGCGACGGGGCAGCCGGCGATGCAGGTGGGCTTCGTGCACTGGATGCAGCGCTCCGCCTCGGCGAGGGCGTCTCCGAGGGTGTAGCCGAGGTTGACCTCCTCGAAGCTCCCCGCCCGCTCGCGGGCGTCGCGCTCCGGCATGCGCGTCTGATGCGGGGTGAGGTCCTTGATCTTCTTGTAGTTGCGTTTCTGCTCCTCGAAGAGCTGCTTCTCGAGGTTGCAGACGTGGGCGTAGTCCTCGTTGGCGCGGGACTCCTGCGCCTTGAAGCGCCGCTGGCGCGCGCCGAGCTCGGCGAAGTCCACACGATGGCCGTCGAAGTCGGGGCCGTCCACGCACGCGAAGCGGACGCGTCCGTCCACCGTGACGCGGCAGGATCCGCACATTCCCGTGCCGTCCACCATGATCGCGTTGAGGGAGACCAGGGTCCTCACGCCGAAGGGGCGCGTGGTCGCGGCGCAGGCTTCCATCATCGGGAGCGGACCGATCGCGACGACGAGGTCGGGCCTGTCCGACGCGAGAAGCTCCTCGAGAGCGGCCGTCACAAAGCCGGCCTTGCCGTGGCTGCCGTCGTCGGTGCACACGACGAGCCGGTCGCTCTCGCGGCGGAAGCGGTCCTCCCAGAACACGAGGTCCTTCGTGCGGAACCCGATGATGCCCGTCGTTCGGTTGCCCGCGGCCGCGAAGGCGCGGAGCTGCGGGAAGATGGGCGCGACGCCGAGCCCCCCGCCCACGAGCGCCACGTGCCCCACCCGCTCGACGTGCTGGGGCCGCCCGAGCGGGCCCACGAGGTCCGCGAAGGCGTCGCCCTGCCGGTAGCGCGCCATCATCTCGCGGGTGCTCTTGCCGAGCGCCTGCACCACGAGCGTGACGGTCCCGCGCTCGACGTCGTAGTCGGCGATCGTCAGCGGGACGCGCTCGGAGCCTTCGTGGAGGCGCACCATCACGAAGTGCCCCGGGCGCGCCGCGCGAGCCACGTCCGGAGCCCGAACCTCCCAGAGGAAGGTCGTGTCGGAGAAGGCTTCCCGGCGGACGATCGAGTACATGCGGGGGCTAGCGGGGCGGGCCGCCGGCCCAGGCGGGAATGCCTTGCTCGTCGCGCAGGCGCACGGACTTCTCGCCCTTCTTGACCTGCGCCGCGATCAGCAGGTCCTTGCCGTCGGCGTCGACCAGCGACCCCGTGATCTCGATGTCGTCGCCCTTCGCCAGCCTGAGACCCTCGCTCTCCAGGAACCAGCTCGGCCCGAGCACGGCCTGCTGCTCGGCCTCCCCGCTGCGGAGGGAGAGATGCACTCCGCCCATGCGCCCGCCGCGGCTGGCGACCACGGACACGTCGGCCACCGTGCCGCGCAGCGTCGTCACGGTCCCGGGGTCGTACTGCGCGCCGGAACCCGCGCCCGGCTGCCCGGACCCGGCCATGCCGCCGCAGTGCGGACAGCCGCAGTGGCCGGCACCGTGGTGTCCCATGCCCTGGCCCGAGGCGATGAGCGGGAAGAGGCCCGCCACCGCCAACGCACCCAATGCGATTCGCGCGTTCCTCATGGACATGTCCTCCCCCTTGCCCACGAGCAAGGGACAGGCCAGTCGGCGCCTCAGCGTCATCGGCAAGACCAGCAAGGAGTTGCGGCAGCCGCACCCCGACCACGCGTCGCGCAAAGTCTGCGCCGTCCTGCTGCGCGCGCGAGGTTTGACATGCTTGCCTGGCAGGTCGTAGCTTCTCGGCCGACCCGGAGGAGGCCGAGACATGCCCCGTAGGAAGACCCTCGTCCACCACGTCCACGAGTTGCTGCGCGGCGGCCATGCTCATGCGACCTTCGACGCGGTGATCGCGGACTGGCCTCCCAAGCTGCGAGGCGTGAAGCCCAAGGGCTCGCCCCACACCGCCTGGCAGCTGCTGGAGCATCTGCGCATCTGCCAATGGGACATCCTCGAGTTCAGCCGGCGGGCGGACCACGTGTCGCCGGAGATGCCCGAGGGCTACTGGCCGAAGTCGGAGGCTCCCCCGGACGAGGCGGCGTGGGACGCGAGCGTCGCGGCCTTCAAGGCCGACCTCGCGCAGATGGAGAAGCTCGTCGCCGATCCCAAGACGGACCTCTTCGCCCGCATCCCGCACGGGGACGGCCAGGCGATCCTCCGCGAGGCGCTGATGCTGGCCGACCACAACGCCTACCACCTCGGCCAGCTCGTCCTGGTCCGACGCCTGCTCGGCGCCTGGAAGGACTAGACGCGGGCTCTCAGCCCGCTCGGGCCGCGGCGCTCTCGTCGCTCAGGAAGGAGCGGTCGACGGCGAGCACGCGGTCGCGTCCCTTCGCCTTGGCCTCGTAAAGGGCGTGGTCGGCGGCCCGCAGCAACGCGGCGCTGTCCTGCCCGTCCACCGGGAACTCCGCCACGCCGCCGCTGACGCTCAAATGGCCGAGCGGCTGCGCGCCCGCGAACGGGAACGGATGCGCGGCGATCACGGCGCGCACCTTGTCCGCCACGGCGAGCGCCTGGGCCTGCCCCGTCCTGGGCAGCACCAGGAGGAACTCCTCGCCGCCGAAGCGTCCGAACACGTCGTCGCGGCGGATGTGCTGCTTGACGAGGCGGGCCAGGTCGCGGAGCAGCCCGTCGCCGGCCAGGTGGCCGTTCGCGTCGTTGTAGTGTTTGAAGTTGTCGATGTCGAAGAGGAAGACCGAGAGCGGCTCGCTCTCGCCCTCCGCGGCCAGCGTCTGCTCGGACAGGGCCCGCGTCGCCTCGCGCTTGTTCAGGATCCCGGTGAGGCCGTCGAGGTCCGCCGAAATCCGCATCTGGGCATAGGTGGCGGCGTCGCGGAGCGCCTTCGCCCCGGCTTCGGCGACGAGCCGCAGCACCGCCCGTGCGTCCTCCCCGGTCCGCGCCGAGCCGACGATCGCGATGGCGCCCAGGGTCTCCTCGCCGCAGACCATGGGCGCGACGAAGTCGGGGTCGAAGCCTGGGACTCGTCCCGCCCGCAGCGTCATCCGCGCGGTGGCGGGAACGCTTTCGAAGTCGTGGCGGCTGAGCACGCGTTGGACCTCGGCGGCATAGCCGACCTCGCCCGCGCCCAGCGCCGCCTCGTCGCCGACGCCGACAGGGCTCGTCTCCGGCGCGACGGCTGCCGCCACCAGCCGACCGGCCCGCTCCGGAGAGCCTTCCGCGGCGCGGCGCCTGACGTACACCACGACGCCGCGGGGCTCGAAGGTGCGTTCCACGACCCGCAGCAGCAGGGACGGCACCTCGCGCTCACGCAGGCCGGCGTGGAGCTCGCGAGTCACGTGTGGGAAGTCGCGCAGGAAGTGGAGGAGGAACTGCCGGTCCTGCTGCGCCCGGTCGGCCTCCCGGCGCTGGACCGTGCAATCGCGCGCCGCGGAATCGACCTGGCGCCGCATCTCGACGAGGTCCTTCTCCTGCGCGGTGAAGGCACGCCACGCGTAGAGAAGCAGGAGCGCGCCCAGGACGGCGGCGAGAACGAGGGCCAGGACCATGCACTGCAACCTGCAAGCGACCTGCCGGGCCTGGAATTGGGAGGCCGAAACGCTTCAACTCACTGACAGATCGAGACTTGCCCGCAAGGATGCACCCGGCGCCCTGGGGTCGAGATGGCTGGCGATCGGCCACAGGGCGTCCGTTTTCCGGACACACGCTGCACACGTGCCCGGCTCATACGTGTTCTACACTTGGCCCCGCGGGATCCCAACCGGAGGCGTCGATGCCCGGAAGCGTGCGCTGCCCGAAGTGCGGCCTGGTCCAGATGCCGAAAGGCCCGAACTGCAAGGCGTGCGGCAAGCCGCTGACGGCCACTGCGGCCGCCGCGTCTCGCGACTCGGTGGCGCCCGCGGCTGCGGCCAGCCCGCCCCTTCCGCGAGGCGACCAGGCCCTCGATCCGGCCTTCGACCGGGACCGCTTCCTCCTGCGGCAGAGGGCGCTGAGCCTTCACGAGAAGTACGTCGTCTGGGACGAGCAGGGCCAGCCGATCCTGTTCGTCGAGCGGCCGGCGCATCATCTCAAGAGCCTGGTCGGGCTGGTCGGGGGCCTGGGGGCCGCCGCCCTCGTGGCCGCGCCCTTCGTCTGGGCCGGGATGCACTTCGACGCGCCGCTCGTGTTCATCGCCGGCCTGGTGCTCGCGCTGCCGGCGCTCGTGGTGGTGGCGACCGCCCTCGGGCCGAAGCGGCACGTCCACTTCTACCGGGACGAGAGCCGCGCCGAGAAGCTGCTCGAGGTCCTCCAGGACCGGAAGTTCTACGTGCTGACCTACACCTACACGGTGAACGACGCCCAGGGCCGGCCGCTGGCCCGCCTCAGCAAGAACCTGCTGACGGACCTCCTTCGCAAGAAGTGGACCTGCGACGCGCCCGATGGGCGCCGCCTGTGCGTCGCGCGCGAGGACTCCGTGCTGCGCGCGATCCTGCGGCGCTTCGTGTCCAACCTCTTCGTCATGAACTTCGTGTTCCTGCGCGGCGACACCGAGGAGGAGATCGGGCGCTTCAACCGCAAGTTCACCCTGCTCGACCGCTACGTGCTGGACCTGAGCCCGGACCCGGCCCGAACCCTCGATCGGCGCGTGGCGCTCGCGCTGGGCGTGATGCTGGACACGGGCGAGCGCCGCTAGCGCGCTTCTGTGGCATAGTGGCGGGCCCATGACCGGAGTGCGCGCCGTGCACGACGTGGCAGGCCTGGCCCACGAGACAGGACTCGATCCCGCCCGCCGCGTGTCGGCGATGGCCCGCGACCTCGTGGGCTCGG
>DASSJI010000049.1:0-24160 GCA_035691285.1 Vicinamibacteria bacterium | reverse complement strand
GTCCGCCACCTCCGGAGCCGAAGGTTGAGGCCTTCACGGCGCGCTTGTGGCACGGGTGCCTGCTCACGGTCACCATCCCGTTGGCGCGTTGCGCCGTCAGCAGGCCGCGTCCGCCATCACCCGGGCCGGCACACGCGAGGCCTCGAGCGTGTCGGCGAGGGCGCGGAGCAGCTCGCCGCCGTTCCCCGTCCACGCCGCCCCATGCATGCAGGCCAACGTCATCGGCGTCAGCGCAGCGAGGCGCTCGAGGGCCGGGCGCGTGCTCGCAGAGTGCGCGTAGTAGTCGAGCTGCCCGCGCAGGATCTCGCTCGGCCCCAGGATGTCTCCCGTGGTCAGCGGGGTGTGCTCGGCCCCGGGCTGCGTGAAGAGGTCGCCGCACAGCAGCGTGCGCGTGGACTCCTCGAACAGGAACCCGCACTCCCATGCGTGCGGGACGTGGGGCGTGTCGAGCCAGCGGACGGTGCGGCGCCCGAGCGTGAGGGTCTCGCCGTCGGCCAGCGCGTGCGCCTTGCGGTCCGCGAAGTCGTCGATGGAGACCATCGCCGCCACCTGGCCGCACAGCGGAATGGCCTCGGGCGCGACGGCCAGGAAGTCGTTGATCGCACCGCACTCGTCGTTCTCGAAATGCGAGAGGCCCACGTAACGCAGGCGCTGGACGGGCATCACGGCCGCGATCGCCTCGCGCACGAGCGGGAACATCCGGCGGGGGCCGGTGTGAAACAGCAGCGGCCGTTCGTCCACGACCAGGTACTGGTTGAAGGTGAATCCGCCCGGCAAGGTGGATACCGGCGTGCTGATCCGGTAGATGCCGTCTGCCACCTCGTCGATCCGTGTCCCCGCCGTCGAGTTCGTGTTCACGCTCCCCTCCTTGCGTCGAGGAAGTGGCGCAATGGACCCGGGCGTTACACGGTGCGGGTTCCGCCCCGATCCGCTCTGTAACGAGCCTGGGCGCTCGCGCCACTTCCTTGCCGGAGATCGCGCCTGGGCTATGCTGTCCTCTTGTGGTGACCACCCAGGGCGAGCCGGAGGTGAGCGATGCCGCGCTGGCGGCGCGCGTGAGGGCGGGGGACCATGCCGCGGAGGCGGACCTGTTCCGGCGGCTCGGCCCACGCGTGCGGCTCTACGGCCTCCGCCACCTCCACGATCCCGCAGCGGCCGACGACCTCGTGCAGGACGTGATCCTGATGACCTTCGACGCGCTCCGTGAGGGCCGGGTTCGCGAGCCGAACCTCCTGGCGTCCTTCGTGCTGGGGACTTGCCGACGAGTCGCCGCCAACCAGCGGCGTGGCGTCGCGCGCCGCCAGCGTCTCCTCGATCGCTTCGGGCCGGACCTCGCGCCGCGGCCAGGGGACGCGTCGGGCGAGCGGCCGGCGATCGACCTCGTCCACCTGGCGCGGTGCCTGGAGCGGCTTTCGGAGCGCGAGCGCAGCGTCGTCGTGTTGTCCTTCTACGCGGAGCGCGACTCGGCGACCATCGGGTCCGAACTCGGACTGACCGAGGGCAACGTCCGCGTCGTCCGCCACCGGGCGCTCGCGCGCTTGCGCGGCTGCATGGTGTCGGCGGCATGACCGCGAAATGTCCTGAGGCTCTGGAGCTGCCCGTCCTGGTCGACTACTGGTTCGGCGAGCTCGAAGAGGCCAACACCGAGCGTGTCGACGAGCACCTCCTCGCCTGCGACGACTGCAGCGGCACATTGCAGCACCTGGTCGGTATCGGCCAGGGCATCCGGCGGCTGTCCCACGAGGGCGCGTTCAGCGCCGTGGTCAGCCCCTGGTTCCTCGACACGGCGCGCCAGCGCGGACTGCGCATCCGCGAGTACACCGTGCCCCCCGGCGGACGGGTCGAGTGCACCGTGACGGCCGAGGACGACCTACTGGTGTCCCATCTCCGCGGCGACTTCAGCGGCCTCTCTCGCCTCGACCTCGTGGCACAGCCCGAAGGCGGGCCGGAACAACGCGTCGAGGACCTCCCCGTCGACCTCTCGCGCGGCGAGCTCATACTCGCCCAGAGCATGCCGGTCGTGCGCGCGATGCCCACTCACGTCCTGCGCTACCGCCTGCTCGCGCACGACGCCGGCGGCGACCGTCTGATCGCCGAGTACACCTTCGCGCACACGCGATCGCTTCCCTGATCGATTGCGGCCGACGGATCCCGGGGCGACCTTTCGGCCAGGCGCCCCGGCCCGTGGATTGGACCTGGGCCGCGAGCCCTCCCCTCATATGGCTTGACAGGCATATGCTCTACTGTGTATATATGCGCCGTGGAATCGTCGTTCGCGATCATCGCGGAGCCGAGCCGCCGGGCCATCCTCGGCCTGCTGGCGTCGTCGGAGCGATCCGTCGGCGAGATCGAGCGCCGGCTGCGGATGCCCCAGACCTCCGTCTCCAAGCATCTGCGCGTGCTGCGCGAGGCCGGCTTCGTGGAGTCGCGGGTCGAAGCCCAGCGCCGCGTCTATCGGATCCGGCCCGAGCCGCTCAGGGAGGTCGATGCCTGGCTCGCTCCCTTCCGCCGCTTCTGGACGGCCCACGTCGATGCGCTCGAACGCCATCTCGATCGGATGGCGCAGGCGCCGAGGAAGGGAAGGAGCCGATGAGCCACCGAGGGACGTACGTGCCTGGCCCCGCGGCCGGAGCCGAGATCCGGAAGGAGGGCCAGAGGTGGACGCTCGTTCTCGTCCGAGACCTGCGTCATCCGCCGGCAAGGGTGTGGCAGGCGCTGACCGATCCTGCGCACCTGTCCGAATGGGCGCCCTTCGACGCCGATCGGAACCTGGCCGCCGTGGGGCCGGTGAAGCTCTCGACGGTCGGGATGCCGACGGCGCAGGTTTCTGAGAGCACGGTGACACGGGTCGAGGCGCCGAGGCTGCTCGAGTACGGCTGGGGTGGCAACGACCTCCGCTGGGAGCTCGAACCGCTCGGCAGCGGCACACGCCTCAGGCTCTGGCACAACATCGATCGCCGCTTCATCGCGTGGGGCGCCGCGGGCTGGCACATCTGCTTCGACGTCCTCGAGCGGCTCCTCGCGGGCGAGCCGATCGGACGCATCGTCGGCGGCGACGCCATCAAGTTCGGAGGCTGGCAGCGATTGAACGAGGAGTACGCGAAGCAGTTCGGCGTCGAGACGCCCGGTTGGCCGCCCGACGGTACGAAACCTTGAAGCCGTAGGAGGAAGGACCCATGGAGTCGAGCCTCAGAACCAGGACCATCGCCTATTGGATCGTCACCGGGCTCTTCTGCCTGCAGATGAGCTTCACCGCCTACGCGCAACTGCGCCTGCCGCAGGTGGCGGAGGCGTTCGCCCACCTCGGCTTCCCCGCCTACTTCCGGGTGGAGCTCTCGTGGGCCAAGCTCCTCGGCGTGGTGCTGCTGCTTGCGCCGGTGCCGCCTCGGATCAAGGAGTGGGCCTACGCCGGCTTCGCCATCGACCTCGGCTCTGCTCTCATCGCCCACCTCTCGGTGGGCGATGGCCCGGAGGCGTGGGGTTGGGCAGCGGGCACCGGCGTGCTCTGGGCCATCTCGTACTTCCTCTGGCACCGGTGCGCGGGTTGGAGCGGCACATGAGAAGGCCTGTCCCGTCGGAAGCTGCCTCTGGATTGATCGACGAGAGGATCAGGGAGCTTGCGGACTGGCGAGGGAAGATGCTCGCGAAAGTCCGCGCAATCATCCACGAGGCGGACCCAGACATCGTCGAGGAGTGGAAGTGGATGGGAACCCCCGTCTGGTCCCACGGCGGCCTCGTCTGCACGGGAGAGACGTACAAGAGCGTCGTCAAGATGACGTTCTCCAAAGGAGCCGCGTTGAAGGACCCGTCCGGTCTGTTCAACTCCAGCCTCGACGGGAACGTCAGGCGCGCGATCGACATCCACGAAGGCGACAAGGTCGATGAGGGGGCCTTGAAGGCTCTCGTCCGCGCCGCGGTGGCGCTCAATCTCCAGGGCAAGGGCAAGCCCAAGCCCCGGCGAGCGAGCGGCAAGCGGGCGCGCTAGCGTCCACCAATCGCTCAGGACATCCGCGCGGGCAGGTCCGGGGCGCGCTGACTGGCGCGGAATTCCACGACCCGGAAGTCCGCGAGGCCGCGCGCGACGAAAGGATCCGCCCGGACCAGCGCCTCGATCTCGGCCTTGGTTCCGCCGACGGCGATGATGATTCCGCCCTCGCGCGGGATCTTGCGGCCCGAGACGACGAAGCGGCCGGAGGCGTAGTGCTCGTTCAGGAAGGCGACGTGCGCCTTCATGTGCTTGTCGATCTCGGAGAGGGCGGCCTTGTATGTCAGCTCGATGACGAACATCGCCTGGAGCTTATAGGATCGGCCGATGATGCAGCGCAAGGTGCGCTTCGGCGTGCTCGGGGCGGCCCGCATCGCCCTCGAGAAGGTGATCCCCGGGATGCAGCGCGGCCGCCTCTGCGAGATCGTGGGCCTCGCCTCACGCGACCGCGCCAGGGCGGACCAGGCGGCGCGCCCCCTGGGGATCCGGAAGGTCTACGGCTCCTACGAAGAGCTGCTCGAGGACCCGGAGATCGACGCCGTCTACAACCCGCTGCCGAACCACCTCCACGTGCCCTGGTCGATCCGCGCCCTCGAGAGCGGGAAGCACGTCCTATGCGAGAAGCCGATCGGCCTGAGCGTGGCCGAGGTCGAGACGCTGATCGCGGCGCGGGACCGCAGCGGCCGGAAGGTCCAGGAGGCGTTCATGGTGCGCACGCACCCGCAGTGGCTCGGCGTCCGCGAGCTGGTTCGTTCCGGCCGCATCGGCCCGCTGCGCTCGATCGCCAGCTACTTCAGCTACTTCAACGAGGATCCGGGCAACGTACGCAACGTGGCCGCCTGGGGCGGCGGCGCGCTCCTCGACATCGGCTGCTACCCCGTCACGATCTCCCGCTTCCTGTTCGACGAGGAGCCGCAACGTGTGCTCGGCCTCATCGAGCGCGACCCGCGCTTCGGCACGGACCGTGTCACGTCAGCGGTCCTGGACTTCGCCTCGGGCCAGTCGATCTTCACGGTCGGCACCCAGATCGCGCCCTACCAGCGCGTGCAGGCGGCCGGCACTCGAGGCCGGATCGAGGTGGAGATCCCCTTCAACGCGCCGAACGATCGGCCCTGCCGCGTGTTCCTGGACGATGGCCGGGACGTGTTCGGCGGTGGCATCGAGCCGGTCGTGTTCCCGACCTGCGACCAGTACACGATCCAGGGTGACGTCTTCTCTCGGGCGATCCTCGAGGACGCACCCGTCCCTGTCCCTCTCGAAGACTCCCTGCTCAACATGCGCGTCATCGAGGCCGTGTTCCGATCGGCCGAGTCCGGGGGCTGGGAAAGGCCGTAGCTCCAGGTAGGCCTTCCGCCCATGACGCCCGCCGGCCGGTCGCCTGAGACCGCGCGAATAGCAGTTGACCGGAGCCTCCACCGGGTCTAGTTTCGACAGTGGCCGTAACGGCAGGGCCGCGGCCGTGGTTCGCGCCGCCGACCCCATCGCCCTGCGGCGGCGAGATCCGTTCGGGATCCGCCAGGAGGAGGACCGACGATGAGGACCACGAGAGCGTTTGCGTGCGTGGCGGCCATGGCCGCAGCGGGGCTCGGTTCGAGCAATGCGCTGGGCCAGGCCACCGGGGCCGCGCCGACCACGGCGGCCACACCAAAGCCCGCGACGCTGGGCCTTGCCGTGTACCCAAGCAAAGCTCAGGACGCGACTCAGCAGGCCAAGGACGAGAACGAGTGCTACGCCTGGGCGAGGCAGCAGACCGGCATCGACCCGACGGCTGCCCCGACGGCCGCCCCTCCGGCGGAGGCACCCAAGGGCGGGGCGGTCAAGGGTGCTGCGCGCGGGGCGGCAAGGGGGGCCGCCGTCGGCGCGATCGGCGACGACGACCGAGAGCGGGACGAGGGCAACCTCGACGCCGGAGAAGGCGCGGCGGCAGGCGCGACGGCGGGGGCCGTCAGGGGACGCCGGGCGCAGAAGAAGGCCGGCAAGCAGGCCGAGGCCCAGGCGCAGCAGGCCGCGCAGGCCCAGGACGCCGGGGCGAAGGACACTTTCAAGAAGTCGTGGGGGGCCTGCCTCCAGGGTCGCGGCTACAGCGTTCAGTAGGGTCGATTCGAGCCTCATGCACGTCCTTCGCTTCGTCGGCCCGGTCGGGCTCGGCCTGGCCCTGTTCCCGGGCGCGCAGGCCCAGGTCCTCGTGAACCCGGCGACCGAGAGGAAGATCGACGCCCTCCTCGCACGGATGACGCTCGAGGAGAAGGTCGGCCAGCTCAACCAGTACTCGAGCGTGTTCGACGTCACCGGACCGCCGCCGAGCGCGGGCGCGCAGCGGCTCATGTACGACCAGGTCCGCCAGGGCCTCGTGGGCTCCGTCCTCAACGTGACGGGCGCCGAGGCCACCCGGAAGATGCAGCAGCTGGCCGTGGAGAACAGCCGCCTGCGGATCCCGCTGATCTTCGGCCTCGACGTCATCCACGGCTATCGGACCATGTTCCCCGTGCCGCTGGGCGAGGCGGCGAGCTGGGACATGGACGCGATCGAGCGGTCGGCTCGCATCGCGGCGACGGAGGCGAGCGCGGCCGGACTGCACTGGACGTTCGCTCCGATGGTGGACGTCGCATGGGACGCCCGCTGGGGCCGCATCGTGGAGGGGGCGGGCGAGGATCCGTATCTCGGGTCGCTCGTGGCGGCGGCCCGCGTGCGCGGCTTCCAGGGGAGGGACCTCTCCGCGCTCGACACGCTCGCCGCGTGCGCGAAGCACTATGCCGCCTACGGCTTCGCCGAGGCGGGCCGCGACTACAACACCGTGGACATGTCGGAGCACCGGCTGCGCAACGTCGTGCTGCCGCCCTTCAGGGCGGCGGCCGAGGCCGGCGTCGCGACGTTCATGAACGCGTTCAACGACCTCTCCGGGATCCCGGCGACCGGGAACGCCCACCTGCAGCGGGACATCCTCAAGGGCGAGTGGGGCTTCCAGGGCTTCGTGGTATCGGACTGGGGCTCGATCGGCGAGATGGTGAACCACGGCTTCTCGAAGGACCTCGAGCAGGCGGCGGAGCAGGCGATCCGCGCGGGGAGCGACATGGACATGGAGTCGCGCGCCTACCTGGCCCACCTTCCCGCGCTGGTGAGCGCCGGAAGGGTGGACGTGAAGCTGGTGGACGACGCGGTCCGTCGCGTGCTCCGGGTCAAGCACGCCCTCGGCCTCTTCGAGGACCCCTATCGCTACTCGGACCCGGCGCGCGAGAAGGACGTGCTGGCCAACCCCGCCCACGCGTCGGCCGCCCGCGACGTCGCGCGCAGGTCGATCGTGCTCCTGAAGAACGAGGGCGGGCTGCTGCCGCTGGACAAGGGCCTGAGGACCCTCGCGGTCGTGGGCCCGCTCGCCGCGGACAAGGACTCGCCCCTCGGCAACTGGAGGGCCCAGGCGCAGGCCGGCACGGCCGTGTCGCTGCTCGAGGGGATCCAGGCGGCCGTGGGGCCGGCGACGCGCGTCGTGCACGCTCCGGGCGTGAAGCTCGTGACGGGCCCGCGCAACTTCATGGCGCGCTCGGTGTTCGAGACGGGCGACCGCTCGGGCATCCCGGCGGCGGTCGAGGCGGCCCGCTCGGCGGACGCGGTCGTGCTGGCGCTCGGCGAGGACGCCTTCCAGTCGGGAGAAGGGCGCAGCCAGGTGGACATCGGCCTCAAGGGCCTCCAGGAGGACCTGCTCCGCGCCGTGCTCGACGCCAACCCGAAGGTCGTGATCGTCTTGATGAGCGGCCGGCCCCTGGTGCTGAGCACGCCGGCGCAGGCCGCTCCCGCCCTGCTGGCGACGTGGCACGCGGGCTCCCAGGCGGGCCACGCGATCGCCGACGTGCTCTTCGGTGATTTCGGCCCCCTGGGCCGGCTGCCCGTCGCCTTCCCGCGGCACGTGGGCCAGCTGCCCATGACCTACGCCCACAAGAACACGGGACGCCCCGGGCCGCAGGCCGAAGTGACGTGGTCCTCTTACAACGACATTTCGAACGATCCGCTCTACCCGTTCGGCTTCGGCCTCGCCTACACCACGTTCGCTTACGGAGACACGCGGGTGAGCGCCCCGGAGATGGCCCGCGACGGATCGCTCCAGGTGTCGGCGACGGTCACGAACACGGGCTCGCGGGCTGGAGCGGAGCTGGCGCAGCTCTACGTGCGCGACCTCGTGGGCAGCGTGACGCGGCCCGTGAAGGAGCTGAAGGGCTTCCAGCGCGTCCTTCTCGCGCCGGGCGAGTCGCGCGAGGTTGCGTTCACCGTGAAAGCGGCCGACCTCGCTTTCCACACGGCGTCCGGCCGGTGGGAGGCCGAGCCGGGCGCGTTCAAGGTCTGCGTGGGCGGGAACGCGCGGGACGTGAAGGAGGCGGTCTTCACGCTTCGGTAGAGACGTCGCCCGCGGTCTCGAGAACCTCGTCAGCGCAAGAGCCAGGGCGCCCGCACGGCGATCGTCGGCCGCTCCGTGGAGCGCTCGAAGTCCCGGAGCGTCTCCCGAATGCTGGCGCGCGGGGGCGGGGCCGGCCACGGCGGGAACACGCGCCGCAGGAAATGGCCCAGCACCTTGCTGCGGAAGTACTGCTCGTGGTCCCACTCGACCTCCGCCATCTCGAGCAAGGGCTCGACCAGGCCCGGTTGCCCCGCGGCGAGGGCGAGCCGGGCCGCAACCTCGTACTCGCGAATGTTCTGTGCCTCGAGGCGGCCGGCGCCGTACATGGGAAGGAACCAGCCGCCCACCTGGCAGAACACCGCGATCGCCCGGCCGACCATCTCCATCTTCCTCTCGTGCTAGGGGTCGGGCGCGGACCCGAGCCGGGCCAGCATCTCGAGCAGGCAGTGCCGGTGCCGGACCTCGTCCCGGATGATCGTCATGAGCTCGGCGCGCTCGACCCGGTCCTTGGCAGCGTGGCGATGGCCCAGGTAGGCCCGGATCGCTCCGAGCTCGCCCGAGTACGCGAGCTGCAGCAGGAACCGCAGCTCGTCCAGCGCACGGCCGGCGCGCGCCTCGTCGGACGGCGTCACCGCCGTTTCGCGAGGGCGGCGAAGCCGGCCTCGCCGAGCGCCGGCAGCATCTGCACGATGCCCTTCTCCCTCGCGAGCGCCTCCAGATCGTTCAGCTCGGACGGGAGGAAGGCGGTGAAGTTCTCGACGCCGGTCTCCGTGACGACCACCGTATCCTCGTAGCGTAGGTAGAGGTTCTCCTCGCGCACCCAGAGCTGCGGGTCGACGGAGAACACGTGCCCGGGCTTCAGGCCGTCGCGGTAGCTGCCGACGTCGTGCACGGCCATGCCGACCGTGTGCGAGAAGACGCCTCCGCCCTCCTCGACCAGCCGGCGCGCGGCGGCCTCGTAGATCGGCTTGGAGAACCGCGTCCGCCCGAAGACCGGCTCCATCGCCTGCCTGGCCTCTTCCTGGACCTGGCGCGGCGTCACGCCGGGACGGATCCGAGCCATCACCGCGTTCCGGTAGTCCAGCACGAACTGCAGCAGTTCGCGCTGCCAGGGCAGGTAGCGGCCGTTCGCGGGCCAGACGCGGCCGATGTCGCTCACGTAGTACCGGTAGTCGGGCGCGTAGTCCATCAGCACCAGGTCGCCGTCCTCGAGCCGGCGGGTGTTGCGGTAGTAGTGCATGTTGTTGATGTTGTCGGTGCCCGAGGCGGTGATCGAGCGGTAGCCGTCGAGTCGCGCGTCGTTGGCCAGGAAGACGTAGCGGGCCGCGGCGTCGAGCTGGTACTCGTGGACGCCGGGCTCGCTGCTCCGGATGGCCTCGATCAGGCCGAGGCCGGCGATCTGCGATGCGCGCCGCACCATCGCGATCTCGCGCGGGCTCTTGACCGCGCGCAGCCCGTCGAGGATCGGCGTGAGGTCCTCGATCCTCGCGCCTGGGTGGCGGGTCCGAAGCAGCTCGGCGAACCGGCTCTCGCGAGGCAGGCGGCCGTCCCAGCGGTCGGAGGCGATCGCGGCGTCCGCGGCGCGGAGCTCGCCCCGGCTCTGCGCGTGGCCCTCCGCAGGCGCCGTCTCGACATAGATGGCGACGCTGCTCCCGTCGAGGGGCCAGGCCGGCGTCATCTGCTCGGTCGAGCGGACCTCGTCGGCGCCCGTCAGTCGCCGCGCCAGCTCCGCGTCGTCGGCATTGAGCACCTTGCCCTCGGCGCGCTCCAGCCGCTCGTCTCGCGGCGGCAGGTAGAGCGTCGTCCTGCGCGAGCGCCCGTCCAGCCGGAGGTAGGAGCCCGGCGTTTCGACGCCGCACAGGTAGTAGAACGTGTTGGACTGCCGCGGGAGCTGGTAGCCGCTCGTGAGCGGAGCGCCCTGGACGACGGCCATCGCCTCGGGCCCGATGCGGTCGAAGACGGCCGCCCAGCGCGTAGCGAACTCCTCGGGCGGGAAGTCGGTCTGATAGTGCTGGGCGGCGCAAGGCGGAGGAGCCACGGAGAGAAATGCCAGCGCGAGCACGACGGGGGACGTGAGCCTCATCGACCCTCCTTCCAGGGAAAGCGGTCAGTCGTAGTGCTTGAGGCCGGGCCACAACGCCGCGATCGGCTCGCGGGGCTCGCGGCACAGGTACACCGGCCGATGATCCTGGTACGGCATGCAATGGCCGCACTCGATGCGGGCCACCTCCGCGACGCGCGCGAAGCGCTCTTCCAGTCGGGCCCGCGCCCGTTCGGGAACGAGCACCAGGATCACGTCCGCGTCGGCGGCGGACCCCGGCCCCCAGAGCCAGTAGCTGTTGTGGCCGCTCGCTGCCCGCGGCAGCCCGCGGGCGCGACCGAGCACGTCGATCGCCCCGGCCTCGCCGTAGTTCGAGGCCAGGATCCCGGCGCGACCGCGCTCCTCCAGCGGCAGCGCGGCCCAGGCCTTCGCGACCGCTTCCACCAGCTCCGGCCAGCCGTGCATGTCGGCGAAGAACTGCGGCAGCGCGCCGACTTCCTTCTTCTCCTCCGTGGACGGCGTCTCGCCCAGCGTCCGGGCGTAGGCGATGTAGGCCTCGACCGGCAGCGCCGGCATCGCGAGCGGCGCCGTCGCGGCTCCTCCGGCTGCGATCGCGACGATCGCCGCGGCGCGCTCCTGTCTCCGGGCGAGCAACCCTTCCAGCGCCACGCCCCCGGCCGCGAAGAGCATCGGATAGGCCGGCGCCAGGTAGCCCACCCGGCTCTTCTCGTTGACGACCAGGATCAGGAAGACCACGGCGTAGATCGTCCCGAGCGGCCTCATGGCCGCGAAGCGCGGCAGCGCCAGGGCGGCAACCAGTCCCGCAAGCCATACGGGGAAGGTGAAGGGATGCATCTCCATCACCTGCGCGATCGCGAAATCGAGAGGCGAGATGCCCGCCATCTTCTCCTGCGTCGCGTTGCGGATGAACTCCGCCGTCGGCCAGCCGTGGGCTGCCTGCCACAGCACGTGGGGCGCGAACAGCGCGGCCGCGATCGCTGCCGCCGCCCATGGCCCCGGCGAGAGGAGCGCGCGGCGCGCCTCGCGCGTCGACAGCAAGCCCACACCCAGGCCGGCGCCGAGCCAGAGCACGCTGACCTTGTTCAGGAGCCCCAGGCCGAGGATCGCGCCGAGCACCGCCCATCGGCGCAGGCCCGGCGCCTTCAAGGCGCGGACCAGCGTCCACGCCGCCAGCGTCCACAGCAGCACGTCCCACGCGTTCATCGAGTAGTACGAGTTGTTCGCGAGGTAGGCCGGGGCCGCGACCACGCACAGCATGGCGAGCGCTCGGCCGAAGGCGCCGGCGCCGAGCTCGGCCGCCAGCACGCCCGCGCCGGCCACGGTGGCCGCGCCCACGAGGGCCGTCGCCACGCGTATCGAAATCAGCGAGTCGCCGAACGCCGCCCGCCAGAGCGCCAGCAGGGCGATCGAGAGCGGGGGGTGATCCACGTAGCCCCAGTCCAGGTGGTCGGCGCACGCCAGGTAGTACAGCTCGTCGCGGAACCAGCCGTAGCCCGGAATGACGGCGACGTGCGCGACCAGCTTGACCAGCGGAAGGACCAGGAGCGCGCCGTACCGGCGTGTCACGCGCGGATCATACCCGTCGTATCCTTCGCACCTGGCCGGTCTTGGGCCGTCGGACGACCGGAAAGGAGGCTCGCGTGGGCCGACACACTCCCCGCCCCTGGATCGCGCTCGTGGGGCTCGCCATGGCCGGCACCGTGGCGCCCGCCGCGAGCGGCTGGGGCCCGACCGGGCATCGCGCCGTGGGCCGCATCGCGGAGAAGCACCTCGACCCGCGCGCGGCGCGCGTGGTCGCCGACCTGCTCGCGCCGGAGCAGCTCGCCTACGTGACCACCTGGGCGGACGACATCCGCGCCGAGCCGGCGTGGGCCGTGGCCGAGACCTGGCACTGGGTCACGATCCCCGACGGGGAGAGCTACGAGGCGACCCGGAAGAACCCCACGGGCGACATCCTCGAGGCGATCGCGCGGTTCGAGAAGGCGCTCGCCGCTCCCGACACGCCGAGGCTGGAGCGCGCGCAGGCGCTGAAGTGGCTGAGCCACCTCGTGGGCGACCTCCATCAGCCGCTGCACGTCGGGCGCGGCGACGATCGCGGCGGCAACGAAACCGTGGTGCTCTGGTTCGGGGAGCCGACGAACCTCCATTCGGTCTGGGACGCCAAGCTCATCGAGAGCAGCCAGCTCTCGTTCTCCGAGCTGGCGGCGCTCCTCGACCACGCGACCCCCGAGCAGGTCCGAGAGTGGCAGGCGAGCGCCGCCTCGGAGTGGGCCCGGGAGTCCCAGGCGCTGCGCGGGGCGTGCTACGAGCTGGGAGATCGCCGGCTCTCCTACGGGTACGCCCACGAGCACTGGCCCACCGTCGCTCGCCGCGTGCTCCAGGCCGGCGTTCGGCTCGCGGGCGAGCTGAACCGTCTCCTCGGCGCGCGCTGAACGGGCCTCCGCGTCGAGCCCGCTAGCCCTCGAACCACAGCAGCACGGCGAACACGGCGATCGTCGCGACGAGCACCGCCTTCACGAAGCCCTGACCCCGGAGGACGGTGAGCCGGGCGCCGGCCACTCCCCCGGCGAGGCTCCCGGCGGCGAGGGCGAGGCCGGGAACCCAGCGCACGTGGCCGTGCCACACGAAGATGGCGAGCGTCAGGACCGTCAGGATCAGCACGACGGTCACCTTCAGGGCGTTGCCTCGCACCAGGTCGAGGCCCGCCATGGTCGTGACGGCGAGGATCAGGAACCCGACGCCGGCCTGGATGAAGCCGGCGTAGAAGCCCACGGCCAGGAAGCCCAGCGCGAGAACGCCAGGCGATGCCGGCTTCCCCTCTCGCCGCCCTTCGGCGCGGCGATCGAGGAGCGTCCAGAGCGTGATCGCCACCATCACGGCGCTCAGGACGCGCCGGAAGGAGCGGTCGTCCACGAGCAGCGCGAGCCAGGCGCCGGCGCCCGCGCCGAGGGTCGCCGGAATCGAGGCCAGCACCGCGAGGCGCCGGTCGAGCACGCGGCTGCGCTCGAAGTCCCAGACCGCCCCGACGTTCTGCAGGAAGATCCCGACCCGGTTCGTGCCGTTCGCGTCCGCGGCCGGCAGCCCGAGGAAGAGGAGGATGGGAAGGACGATGAAGGAGCCGCCGCCCGCCACCACGTTCAGGACCGAGGCGACGAAGCCCGCCAGCACGAGCACCGCGGCTGCGGCGGCTCCCTCGAGCGGCAGGCCAGGCACCCTCGAAGGGGCCTAGAGGGCCAGGCCCGGGTCGCCTTCGAGCACGCGACGCTCGAGGCTCGGGCGCTCCCCCGCGCGCCACAGGGGCGCCCGGTGGACGACGCGGTAGCGGAGCGGCCCCCCGTCCGGACTCTCGCTGCGCTCGAGGGGCCGTGGGATGCAGACGAACTCGCACTCGGCGGCGTCGCCCGCCACCCTGAGCGTGGCGTAGCCGTGGCCGCCCATGTCGAGGAACGACAGGTGCGGCGCGAGGTCGGGGTTCGACGCGGCCCGCGCCCGCTCGGGGTCGCCGCTCCGGCCGTACTCCAGGCAGGCGCGCACGCCGTGGTGCAGCAGCAGGTTCACGGCCGGCCGCATGCCCTCGGGCCGGTCGGCCACGTAGAGCGCCCGCAGCGCGTGGTCCTTCGGGAAGCGGTGCTCGTACGCCTCCACGAGGCCGGGCGCCGAGAGCGATCCCGTGATGAACGCCACGCCGACCGGCTCGAACGGCGCGGGAGGCAGGGCCTTGGCGGCGAGGCCCGCCCAGAAGCTGTGCCGATCGCCGCACACGGCGACGAAGCCCGCGATCCCCGCCGCTCGAACCGCGTCGTAGATCTCCGCGCGCTCGGTGAACGCCGTTCCGTAGTCGCCGCCTCCGCCGAAGCACGCGTAGCCTTCTCCGGGCCAGGGCCTCGCCACCAGGCCCGCAGGCAGGTTCTGCGGATCGGCGCGCCAGTCGAGCGTGCCCGCGGAGTTGCCCCACACTTTCCAGGTCGCGCCCGACTCGCGCAGGCGCCCCAGGAACCAGGCCTTCTGCTCCGCGCCGAGGATCGTCTGCGGCGGCTTGTCCTTCCGGAAGTTGGGGATCTCCACCTCGCCGAAACGGACGGTGTCCGGAGGCCGGCCCCGCGCGTACGCGCGTCCGGCGTCGAGGACCTCCAGGGCTTCCTGGGGGACGAGCTCCGGGAAGTCCGGGCTCGACAGCATCTGCACCTCCGGACGGCCGCTCGGCTCCTCGGAGCGGTAGCTGTGCTGGTCGGTGACCAGCAGGTCGAGGTGCTTCCCAAAGCGCAGCCCCCGGTACCCGGTGAGGCTCCCGATCGCCGCAAGGTTGTTGGGCTCGGCGCCCAGGCCGTGCTCGTCGAAGCTGTCGACCGGCGCATCCTTCACGGCGGGCGCGTCGAAGCGCTCGATCGCCCCGGCGCCCGGCTTCCTCACCCGCGCGGGCTGGTACTCGAACCACGCCTGGTTCGCCGCGACCTTTCTCGTCTGGGCCGGGCGCGTGGTCCCCTGGAAGACCTGAAAGGACTGCCACCCCATCCAGGAGAACTCGTGGTTGTCCCAGATGCACACGAACGGCCAGCGCGCGCGAGCGTCCTGCAGGTCGGGATCACGCAAGTAGGCGCGATAGACGGCGCGGTAGTCCTCGACGGTCACCGGCACGCGGAAGCCGCCGATCTTCTCGCCCAGGGGGAAGCGGACGACGTCGCGCAGGCGCCGGTCGTAGCGGCGGCCGCCCGGCCGCTCCTCGGGGTACTCGACGACCTCGTAGATGAAGTCGCCCAGGTGCAGGACGAACGCGAGTCGCTCCTCGGGCGCCGCCCGCTCGTCCTCGAAGGCCATCCGCCGGTAGGCGTTGAGCGCCCCCTCGCAGACGTTCTGGCAGCTCACGAACGCGAAGCGCGCGGGCCGGGGATCGTCCGGCGCCGGCGCGGTGCGCGTGCGCCCGATCCGGCTGCCCTGGCCGTCCGCGTCGCAGAACCGGTAGAAGTAGGTTCGTCCGGCGCGCAGCCCCCCCACGAGCACGCGGCAGGTGTGGTCCGCCGCCGCGAGGGCGCGCGCCGGCGCGGCGGCCAGGACGCGCTCGAAGGCCTCGTCCTCGGCGACCTCGACCGTGAGGGCCACCTCGTCCGCGCCGCCAGCGGCGGACGCGCGCGTCCACAGCAGCACGCTGTCGCTCCCGGGATCCCCAGAAGCGACGCCCTCGGCGAATAGGTCGCGCCGCTCCGCCCATCGGGTGCGCGAGCGCGCCGGGCGAGGGCCGCCCCAGGCGAGGGTCGCGCCCATCGCCGCCGCGCCGGCGAGGAACGTCCTCCGCGTGACACGGCTCCTGGCGGCCATCGCTCTCGCCGATTCTATCCTCCCGACGAGCGGCGGCGGCTCGCCTACTTCGCAGGCTGGACGTCGACCGACCAGCTCTCCTCGCCCCAGGCCAGCTTCAGCGTCGCGCCCTGCCCGGCCGGAGCGAAGGCGATGGTGAAGGGATCGACCGCGGACTGGGTCGTCTCCTTCTTCATGGCCACGCGCAGCACCTCCTTGTCGGCAACGTTCTTGGCGTAGCCGTCGAGGCGCGGCCAGGGCTCGTTGGCCAGGTTCGCCGGCGCCTTGTCCCAGATCTTGATCAGGGGCACGCCGGGATCGGAGTTCAAGAGCAGCGACCGCGAGCCGTCGCTCCCGAGGTGCACGTACAGCGAGTACCTGCCCGCCGCGAGCGGCTTGCCGCCGACCTTCACCGCGGTCTCGGTCGTGAGCGTGGTCACCTGGTTCTCGCCGGCGCGCCAGACCCTGTCCTCGGGGAGCTGCTTCAGGAGCTCGGCGAAGGCGCGCCCCTTGAGGCTGGGACGGCCGTAGTCGATGCTCACCTTGCGCCCTCCGACCGTGGCGCTCGCGGCGCCCCGCTCGGCGGCGTTCGTCGCGGCGGGGGCGGCGAGCGCTGCCGCCAGGAACGCAGCCTGCATCTTCATCTTCGTGTCCTCCTTGGCCAGCCCCCTCACTCTGCGATCGTCATCCCGTCGAGGTCGTCGAACGCAGCGATCACGCCCCAGCCGCCAAAGCCCTCGGTCACGGCCAGCCACAGCTCGTTGTCCCCCTGCCGGAGCGGGAGGTACACCTCGTCGAAGAGGCCCACCGAGCCGAGGAAGCGGTAGTCGCGAGACTGGTAGGCGTCGCGCCCGCCGTAGAGCGCTCGGTCGTTGAGGAACACCTTCACCGCGTCGCTGAAGCCGAGCCGCAGCTTCTTCACCTGCGCACGCTCGGACCGGATCGTGGCCCGCGCGAAAGCCGTGTCCCGGCCCTCGCCGATGCCCTGGACGCGCGCGAGGTTCGCGATGCCCGATCCCTCGGCCGCGAGGGCCGTCCAGCCCGCGACGCGGCGCTCCTCGGCGGACAGCTCGTGCTTCCCATCCAGGGACTTCGCCGCGAACGTCCCCGAGACGCGCCACGTTCGGATGGCGCCGGGAGGCGCGCTCTCGGGCTTCGGCGCCCCGCCCCTGAGCGGCGGCGCGGCGCCCGCCTCGAAGCGGAAGTTCGAGAAGTACGCGCCGGCGAAGTTGCCCACGCTGAGCCCGACGGTCCCCGCCTGGATTTCGCGCTTCTGCTCGACGCGGAGCACCGGCTTGTCCATGTCGTCGATGTAGAACTCGGCGCTCTTCCCGGACACGACGATCTTGAAGTGGACCCACTGGTCGAAGGCGTAGCGTGTCGGCGCTCCGTAGCGCTCGCCGTGGTAGAGCTGCCAGGCGGCCACGCCGTTGAACACCGGCTGGTACTGATTCGCGTCGGGGTTCCCCGACTGATGTGGACGGATGTAGAAGTTCTCGCAGTTCTCGGAGTCCTCCGCCCGCCAGACGGCCCCCATGAACCCGCGCTCGGGCCCGAAGGCCATGTCGAACTCGATCACGCCGTCCGTGAAGCTCGCGCCCTTGACCAGGGCGTCCCCGGCCTTCAGGTAGAGGCTCCGGCGCCCGAGGTGGTCCGCGATGCGGCTCTCCCGCGCGCCGATCGCCCAGCGATCCGCGTCGAACGGAACCATGTCCGCCGCCGCGCTCGCGGCCATCGTGAGGAGGACTCCGGTCCAGGGTACAAGCCGTTGAATCACCGCTTCCCTCGCTGACCTTGTATGCCGGCGGGAACCGGGGTATTCCCGAGTTCGTAAGGGGAAAGCGAGTCGACTCTCGAGAGATGGCGTCCGACCGCCTGTCGGCCTTCCGCAGCGAAGCGCTCGTGCACCTTCCCGAGCTGGTGCGCGTGGCGCTGCGGCTGGCGGGCGACCGCAGCGACGCCGACGACCTCGTGCAGGAGACCTTCCTCCAGGCCTGGCGCTCCTTCGACCGCTTCGCGCCTGGGACCAACTGCCGCGCGTGGCTGTTCAGGATATTGATCCTCGTGGCGCACGGGCAGCGACGCAGGAACGGTCGCGCCCGCGGGCTCGCCCTGGACGACCTGCCGGACGCGGCGGTGGCCGTCGAGGACCACACGCCCGACTACTTCACCCGTGAGCACCTGCTCGTCGCCTTCCACTCCCTGGCCGAGGAGCAGCGGCTCGTCGTGCAACTCGCCGACGTCGAGGGCCTCCGCTACCGCGAGGTGGCCGAGGCGCTGGGCATCCCAGTCGGCACCGTGATGTCGCGCCTGAGCCGCGCCCGCTCGCTCTTGCGGCGGCGCCTGGCCGAGCGCCTCCAGGCCACCGCACCGGCGGCCAGGGGTGCCCGATGAGCCCCGAGTGCGGCCGGGCCCTGGGCCTCCTGGACTCGTATCTCTGCGACGAGCTTCCCTCGCCGGAGGGAGCGTCGGTCCGCGAGCACCTCGCGGGGTGCGCGGCCTGCGCCAGCGAGATCCAGCGCCGGCTGCGGCTGCGCGCAGAGCTCCGGAACGCCCTGGACGGCGGCGACGTCCTGGCCCTCGAGGCGCGCATACTGGCCGGCATCGCGGTCGAGGGACGCCGGCGTCGCGCGATCGTCCTGGGCGCCGCGGCGGCCGCAGCGCTCGTCGCGCTGGCGGTGCTCGTCCCTTCGACGCCGCCGTCGAGCGCGAGCAGCCTCTACGACGAGGCGCGCGACGCGCACCTGATGTGCGCCGTCCGGGCGAGCTACCCCTCGCCGCTGCGGCCCGAGCTGGCCGCAGAGGGCCTCGGCCGCTACGCGTCGCTCTGGCCCGCCGTCGCCGCCGAGCTCCACGCGGCGACGCTGCTCTCGGCCCACGTCTGCCCGCACGGCTCGAGGTCCTACGGACACGTCGTGCTTCGCAAGGGCGAGCATCTCGTGTCGGTGCTGGCAACGGATGGCCGGCCCCTCTCGCTGCCGCGAGCCACCCTTGGCCAGGACCGTGACGGCGTCCGCCTGTCGGCCGCGACGAGCGACGGGTACGCGGCGTTCGTGCTGTCGGATCTCGATTCCCGCGTGCACTCCACTATCAGCGAAGCGATGCTCGCGAGCGTGCTCCGCGCCCTCGCAGCGCGGCCCGGACGCCCCTAGGACGCGCGTGCTAGCATTGAGGCTTCAAGACAGGGGGACATTGCGTGGCAAAGCCTCGGCGCACTTCGGTCCGGCAGGAGTTCAAGGCGATCCGCCGCTCGCTCTCCGCGGTGGCGCGCGCCATCCAGCGGCTCGCCGAGGCTGCCGCGGCGGCCACCGGCTCGTCCACGGCGCGCCGGGGCCGCAAGCTCAAGCTGTCGCCGAAGCGGCGCGCCGCCCTCAAGCTGCAGGGCCAGTACATGGGGCACCTGCGGAACCTGGTTCCGAAGCACAAGTCGAAGGTCAAGGCCGCCCGCACGACGCAGGGCATCCGCTCGGCGATCGCCCTGGCGCGGCGGCTCGCGAAGGCCTGAGCTCAGGCGCCGCTCGCGGCGACCGCCGCGGTCAGCGTGAACACGAACGTGGCCCCGGACCCCGGAGCGCTGTCCACCCAGATGCGTCCGCCGTGGGCCTCGACCAGGCGCTTCACGATGAAGAGCCCCAGGCCGATGCCGTGGCGCGAGGAGCCGCGCCCGCGCCAGTAGCGGTCGAAGACATGCGCGTGCTGCTCGGGCGCGATGCCCGGCCCGCTGTCCGCCACCGACACGCGCACCTCCCCGCCCTCGCGCCACGCGCGCACGACGACGCTCCCTTCGGCCGGCGTGAAGTGGATCGCGTTGCCGATCAGGTTCTGGAGCACCTGCTGCAGCCGCTCCCGCTCGCACATCGCCCGGCCCGGCTCGCCCTCGATGCGGACGTCGAGGCGGACGCGCTTGTCGGCCGCGAGCGCTGCCATCAGCTCCGCGGTGTCGCGGACCAGGGCGGCGACGTCCTCGGGCTCCCGCAACACCTGGAGCGGGGATCCCTCCATGCGCTGCGCCTCCAGGATGTCGCGGAGCAGGCGCTTCATGGCGCCCACGGAGCGCTCCACGACCTCCCCGCACTGGCGCATGCGACGCTCGGCCGCCGTCGCGGCGGGCGTCCGCAGCAGCACGACCAGGTTGAGGGCGATGGCGTTCAGCAGGTTCTGCAGGTCGTGCGAGACGATGGACAGCACGTCGTCGCGAGCGGCGGTCGCCTGCTCCGCGGCGACCCGCGCGGCCCGCTCCCGGGCCAGCAGCTCGCGCCGCTCCTCCTCCGCCCGCTTGCGCTCGGTCACGTCGCGGATCGCGGCGATGACGAACCGCCCGTGCTCGGTGACGACGGGGCTGAGGCTGATCTCGGTCGGGAACTCGCCGCCGTCCCGCCGCAGCCCGAAGAGATCGAGGCCCGACCCCATCGGCCGCACGCGCGCGTCGCGCGTGTAGGCCTCGCGCCGGGCGGCGTGCCCGGCGCGGAAGCGCTCCGGAACGAGCATCTCCACCGGCCGTCCCACCAGGTCCGCGCGGTCGTAGCCGAAGAGGACCTCGGCCTGCCGGTTCACGAGCAGGATCTCGCCCGCCGTCCCGACGACCACCATGGCGTCGGGCGCCGCCTCGAGGAGCTCCCGGAAATGCCTCTCGACGGCGCGGATCAGCGCGGAGGAGTCCGAGGCGAGCACCGGCGCCGGATTAGAACGCAGACCCGGGCCGATGGCAACGGCGCCGCAGGCCTTGACTTTCGCTTTTACTTCGCCTATCTTTCCGCCACCGGATCAGGAGGAGGCCCATGACCAACCTCGAGTTCTGCATCGCCCGGCGCAAGGCCGAGGCGCCGACCTTCGTGCGCGTGCTCAAGGCGATCCCCGGCGACCGCCTCGACTACCGGCCCGACCCCAAGTCCCGCACCGCGGGAGAGCTGGCGTGGCTCCTCGCCCAGGAGGAGGCCGCGCTGGTCAGCCTCCTGGACACGGGCACGGTCGAGTGGAAAGAGGGCAAGCCGCCGGCCCGCGTCGAGGAGATCGTGAAGGCCTTCGAGACGAACGCGGCGGCCGTCGACGAACGCCTCGCGCGCCTCGGCGAAGCCGGGTGGGAGAAGAAGGGCCGCTTCCTCATGGAGGGCGCCCCGGCCTGGGAAGACACGATCGGCCAGTTCTTCTGGGGGTTCCTGTTCGACGCCGTGCATCATCGCGGCCAGCTCACGACCTACCTGCGGCCGATGGGAGGCAAGGTGCCCTCGATCTACGGCCCGTCGGCGGACGACCCCGGGCAGTAGCGCCGCTCGAAGGCTGACGAGGTCGGCCTCGAGGACGAGTCGCTGCCCCGGAGAGCCGTGCGCGGTCGAGGAGCCCTGGATCATTTGATCCATTCCGGGCCCGGCCCGGAGCGGCGATCATGCTTCTCGCGAGGCGGCGGCGCCTGTGTTCGAAGCAGCCGAGCTGGGGCAGGAGCTCTCGAAGCAGGAATACGACGAAGACGTGCCCCGGCTGCGCGCCGAGCTGCTCGAGGCACAGTTCCAGCTCCGCGAGACCCGTACGCCCGTGATCGTCGTGATCGCCGGCGTCGAGGGCGCCGGCAAGGGCGAAACCGTCAACCGCCTGCTCGAATGGCTGGACCCGCGCGGCCTCGAGACCCACGCCTTCGGGCCGCCCCTCGAGGAGGAGCAGCAGCGCCCGCCCTACTGGCGCTTCTGGCGCACGCTCCCCGGCCGGGGCCGGATCGGGATCTTCTTCGGCTCCTGGTACACGGCGCCGATCGTCGAGCGAGTGCTCGGCGGCCTGAAGAAGGCCAACTTCGAGGCCGCGCTGTCGCGCATCGCCTTCTTCGAGAGGATGCAGGCCGACGACGGCGCGCTGATCCTCAAGTTCTGGTTCCACCTTTCGAAGGACGCCCAGCGCAAGCGGCTCGCGAAGCTCGAGAGGAGAAAGGCGACCGCCTGGCGCGTCACGCCGACGGACTGGAAGTTCCTGAAGCTCTACGACCGCTTCGCGGAGGTCAGCGAGCGCGCCATCCGCCGCACCGACGCGGCCCAAGCCCCGTGGATCCTGGTCGAGGCCCGGGACCGCCGCTACCGCGAGCTCCTGGTCGCCCGCGCGCTGCTCCGGGCGCTGCGCCAGCGGCTCGAGCAGCCGGACGCCGGCTCGTCCCAGGCGAAGACGTCCGGCACCCAGGCGGCGGCGCCGACGGCCAGCATCCTCGACCGCGTCGATCTTTCGCGCGAGCTCTCCGCAGGCGAGTACGACAGACGACTCGCGGCGGCTCAGGAACGGCTCGGCCGGCTGTCGCGGGCCGCCCTGGAGAGGAAGGTGTCCTCGGTCGTCGTGTTCGAGGGCTGGGACGCCGCCGGCAAGGGGAGCGCCATCCGCCGCATCACCGCCGCCATGGACGCGCGCCACTATCAGGTCGTCCCCGTGGCGGCGCCCACCGACGAGGAGCGCGCCCACCACTACCTGTGGCGCTTCTGGCGCCGCATCCCCCCGGCGGGGCTCGTGACGATCTTCGACCGCTCGTGGTACGGCCGCGTCCTGGTCGAGCGCGTCGAGGGGTTCGCCCGTGAGGACGAGTGGCGCAGGGCCTACCTCGAGATCAACGACTTCGAGGAGCAGCTCGCCGACAGCGGCGCCGTCGTCACCAAGTTCTGGGTCCACATCGGCCGGGACGAGCAGCTGGCCCGCTTCCAGGCCCGGGAGGGCACCGCCTACAAGCGCCACAAGATCACCGCCGAGGACTGGCGCAACCGGGAGAGGTGGGATGCGTACGTGGCCGCCGTGGACGAGATGGTCGCCCGCACCAGCAATGCCCAGGCGCCGTGGGTGCTGGTTGCGGGCAACGACAAGCGCTTCGCGAGGGTCCAGGTCGTGGAAACACTGTGCAAGCGCCTCGCGCAGGCGCTCTAGCTGGGGAGGGCACCATGCGCAAGTTCGTGATCATGGGTGTGCAGGGCAGCGGCAAGGGGACGCAGGCGAAGCTCCTCAGGGAGGAGCTCGATCTCGTGCATATCAGCGTGGGCGACGTGTTTCGCTGGCACGTGCAGAACCACACCAAGCTCGGCGCGCGGGTCAAGCGCGTGATGGCCAGCGGCCAGCTCGTGCCGGACGACCTGGTGTGGGAGGTCGTGAAGGAGCGCCTCGACCAGCACGACTGGAACTACGGCTTCATCCTCGACGGCTTCCCCCGCAACGAGGCCCAGGCGCGCTTCTTCCTCGAAAGCTACGACATCGACGCGGTGATCCAGATCGACGTGCCCGACCACGTGGTCTTCGAGCGCATGCTCTCCCGGCGCTTGTGCGCGGACTGCGGCCTGGACTACAACCTCATCCAGCACCGGCCGAAGATCGTCGACACCTGCGACGTGTGCGGCGGGCGCCTCGTGCTGCGGCCCGACGACAACCCCGAGGCGATCAAGGAGCGCCTGGCCGAGTACCACAAGAAGACCAGGCCGATCCTCGACCTGTTCCGCCGCAAGGAGCTGGTCGTGACCGCGGACGGCACAAGGCCGCCGGAGGTCGTGCAGGCCGAGATCCGACACAAGCTCGGGCTGCCCTTGCTGGCGCTCGCCTGACCGTCACCCGTTTCACGCCGGTGACGCTGCTCTCGCGGCAAGACCTCGCGTCGGACGTCTGGGGCGGGCTGGCCTCGATGCTCGTCGCCCTCCCGGCGTCCATGGCCTTCGGCGTCGCGGTCTTCTCTGCCCTCGGGCCTTCGTTCGCCTCGCAGGGGGCGGCCTACGGGATCCTGGGCGCGGCGGCGATCGGGATCGTCGCGCCGCTCGTCGGGGGCACCGAGCGCCTCGTGTCGGCCCCGTGCGCTCCCGCCGCCGCGGTGCTGGGTGCCTTCGCCCTCGACGCGGCCAGCCGGCAGACGCCGCCCGAGCGCGCCCTCCAGCTCCTGGCGCTGGTCGCGCTCGCGTCCGCGGCGCTGCAGCTCGTCTACGGGGCCATCGGGGGCGGCACCCTGATCAAGTACATCCCCTACCCGGTGGTGACCGGCTACTTGAGCGGCGTGGGCGTCGTGATCTTCCTCAAGCAGCTTCCGGGCTTGCTCGGCCTGCCGCCCGGCGTGGGCGTCTGGCAGGGGCTCGCCACGCCCGACCTCTGGCGGGGGCCGGCGCTCGTCGTCGGGCTCGTCACGATCGCCGTGATGGTCCTCGCGCCGCGCGTCACACGGGCGGTGCCAGCGGCGATCCTGGCCCTTCTCGCCGGCGCCGCGGCCTATTTCGCCCTGGCCCAGGCTCGACCCGAGCTTCTCCGCCTCGAAGGCAACCCCCTCGTCGTCGGCACGATCGGCGGCTCGCTCGCCGACGCCGCGAGCGCACGCTGGGCCGGGCTCGGCGCGGTTCGCCTGGCCGACCTGGCGCTCGCCGCGGTCCCGGCGCTCACGCTCTCGGTGCTGCTCTCGATCGACACGCTGAAGACCTGCGTCGTCGTCGACGCGCTCACCCGTACC
>DASSJI010000048.1:0-4021 GCA_035691285.1 Vicinamibacteria bacterium | reverse complement strand
CCTGGCGCTCCGCGCCCTCGGCGCCTTCGACCTCCGCGATCTCCCCCACGGAGCCGAGATCGGGATCGACGGCGCGGTCGCGCTCTACCTCCTGCTCCTGGCCCTGGCGATCGGCGCGGTGATGGGCCTGCTTCCCGTGGCGGCCGTGCTGCCCGGCAGCCTCAGCGCGGTGCTGCGCGAGGAGGGGCGCAGCTCGACCGGCGGCCGCGGCGCCCGCAGCCTGCGCCGCGCCCTGGTGGTGTCCCAGGTGGCCTTCACGTTCGTCCTGCTCGTGGGCGCCGGCCTGCTGCTGGCCAGCTTCAAGGAGGTGCTCGAGGTCGACCCGGGCTTCACCCCGGAGGGGATCTTCACCGCCTCGGTGACGCTTCCGGAAAGCCGCTACCCCGACGAGGCCACGCTGCGCACCTTCACCGACGAGGCGCTGCGACGAGCGCGGGCGCTCCCCGGCGTCCTGAGCGCAGGCGCCACAAGCACCATCCCGTTCGGCGACCGGCAGAACGACAGCGTGATACTCGCCGAGGGCTACACCATGAAGCCTGGCGAGTCGGTCATCTCGCCGAAGGCCGTGGACGTGACCCCCGGCTACTTCGAGACGATGGGTGTGAAGCTCGCCCGCGGCCGCTTCTTCGAGGACGGCGACCACTCCGGGGGCCAGCGCGTCCTCATCGTCGACGAGACGCTCGCCCGGCATTTCTGGCCGAACCAGGATCCCATCGGGCGCCGCATGTACACCCCGACGGACATCAACGACCTGCTGGCCGTGAACGAGAAGACCGTGTTCCTGACCGTCGTCGGCGTGGTCCGCGACGTCAAGCTTCGCGACCCCGCCGAGCGGGACGCCGTCGGCACCTACTACTACCCGATGGCCCAGGACACGAGCCGGCTGATCACCTTCGCGCTCAAGACCGCCGAGGGCGACCGGTCGGCGCCGGCCGCGCTTCGCGCAGCGATCGCCTCCCTGGACCCCGAGCTCCCGCTCTTCGACGCGCAGACGATGACCGAGCGCTCGGAGCGGGCCCTCCTGAACCGCCGCTCCCCGGCGCTGCTCTCGCTGAGCTTCGGCGCCCTTGCCTTGCTCCTCTCGGGCGTAGGCCTCTACGGCGTGCTCGCCTACCTGGTCACGCAGCGGACCAGGGAGATCGGCATTCGCCTCGCGCTCGGCAGCAGCGCCCGCGCCATCTTCGACCTGGTTCTCCGGGAGGGCCTGCGCCTCCTCGGGGCCGGGTTCCTGCTCGGGGCGCTGGGCGCGTTCGCGCTCCGGCGCAGCATCGAGAGCCAGCTGTTCGGGATCCGCGCCTCGGACCCGCTGGTCCTCGCGGCCGCTGTTCTTCTGCTGGGCGCCGTCGCGGTCGGCGCCTGTGCCTTGCCGGCGCGGCGCGCCACGCGCATCGACCCGAAGCTGGCCTTGAGCGCCTGACGGCCGGCCGCCTCAGGCGACCGTCGCCAGCTCGTACAGGTAGTCCACGAAGGACCGCACCGCGCCGTCGTAGCCCGTCACTTTCGGGATCGACGACTCGATGACGTAGTACTCGTCCGGCGCGTGCGCCCCTCCGCCGTGGCCGAGGCCGAAGTGGCCCGTGGGCCGCCTCAGGGGCTCGCCCGTGAAGACGTAGCCGGGGTACGAGCCGGCGTTCCGCGGCCACAGGAGGGGATCCAGGCCGGCGCGACGATACACCGCGAGCTGCGCCCGCACGATGGCCGCGTCCTCCGCGGTGCTCGTCGGGTCGTAGCCGCCGCTCGGGTTGACCTCGACGTCGCCGAAGCCGCGCTTCGCCAAGTGGTCGCGGAGGGCGGCCACGGCGCCCGCGTAGGTCATGGCCGGCACGAGGCGCAGGTCGAGCTTGGCCACGGCGCGGTGCGGCAGGACCGTCTTGCCGCCCGGCCCGGTGTAGCCCGCGACGAGGCCCTCGATGTTCACGGTGGGCGCGAAGCAGAGCCGCTCGAGGCTCGCGCGCCAGGGCAGGTCGTGGACCCAGCGGTCCGCCGAGACCAGCCGCTTGGCCGTCGCCTCGTCGAGGCGCGCGGCCGCCGCGTCGAGCATCTCGCGCTCCCTGGGAGACGGCGGCCGCGCCGCGTCGGCGAAGCCGTCGATCGCCGGGTCGCCGTCCCTGGTGACGAGCGTCGCGAGGGCCTGGACGAGGCGGAAGGCCGGGCTGTCCAGACGCGCGCGGTTGCCCGAGTGGACGTCCTTCCGGGGGCCACGCCCCCATCTCTCGCCGCTCGCGACCAGCTCCAGCTCGACGACGCCCTTGGCCCCGAGCGAGACCGGCGCCGAGCCGTCCGGATCCTGGCCCGCGGAGGGCATGAAGACGCCGGTGCAGCGGGCGAGCGCCTCGCTCACCTCGGGGCGTCGAACGACCTGCTGGAAGTGCGGCGATCCGATCTCCTCCTCGCCCTCGGCCAGGAGCACGAGGTTCACCGGCGGCCGCCTCCCCGCGCCGCGGACCGCGTGCAGGGCGGCGAGCAGCGCGGACTGGGGGCCCTTCTGGTTCACCGCGCCGCGGCCCATCACCACCTTGCCGAAGCCCGGCCGGTCGACGAGGGCGGCGTCCCAGGGTGGCGACGACCACTCGGCCGGGTCCACCTGCTTCACGTCGTACATGAAGTACAGCCCGACGCTGCGGCGCGCCCCCGCATCCAGGGTGGCGAACACCGAGGGCTGTCCGTCCGTCGGAACGCGCTCCACCCTCTGGAAGCCCGCTTCGCGGGCCAGGTGCATCATCAGCTCGCAGCCCTCTTCCATGCCACGGTCCTCCGCGGCGATGGACGGCTGCCGGATCCACTGCTGGAGGCGGGCCACCGCCTCGTCGTGTCGCCTCTCGACCTGGGCATGCACGGGGCCCAGCTCGGCGTCGCCCCGGGCTCGGCGCGGCAGGACGAGCGCGGCCGCGGACGCCCCGGCCGCGCGAAGGATCTCTCGTCTCGTGTGCTTCGGCATGGGTCCGAAGTCTATCCTCGAGCGCGCGCCGGACGTGATTTGACAACGAGTGCGCGGGGCCATAGCGTGCGGACAGTCGAAGGAGAACCGATGAAGCATGCTCTAGGCGTCCTGGCTGTGGTGTCGCTGTCCGTCGTGGCGCCGGCCGCCGAGGCGCAGCAGGGCAACCTCGCGCAGATCTTCTTCAACAAGGTCAAGCCCGGCGCCCAGGAGCAATACGAAGCCGCGCGCCAGCGGCACATGGAATGGCACAGGAGCAAGGGCGACTCGTGGGCGTGGTTCACCTGGGAGATCGCGACCGGAGACAGGACCGGAACCTTCGTGGTCGGAACGTTCGATCGCAGCTTCAAGGACTTCGATGGACGCGACGAGTTCGAGGCTGCGGACGCGGCCGACTCCGCGGCCAACATGGGGCCCTTCGTCGAGTCCTCGACGCAGTCGCTCTACCTTCGCAGGCCGGACATGGGCGGCGAGCCTCCGACCGGGACGCCTTCGAAGCTCTCGCAGGTGATCCACTTCCACGTCAATCCCGCGAGCGTGAACGACTTCGTCGAGAGCGTCAGGAAGGTCGCCGAGGCCGCCAAGAAGACCAGCTACCCGATCCGGCCGGACTGGTACCAGCTCTTCAGCGGCGGCATGGGTCCCGAGTTCGTGCTGGTCTACGGGCGGAGCAGCTGGGCGGACTTGCAGCCGCCCGACAAGACGCTCGACGCGATGGTGGAGGACGCTCTCGGGAGGACGCAGGCGGCGAGCGTCCTCATGACCCTGCGCCGAGCCGTCCGCTACACCGACTCCGAGCTGCTCGTCTATCGGCCCGAGCTGTCCTACGTGCCTGGCAAGTAGCTCCCGGCCGCGCGCGGCCACACGCAGGTGGCCGTCCGGATCCCACGTGATGCCCAGGGGCTTACGCAGCGCGCACCACGCTGGAAGCCGGCGCTTCAATGCCATCCAAGACTTTGGTCGCCGCGCCTTCGGCGATGTCGGTTATCCTGCGCGGGGGGGCGGGGCAGGAAGAGCGGCGTGGACAGCTTCACCCAGGATCTCCGCTACGGCCTCCGGGCGGCCTGCGCCCGGCCCGGCTTC
>DASSJI010000047.1:0-11064 GCA_035691285.1 Vicinamibacteria bacterium | reverse complement strand
GGTACACCTCGCCCATGCCCCCCGCGCCGAGCCGGTCGATCACCTCGTAGGCGCCGAGGCGTTCCCCGGACGCGAGCGCGTCCTTCACGATGGCGCTCCCCGCATCGCTCGCCGCGCAGCGTACCACGCGCGGCCGGGTCGCGTGCTCGAATCAGTTGAGCTGGAACTGCACCGTCACGGTGAAGATCACGGCGACGGGCACGCCGTCGACGAGGGTCGGCGTGTACACCCACTGCTTCACGGCCTCGACGGCCGCCTCGTCGAGAAGCGGGTTGCTGCTCCGGAGGACCTTGAGCTCGGTGACGCGCCCCTGCGGGCTCACGAGGCACTCCAGCACGACGATGCCGCGGACGTTGGCGCGCGCGGCGATCTCGGGGTAGCGCGGGTCGACGTGCTTCACCTTCCTCGGTTCCTTGACGCCCTTCTCGAGGCGGACCGGCGGTCGCGGCGGAGGCGGCGTCGGCGGCAGGTCTCCCACGATGCCCCCGACGATCCCGCCGAACGTGCCTCCCGGCACGCCGCCTTCGACTCCTCCCGCCACGCCGTCCACGGCGGCCAGGTCGAGCTGTGGCTCCGGGGCGATCGGCTCGGGCTCTTCGCGGGGCGCCGTGAGGGCCGGCTTCGGCCGGTCCGGCGGGGGATCGGGCGAGCGCCGGGCGACGATACCCTTCGGCGCGGGCGCCGGGGGGGGTGGCGGCGGAGTCGCGCCGGGGGGCTCGACGAGGAATGCTCTCACCCCTCCGGCGGGAATCGGAAGCGGCTCGGGGGTCATGAGCCGCAGCACTGCGGCCGACAGTCCGAGCGTCGCGTGGATCAACACGGACATCGGCAGGAGCCACGAGAGCCGCCGCCGAGACGGGAGGAGCGCCGCCGTGACGATCCGGGTCTCGAGCTGCAGCGTCGGCTCGACGGCCGGGCGGGGCGCTCGCGGAGGAGTCGCTCGCGCCTCGGCGTCGGCTCTCCGCTGCCTTGGCCGCCGCCGCAGCTCGTCCAGCAGCCCACCGAACGGCGACACCGGGGTCGACGGGCCGATGGGGAACTCGCCGGGGAGCTCGAGTCCTGCCTGGGGAAGTTGCCGGCGGCCGACCCGCGCTCGAGCGACCTGCTCCTGTCGCAGCTCGGCCAGGAGTGATCCCAGCGGATCGTGGTCCACGACTTCAGCGCGCCTCGGCAGCGCCCGGGCGGCCTGACCTCGTTCCAATCGGAGCCCCAACGTTATCACTCGACGACCCTCACGAGGTTGATTCCCTCTCGAGCAACTCCGACCTCACGGTCTGCAATCGACGGGCCGGGCGTGCCCGAGGGGAACAGGCGCGGCTAAGTCGTTGCTGGAAACGGGGTCCGATCCACGGGGTGAAAGGCAAAGGTGGACCGGACGCTCAATCCCTGAGCTCCTGCTCAGGCCTTGCGCTGCGACGGATGGCGCTCAGGCTCCCGCCTCTTCCAGCTTGTAGATCTGCCACAGGTCGCGCGTGCTTCGCCGCAGGATGGGCTTGACGGCCAGCAGGCCCGTGCGCCCGATCGACCCTTCGAGGTAGTGCAGCTCGCGAAGCTTCGCGAGGGCGTCCTCGCCCACGGGCATGGCGAGGCCCGACTCGCGTGCGAGCATGAGACCCTTGGCCCGGATGGCCAGCTCCAGGTGGATCCGGAGCAGGCACAGCATGTCCGCCACGGCCTCGCCAGGGAAGCGGGCCTTCAGCGACTTGAGGTAGCGACCGATCCGCGTCGTCAACACCTCGCCGGACAGGATCGACTCGAGCAGCTCCAGCTCGCCGTCGAGCCCCACGCCGAGCCAGTGCCGCGTGGCCTGCTCGCTGCGCTCGAAGACCAGGAGGAGGGCGAGGGGCAGGGCCAGGAGGAGCAGGCCGGTCTGGGCCAGCGGCGGCAGGACGAAGTGGTTGAAGAGCGAGTGCAGGGCGGCGGCCGTGAGCAGACCGGAGCCGAACGCTGTCAGGGGGCGCTCGGGATGCCGGTCGGCGAATGCCTTGGCGACGAGCGCCAGGATCGCGGTGGTGGCTCCGTGCAGCACCGCGGTGCCGAAGCCGCGGACGATCCAAAGGAACATCCGCGGCTCGGCGAGCGCGCGCAGGTACTCCACGTTCTCGACCAGCGCGAAGCCGGTGCCCACCGCGAAGCCCAGGATCGCGGCGTCGACGAGGAATCCGACCCGATCGCGGCGGACCAGCCACACGACCCACAGCGCCTTCAAGGCCTCTTCCGTCAGGGGCGCCACGTACCGCGAGAGCGCCGCCCCGGAGAGCGGCCAGGCGTCGATCACGGCGCCGTGGAGCCGCGCCGCGACGAGCGCGGCGGCCGCGCCCGCGGCGATGGCTTGCAGGACCGACCGCCGCGTCAGCAGCTTGAAGCTGTCCATCAGCAGGAGGGCGGCCAGGAACGCGAGGACAGGGAGCAGGGCGACGAGAAGCCGGACCACGCCCTATCTAAGCACCTTCAGGGATGCCATCCACTCGTGCCGCGGTGAGGAGCCGTCCTCGAGGGCCATCGCGTAGCCGCCGGAGAGCGTCATGTCCAGGCGTGAGAGGATCGTGAAGCGGAAATCGAGCTGGCCTCCGACGGTCGCCAGCTCGCGGCGGATCCCGGCGTCGTCCAGGTTCGTCACGAGCCCGCCTGCGAAGAGGGCCGGCCGCGCCCACGTGATGTAGAAGCCGGGCGAGCCGGCTCGCCGGAAGCGGATCGGCGGGAGGTTCCATTCGAACAGGGACTTCACGTAGTTCCGGCCCGAGATCTCGTTGATCTCCACCCCCGGGAAGGAGGGCTGGGTCCGGTAGCGCTTCTCCTCCCGGTGGTCGACCCAGTTGTTGCGGAAGCCGCCGAAGAAGAAGTTGGAATACGGCTGGTCCAGGTCGCCGGGGGAGAAGCCGGCGGAGCTGCGCAGCCACACCGAGGAGTGGCGCAGCGGGAGGCCGAAGCCGAAATCGAGGTCGGCGTACGTGGAGAAGTAGCCCTTGCCGTCGGCCACCTCCGTGCCCACGACGATGTCCCACTCGCGACCCTTCTCGTCGTCGACGTAGCCCAGCGAGTTGCGGACGTAGCGCCCGTGGAGGCGCGCCGACGCCTGGAAGAGCGTGTCCGACGTCGTCGGGACGCCCTGGTAGTCGGGCAGCTCTTCGAGATCGCCCCAGTACTCGGCGCGGACCTTCACGTCGATCGTGCGCGGCATGTCCCAGACCAGGGTCCGATCGTAGCCGAGGCCGAAGGCGTAGCCCTTGCGGCTCGTCTTCGTAGGGCCGAACAGGTCGTAGAAGTCGGCCGGGTTGTACCGGGCGCTGGCGCTCCAGTCGTAGCGCCGGTAGTCGAGCTGGCCGTGGAAGCGCTCGCTGTCCGAGAGCTCGTCGTCCACCGAGTAGGACGCCGAGAGTGCGAAGTTGTTGAAGTTCAGCGGGTCCGAGAGGTTGACGCGCAGGCCCGGCGCCACGCTGTCCTTGTAGCCCTGCACGACCGGGTAGAGGGACTCGAGGCCGATGCGGCCGAACGACCGGTACGGTCCGTCCCGCTTGACCATGCTGTCGAGCGGGATCTCCGCCGGGGAGCCCACCTTCCAGTCCTTCAGGACCGGATGCGACTCGGCGAGCTCCTGGCCGAAGAAGGTGATCGGGCTGACGTCCTGGAGCGGCTTCGCCTCGATGAGGGCGGGAACGAAGCCCTCTCCCGTGTAGCGGAACACGAGCAGCTCGTCTCCGCCGAGAGGGATCGGCCGGAAGAATCCCGTCTCGGTGTTGCTGACGGCCTCCACGGCACCGGTCTCGATCTCGTAGCGGAAGATGTTCGCGGCGCCCGTGTAGTAGGAGCTGCCGTAGAGGTAGCGACCGTCCTGCGAGAAGACGAAGCCCTGTGGGATCGCCGTGCCGAAGTCGAACTCCTTGAGCGGCGCGGGACTCTGCGCGAGCAGCGAGTCCACCCCGACGACGTGCACGGACTGCTTCCCGCTGATCGCGGCGTGTGTGAACGACACGAGCTTCCCGTCCGGGGAGAGGTCGAGGTCGTACACGACCTCGCCGTAGGGCCACGTGAAGACCTGCTTCCACTCCTTGTACGGGTGCGGGATGCGCACGAGGGTGCAGGCTCCGTTGTAGATGCGGATGCCCCAGAGCGAGCGGTCCGTGCGCGAGAAGACGAGGTCGCCGATGCGCGCATCCTTCATCAGCACGCGCGCCTTCTTCGTGCGGGTGTCGAGGGCCACGATGTCGCGGAAGCCCACGTTGTCCGTGGTGTAGAAGAGCGTCTGCTGGTCGGGATCGAACGTCAGCGAGGCGACGGCGTAGAGGCGCGGCTGCTTCACGTCGCGCAGCTTCGCGACGGAGCCGTCCGCGAGCGAGATCGCGGCCACGTGGCTGACGATCCCCGGGTAGTTGAGCGCGGCGTAGAGCGCGCGGCGCTCGGGATCGACGTAGCCACGGGACACGGAGCCGAGCGCCTGCCGCGAGACGTCCTTGTAGGGCGTGGTCGGATACTGGCGGATGGCCTCCAGGTTCTTCTGCTGGAACGCGTGCTCGTCCTTCACCCACGCGCGCCAGGCGTCGTCGAGGGGGGTCCCGAAGACGCGCTCGAAGTCGCTGGAGTAGTAGCCACGACTGCCCTTCCCCCGCGTGAACCAGGTGACGAGCGTCTCGGGCGAGTAGCGACCGGCGAGCCAGCTCATGAAGCGCGTGCCGTAGAGGTACGAGTTCGTCTCGGTCTGGAAGTCGATCTTGGTGCCCTCGGAGGCCAGCCCGAGGGGGTCGTAGAAGCGGCTGCCGTCCCGGACCATCGAGCGGAACACCATCTCGTCGTAGGCGCCCTGGGCGCGGCCCAGGCCGCCTGCCATCCAGGTGTCGACGAAGACGGCGATGCCTTCGTGGTACCAGCGGGGCGCGGCGATCCGCGGGTTCGTGAGGTAGAAATACAGGATCGACTCCGGCTGCTCGGGGATCGGCGTGACCTTGCCCTGGAACAGGCCCCGGAAGAAGCGGTCGGAGCCCCCGGGCTTGTCGTTGGTCACGATGTGGACGAGCTCGTGGTTCATCAGGGTGTTCATGCGCTCGTTGGCGAGCATCGTCTCGAACGTGAACTGGAGCGGGGCGAGCTGCACCTGGAGGCTGTTCCGGGGGACGGCGCCGGCGGACGCGTTGCCGGAGTCCTGGAGGTCGAGGAGCAGCACGTTGACCTTCTCGGACGGGGAATAGCCGAAGAGGCGCCGCTGGAAGCCCATGGAGTTCTCGAAGCAGCGCGCCGCGTGGGGCGTGACGAACGACATCGTGGGCGAGATGTACACGAGCCGCAGGTCGTCGGTTTCGAGGGCCGCGAACTGCGCCTGCGCCGGGCCGGCGACGCAGCAGGCGATGGCGGCCGCCACCAGCTTCGACCTCGTCGCGATGCGCATGCGGCCTGCCTTTCCAGGATGCGGAAACGAGGCAACGCCGGCCTCGCGGCCGGCGCGCCTCGTGTCCGTGGATCGTCTGTGGCCGGTTGGCTCCGGCCCTGCTGATGCTACTCCTTCGCGGCTTCGCTCCTCGAGGCTTCGGCCCTGGAGGCTTCGCCCCTCGTGGCCTCGCTCGCGGCTGCCTGCCGCCCGAGCTCGCTGGCCAGCGCCTGGCGGGACGCATCGCTCTTGAGGAGCGCGTTGGTGAAGGCTCCGTTGCTGAGCGCGCTGAGGACGGCACCGTTGGAGAGGGCCTCCCTCACCGCAGGGTTGGCCAGGAAGTTGTTCAACGCCTCGCTCGAGATGCCCTGCTTGGCCAGCTCGCTCGCGGCGGCGTCCTTGGCAGCCTGGCCCGCGAGGTCGCCCCTCATCGCCTGGTTCGCGGCGCCGTCCTTGGCAGCCTGGCCCGCGAGGTCGCCCCTCATCGCCTGGTTCGCGGCGCCGTCCTTGGCCGCCTGACCCGCGAGGTCACCCCTCATCGCCTGGCTCGCAGCCGCCTGCCGGGCCGACTCGCTCGCGGCGTACTGGTTGAAGGCGGCGCTCGTGAGGTACGCGCGGCCGGCCTCGCTCTTCATCGCTTCGAGGAACGCGCCGCTGGTGACCGCCTTCAGCGCCGCGGGGTCGTTGATGAGCCGGTGGAACGCCTCGCTCTGGATGACGGCCTGCAGCTCGGCATCCTTGAGGACGACGTCGCCCTTGCCGATCTGCTCCGACTGATAGCGCTTCGCGGCGCCGACAGTGCCTTCGGCACCCGGTCCGACCGGGGGCCAGCCCTGCATCGCAAAGTAGCCGAGGGCGATTGCCGCGACCGCCGCCACGGCCACCAGAATCCGCTTACTGCCCATGCTCCCTCCTTAGACGTGAGCCGCGCTCGGCTCGCTCGCTCGACCCTCTTTTCGGGGCTTCTGGCACCAATGACACCTCGCGCCCCGAATAGTTGGTCGCTTTATTCCTGCCTCCCGGTCTCGAGGCTACGCTCCACCTGGATGCCCTGACCGTCGATCCTGACGGTCAGCGGCGCAGGTTCTGCGCTCCTCGCACCCAGGAAGACCTGGTACGTCCCCTTGCCGGAGTGCGCGATCGACACCCGACCGGGCTCCAGCACGACCTCGCCCTCGGCAGCCTCGCTCCGTCCGAAACCCAACGGAGAGAATGCCTTGGCGTCGAACTCGAATGTGACCTGGAGCGGCCGGTTGGACTCCACGCGCACCTCGGCCTGGACGGTCCCGTCCCCACGGCGCGTCACCGCCACACCTCGAAAGCCGTCGGACGAGAGCTCCTGGCGATCGACCTGTCGGAACGCGCCGAGCCGCCCTGGCGGGAGGATCGTCCCCACGGCAGCCTCGTCGCGCGTACCGAGGGCCGCAGGCCCCAGGGCGCCGAGACCCAGCGCGCCCAGGACGATCCCGGCCGCGAGGCTCAGGCCATACGCGAAGGCCGGCCGTCTCGCGAAGGCCGTCCGCCAGACCTCGACCCATCCGCCTCTGACCCGCGCGCCATTGGCGCGAATGGTCCGCATCACGTCCGCCACGAGGCTTGGCGGCGGGTCCTCCTGGCCGACTTCAGCTAGCGTGCGACCGAGGGAAAACAGCTTCTCCGAGCCGGCCCGGAGTCGCGGATCCTCCGCGATCCGCCGCTGGAGCTCGGCGGACTCGGCCGGGCTGTTCTCCCCGTCGAGCTCGCGCTGAAGCAGCACCTCGGGATCCATGCGCTCGGTCATGTCGTTGCGCTCCGCAGTGTGTCCGCCAGTCGTTCGCGCGCCGTGTGGAGCCGGGAGCGGACGGTCTTTTCCGGGATGAGCAACACCGCGCTCATCTCGGCGTACGAGAGGCCCAGGAAGTGCCTGAGGACCACCACCAGACGGTACTCCGGCGACAGCGTCATCAGCGCCCCTTGGATCCGCCCGGCCAGCTCCCCGGCTTCCGCGCTGCGCTCTGGATCGTCGGCGGCGGGCAGCCCGGGGGGCAGGGGCGCCGCTGGCCGGCGGCGCGTGACGAAGTTGAGGCACTCGTTGACCGCGATCCTGTAGAGCCAGCTGAAGAACCGGTGGCGCCGGTCGAAGGTGCCCAGTTTCTCGAACGCCTTGACGAAGGCCGTCTGGGTGATGTCGCGGGCATCCTCGCGGTCCTTGACCATCCGCAGGGCGACGTTGAAGAGCGGCTTCTGGTACCGGACCACCAGCGGCTCGAACGCATCGAGGTCGCCGTGGAGGCACCGTTCGACGAGCTCGTGGTCGTCGCCCCCATCGACCATAAGTACACGCAGCCGATCGAAAAGTTGACGGACGGAGTGAAGCGCGCCCTCAGGCGAGAGGCTACCACAGGGCGGAATGCTATGATGCCGCCGGCTCACGCCCGTCCATGGAAGCCTGCGAGAGGCTGCGCGTGCCCGGCTCGGTGGAGGGCATCCGACAGGCCGCGGAGCGCTTCGACGCCTTCTCGGCCGCGCACGGGCTGTCGAAGGGCGAGACCTGGCCGTTTCAAGTGGCCCTCGACGAGACGCTGTCGAACATCGTCGGTCATGGGCTCGCCGGCCGCGCGTCGCCAGGAGCCGAGATCGAGATCGAGCTCAGGCTGCTGGGTCGGGAGATCGAGATGCTGATCGTGGACGACGCCCCGCCCTTCAACCCCCTCGAGGCCGCGGCGCCCGAGACGACGGCGCTGTCCCTCGAGGACCGGCCGGTCGGCGGGCTGGGGATCGCCCTCGTCCGGAAGCTCATGGAGGCCGTCGAGTACGAGCGCAGCGGCGGCTGCAACCGCCTGCGGCTGCGCAGGAAGCTCATGGAGGAGGTCTGAGGGTGGCCCCGCTGAAGATCCTCGAGGAGACGAATGGCGGCATTCTGGTGGTGGCCCCGGCGGGACGCATCGACGCCGTGACCTCGGACGAGATCGAGCGCCGGCTGCTCGGCCTCGCCACGGCCGGCGCGCGGCTGGTGGTCGACCTGCAGGCGGTCGAGTACATCAGCAGCGCCGGGCTTCGCGTCCTCCTCCGTCTGGCGAAGAAGGTCAAGGAGCAGTCGGGCCGCGTGGTCCTCTGCTCGCTGGGCCCGGCCGTCCACCAGGTGTTCGAGCTGGCCGGCTTCCTCGCCCTCTTCGAGATCGAGCCCGATCGGGGAAGCGCCGTGGCGCGACTCTCCGGGCCCGGCTCGGCATGAAGCCGCTCCACCTGCGCGTCACGCCCCCGGCGGGCGCTCCCTTCGGCCACGAGTGCTCGGAGCCGTCGCTCGTCCTCGGCCGCTCGCGATCGGCCGACCTCACGATCCTCGATCAGTACCTGTCGCGACGCCACGCCAGATTCTTCGTCGACGGCGACGAGTGGCTGATCGAGGACATGGGTTCCCACAACCCGACGCTGCTGAACGAACGCCCGCTCAGCGGGCCGACCCGGGTCCAGCCTGGGGACATCCTCCGCCTGGGCGCGACGCACGTCGCGATAGAGACGGGCCCCATCAAGACGGAGACCCACGGCATCTTCAAGTCGGCGCTCCAGGTCGCCGCGCAGCAGGCCGTGCAGGAGGCGCAGCGCGACCAGCCGGCGCTCAACCGGCTCACGGAGCGGCTGAAGCTCTTGAACGAGGTCCATCGCGCCCTCGCCGGACCGATCAGTCTGGAAGCCCTGCTGGAGCTGATCCTGGACCGTGCGTTCTCCCACCTGAAGCCCGAAGAGGCTGCCATCCTCCTGAAGGACCCCTCCGGAGAGCTGGCCCGCGCCGCGAGCCGGCGCCTGCCGGGCGCCGAGGACTTCCTCTATTCGAAGAGCCTGATACGGGAGGTCACGGAGAAACGGATGGCCGCGCTCGTGGAGGATGCCAGCGCCGACGAGCGCTTCGCGGGATCCGAGAGCATCGAAGCCTCCGGGATCCGGAGCCTGGTCGCTGCGCCGCTCCTGGACTCGGCCGAAGGCTGCCTCGGCATGATCGTCCTCAACTCCCGCCTCCACGTGAAGCGATTCGCCGAGGAGGACCTCGAGCTGCTGGTGTCCCTCGCATCCGCGGCCGCCATGCGAATCCGCAACATCACCCTGGCCGAGGAGGCGGCCCGGCACCTGGTCTTCGAAAAGGAGCTGGACCTCGCCCGAGAGGTGCAGATGTCCATGCTGCCCCGGGAGTTCCCGAAGCGCTCCGAGTTCGAGCTGGCGGCCACGCTGAAGACCGCCCGCGCCGTCGGCGGCGACCTCTACGACTTCGTGGCCGACGGCGAGCGCCTCTGGCTGCTCCTCGGCGACGTCTCGGGCAAGGGCTTCCCGGCGGCGCTGCTCATGGCGGTGACCAAGACGCTGTTCCGCGCCCTCGTCCAGGTCGAGGCTTCTCCCGCGGCCGTGCTGACGGCGATGAACCGGGAGCTCTCCCGCGACAACGAGAGCGGCATGTTCGTGACTGCATTCGCCGCGTGCCTGGAGCTCCGGAGCGGCGAGCTGCTCTTCTCGAACGCCGGCCACAACCGGCCGTACGTCCTGAGGGACGGCGCGCCGGCCCGTGTCGAGGAGGCGGCGGGCACGGCCCTCGGCGTCGTGGCGGGTCTCACCTACCCGGCGGGACGCCTCCGGCTCGAGCCGGGCAGCGTCCTGTACCTCTACACCGACGGCGTCACCGAGGCGCTCGAGCCCGGCCGCGAGCAGTACTCCGAGGCGCGCCTGGAGGCGTGCCTGCGCGAGGTCGCCACGCTCTCGGCCCGGCGCATCGTGGAAGCGTCCCTGGCGGCGGTACAGGCCTTCTCCGGCACGGCCCCGCAATCGGACGACATCGCGATCATGGCCCTGCGCTACCTCTCGCAGCCCGCCTGACGCCGCCTGGCTTGGCCTAAGATCCGCCAATGCGCAGAGGCGGCTTCGGTCTGCTGCTCCTGGCCACGATCGCGTGTGGCGGGAAGCAGGCGTCGCCCCAACCGACACCCGCCGCGTCCGTCAAGAGCGATCCCGCAATCGATGGGATGCTCAAGGGCTTCGCGGACGCGATCCTGGCGAAGGACTACGCACGAGCCTACGAAGCGATCGCGATGGAGAGACGCCCCACGCTGCCGCTCTCGGAGTTCGAGGAGGCGATCTCACACTACCGGGAGGGGCACGAGAGCCAGCTCCAGGTGTCGATCCAGGTGTCTCCCTACGACCCGGACGGGGCGTCGCTGCTGCCCGACGAATACAAGGGCCGAATCGCCTCCGAGGCGACCCTCGAGTTCGAGCCAGGCGGCGACGAGGAGGGCTTCACGGTTCTCGTCTGGATCGTGATGGAGGCGGGCGTCCCGCGCCTCGCGTCGTTCTACGTCGGCGACTGAACCCGCCTCGCGCCAGGTCACCGCGGCGGTCTTCGTCTCCCCCGTGAGCTTGGCCAGCGCCGCCGCCAGCTTCTCCGTCTCCGGGTCCGAATAATGAGTGCCATTCAGACGCGACCATCGAGTTCGAGCCGGGCGGCGCAACGCGTTGCCCGATCGAGGGACTCCTTATAGGATCTGCCGCCGATGATCGGCCAGAAGCTCTCCAATCGCTACGAGATCACCGGAGAGCTGGGCCGTGGCGGGATGGGCGTCGTGTACCGGGCCCGGGACCCGCTGCTGAACCGCGACGTGGCGATCAAGCTGATCCCGCCGAGCCTGCTCACGCCCGACGCCGAGCAGCGTTTTCAGCGCGAGGCGCAGGTCGTGGCGCAGATG
>DASSJI010000046.1:0-12485 GCA_035691285.1 Vicinamibacteria bacterium | reverse complement strand
TCCGGTGCGAAGGTCTGCGGGCCCCTCCTGCGTTCCCGTGCTCCGGTCGTCGTCGGCGTCGATGTACACGACGGCCTTCAGCCGGCCCGACACCGGCGTGCCGTCGGGGAGGCGAACGGCCTCGCGCACCGGGCGGTCGAAGCCCACGCGGAGGACGAGGTCGCCCCCGTCCCGGGCCGCGTGCAACTCGAGCACGGCGGCCTCGACGCCCCTGGTGGCCGGTTCGTCCAGCGTGACCACGGCCGGCCGCGCTCCCCAGTAATAGAGCGGACGGCCTTCCACTGCCAGCACGAGGAGCGCGAGCGAGTGCAGCACGCCGGGAGCCTAGCATGGGCGTGCTATCCTCCGCCGCCGTGAAGGCGCGGCAGTGAACGTCACGGATGCCCACGTCCACGTCCAGCCCTGGTGGGAGCTGAAGCCCGCGGCGCTGGAGACGATGACCCGCGGCCGCGACGACGTCGACGAACTCCAGAAGATCATGAAGTCGCCCGAGCACCTGCTCCGGCGGCTCGACGCCGACGGCATCGAGCGCGCGGTGCTCGTCAACTACCCGAGCCCAGACCTGATGGGCTTCACGCACCGCGTCAACGAGTACGTCGCAGAGTACTGCCGCGCCGGGCGTGCGCGCCTGATTCCCATGGGAGGAGTGCACCCGCGCTTCGCCGAGGACGCCGCCGCCGAGGTCCGGCGGGCCGCCGAGCTGGGGGTTCGCGCGCTGAAGATCCACCCGCCGCACATGGCGATCGAGCCGAACGCCTACCTCCACGGGCTCGACGCCCTCCGCGCGATCTACGAGGAGGCGCAGCGCCTCCGGCTCCCGGTCATGATCCATACTGGCACCTCGGTGTTTCCGGGAGCGCGCAGCCGCGCCGGAGAGGCGATCCTGGTGGACGACGTCGCCGTGGACTTCCCCGAGCTGACGATCATCCTGGCGCATGGCGGCCGCCCGCTCTGGATGGACCAGGCGTTCTTCCTGGTCCGGCGCTTTCCGAACGTGTACATGGACGTCTCGAGCGTGCCTCCGGCGGCGATCCCGAGGTACTTCCCCCGCCTCGCCGAGATCGCGGACAAGACGCTGTACGGCAGCGACTGGCCCGCTCCGGGCGTCCGCAGCATGGGGCGGAACCTGCGGGACTTCCTCGCCCTCGACCTGCCCGACGACGCCAAGCGGGCGATCGTCGAGGGCAATGCTCGGCGGCTGTTCCCCTAGCGCCGCGCGCGCGTCAGCGCGACGTACAGGTGGTGGCCCTCGTGGATCAGGAAGAACTCGAGCCACTCGGAGAGCCTCAGCGGCCCGAAGCTGGAATGCACCCCGACGCGACCCGCTTCCTCGGCGTCGAGAGCCTCGACCGCGGCGACGAGGCGCGCCCGCAGTCCGCGCAGGCCCGTCAGCACCTCGCCGCTGCCGCGCGCCGCCCACTCCGCCCAGCGCGGGTCCTCCTCGGCCCGGTAGCGCGCCAGCGCCGGCCGGTCCTCGCGCAGGATCCTCTCGATCCGCTCGATCATGACTTCGTGGTGGCGCGCCAGGTGCGCCAGGTTCTCGTGAGCGGACCAGGCGCCGGACGTGGGCCGTCGGCGGAGGCGCTCTTCGGAGGCGTCGCCCAGCACCAGAGGCAGCGCGTCGAGCTGCGAGCGCAGCCGGACGAGCAGGGCCTCGGAGAGACCGGCCATGCGACTACTCTCGAGCCGCCTCGCGCACGCGCTCGACGCACTGGGCGGCGAGGGCAGCCGCACGCTCGCCGCCCACGAAGGCCACGAGGCCCCGGCGCAGGAACTCCTGGAAATCGGCGAGCTTCGACTCGGCTGCTCCCTCGGCGATCTCGTGCTTCGCGCACATGTGGCGCGCCACAGCATCGGCCGAATGGGCGCCGAGGTGAGGGCTCAGGACCGCGGCGATCCTTTCGGCGACCGTCATGTTCTGGCAGGCCTCATTCGAGGCGCAATTCTCGCACGAGACGCGCCCGTCGTTCCGGGGCCAGCGGCTGCGATTCGAGGACGCGCAGGAAGCGGCCGGCGCTCCGGAGCACGGGGCGGTAGCCGCAGCCCGGCAGCAGCTCCGGAGCGGGCTGGGCGAGCAGGGCGCGCGGGTAGTCCCGGCACATCCCGGGCCGCGAGTCGTAGCTGTCGCAGGATCGGCTCGCGCGGTCGAAATGACCGCATTCGAAGACGAACAGCCGCTCGCGCCGCACGGTGCCGGTGAGGGCGAATCCGTTGACGCTACGCTGCCACCAGAGGAACAGGCGCCTCGGGAGCGGCATGTGCCAGACCAGGAGGTTGGCCCGGATCGCGGGCCGTTCGCAGCAGGCCGCGCAGCGCCGGCACGCGCCGCCCAGGCGCCAGGCGTCGAGGCGCCACGCGCGCCGGTACAGGCGGGCTGGCATCCGGTTGGCGTAGAACACAGCCCGGGCCACGGCCTTCAAGGCCCGGCGGGTTGGCCCGTCCCGCATCTCGCCTCAGCCCAGGATCTTGAGATAGGCGGGCCAGGGCCCGACCGTCTCGACGTGGCGGCGCGCCATGACGCGCACCGCCTGGCCGATGTGGTTCAGGTCGTGCGCGACCCAGGTTGCGACGAGCTGCCTCAGCGTCACGGCGCCCAGGGACGGGTGACGGCCAGGGAGCGCGAGATCGGCCTCGGACAGGCCCAGGCCCCTGACGAACGCCACGTTGTCGCCGCGCTTCCTCGCGAACTCCGCCAGGAGGTCTGCCAGCGGCCTCCCGATCGCATCGCGGAATCCGAAGCGGTCGAAGGGAACGAAGGGCTCGCTGTCGCCCTTCTCGAGGATGAGACGCAGGCGCGGCACCCAGTCGGTGTCCTCGCCGTGGATGAGATGCCCGAGCACGTCGCGCGGGCTGAAGGTGCCCTCGGCCTCGCGCGCGTCGATCCAGGCCTCGGGAAGGCCCGCGAGGAGCGCCGTCAGGACCGCCGGCGTGCGTTCGAGAACCGCGACCGACTCCGCTACGAACGGGTGCATCGCTCCGCTCCGGTAAGGGGCCCCACGGGCCCCGCTCACACCCCTCAGGTGCCCCCGTAGCCGATCGTGACGTGCTCGCCCTCGACGATCACGGGCACGCGCCTTTGACCCCCGGTGTGCCGCAGCATCTCGGCGAGGTGCTCCTTCGAGCCCTTCGCGTCGCGGTAATCCACGATGTGGCCCTGGGCGGCGTACGCCTCACGGGCGTCGGCCGTGTAGGGTCAGCCGTCCTTGCCGTAGATGACGACGGTGCGAACGGACATGACGCCATTCTATGCCCATGCGATCGTGCTATCTTCACGGGCTCCGGGGGATTCGCCTTGATCGTCCAGCGGGTTGCGGTCGTCGGCACAGGGCTGATGGGTCGGGGCATCGCGTACGCGGCGGCGCTCGGCGGCTTCGAGACCACCCTGCACGACGTCTCGAGCGCCGCCTTGGAGAAGGCCCTGGCGCAGATCCGCCGGGACCTGGACGAGGGCATCGCCCGCGGGAAGCTCCAGCCGGCCGAGGCGGCCGCGGCCCTCAAGCGCCTCGCGCCCGTCCAGGACCTCGACGACGAGGCGGACTTCGTGGTCGAGGCGGCGCCCGAGGACATGGCCCTCAAGCTGCGGCTGTTCTCCCGGCTCGACGAGGTCTGCCGGCCCGAGGTGGTGCTCGCGTCCAACACCTCAGGACTGTCCGTGACCGAGCTCGCAGCGGCCACGAGGCGACCCGCCCGTGTGGCGGGCATGCACTTCTTCAACCCGGTGCCCAAGATGAAGCTCGTCGAGATCGTCCGCGGGCTCGACACCAGCGACGAGACGCTGGCCGCGGTGGCGGCGGTCGCGGAGCGCATGGGCAAGGAGAGCGTCGTCGTGCGCGAGTCGCCGGGCTTCGTCACGTCGCGGATCAACGCCATGATCGGCAACGAGGCCTTCTACATGCTCGAGGCCGGCGTGGCGTCGGCCTGGGACATCGACAAGGCCTTGAAGCTCGGCCTCAACCATCCGATGGGTCCCTTCGAGCTCGTCGACCTCGTGGGCCTGGACACGAGGCTCTCGGTGCTCGAGTTCCTCCACAAGAGCCTCGGCGAGAAGTACCGGCCATGTCCCCTGCTCGTGCAGTACGTCAAGGCGGGTCGCCTCGGGCGCAAGGCCGGCCGCGGGGTGTACGAGTACCCGGCGAAGTGACCTTGGGCTACGACCACGTTCGGCTGGAGCGGGACGGAATGGTCGCCACGCTTACCGTGGACCGGCCAGAGGTCAGGAACGCGCTCGACTCCCCGACGGTGAAGGAGCTTCACGCGGCGCTCGAAGAGGTTCGAGGCTGGCGCTCGCTGGTCCTGATCGTGACCGGTGCGGGAGACAAGGCCTTCGTGTCCGGCGCCGACATCCGCGCGATCCGCGACCGCCGCCGCGACGACGCCCTCGCCGGCATCAACTCGCGGCTCTTCGCCGCCCTCGAAGCCCACGAGGCGGTCACGATCGCGGCGGTCAACGGGTACGCCCTGGGTGGGGGCTGCGAGCTGGCCCTGGCCTGCGACCTGCGCATCGCCGCCGAGAACGCCATCTTCGGCCAGCCCGAGCCCGCGATCGGCATCATCCCCGGCGCGGGAGCGACCCAGCGCTTGCCACGCATCGTCGGCCTGGGCCGCGCCAAGGAGCTGGTCCTCACCGGAGCGCGCTGGGACGCGCGCCAGGCGCTCGCGTGCGGCCTCGTGAGCGAGGTCGTGGCGCCGGCAGAGCTGATGCCTGCGGCGCGGCGGCTCGCCGAGCGGATCACGGCCCTGGGCCCGCTCGCCGTCCGCCTCGCCAAGCGCGCGCTCAACGCCTCATCCCAGATGCCGCTCGGCGCGGGACTGCTCTACGAATCGGCGGTCCAGGCGATTGCTTTCGAGTCTCAGGACAAGCAGGAGGGAACCGCGGCCTTCCTCGAGAAGAGGCGTCCGCGCTTCCGGGGCGAATGAGGAAACTGGGTCTCGCGATGTTCCTCGTCGGCGCATTCGCGTTCTTCTATTGTTCCGGGCAGATGGACGCGTACCCGGAGCTGCCTGCGGGCCTGTCCGTGGAGGAGGCCTGGCGGTATCCGCAGGGGCGCTACCAGGTCGGCCAGTACGCCGCCGCCTTCGTGGGCTTCGTCGGCATCCTGCTGGCCATGTTCCCGAAGGGACGGTGAGGCAGCTCCGGGCCGTCACGGTATTCTGCGGCTCGAGCGCCGGCCGTGACCCCGCCTACGCCGCAGCCGCGGAACGCCTCGGCCGCGCCCTCGCGGACACCGGCCGTACGCTGGTCTACGGCGGCGGACACGTGGGCCTGATGGGGCGGCTGGCCGACGCCGCGCTCGAGACGGGGGGGCACGTCGTCGGCGTGATCCCCCAGAGCCTGATGGCTCGGGAGGTCGGACACCGCGGCCTTCCCGACCTCCGCGTGGTCGCGACCATGCACGAGCGGAAGGCGCTGATGGCCAAGTTGGGCGATGCATTCGTGGCCCTGCCCGGAGGCTTCGGCACCCTCGACGAGCTGTTCGAGGCCGTCACCTGGGCGCAGCTCGGCCTCCACGGAAAGCCCATCGGTCTCCTCAACGTGGGCGGCTACTTCGACTCGCTGCTGCGTTTCGCCGATCGCTCCACGGCCGATGGTTTCGTCCGGCCCGAGCATCGCGCCCTGCTGGTCGTCGAAACCGATCCCCTGGCCCTCCTCGAGGCCCTGGCCGCCTTCGAGCTGCGGCCGGCATCCAAGTGGCTGTAGACGCCGGTCCCGCTCCAGGCGCGGCTCGTCCACCGATTCACGCCACTGAACCCAATTCGGTTCCGCCCAGCGGGTCTCCGGGGGATCCTGGCGGCGTTCCAGGAGGCACCGACCCATGGCCCAGACGCTCCCGATGTCCGAAGCGCTGCCGATGACGCCACGCACACTGAAGACCCTCGTCGACGACTACGAGCGGCAGCTCATCCTCGAGGCGCTGCGGGCGTCGGGGGGTCAGCAGCGTCGCGCCGCGGCGTCCCTCGGCGTCCTGCCCTCGACCCTGCACGAGAAGATGTCGCGGCTGGGGATCCCGACCGCACGTACCTACCGCCCCTAGCCCGCCCGCCGCGGTGTAGCATCGCGGCGTGACTCCGGAGCGGCTCGTCGAGCTGCATCGCGCGCTGCTGCTGCCCCGCGTCGTCGAGGAGAAGATGCTGCTCCTGCTCCGGCAGGGGCGGCTCGCGAAGTGGTTCTCCGGGATCGGCCAGGAGGCCATCGCCGTCGGCGTCGCCTCGGCCCTCGACCCGGACGACTGGATCCTTCCCATGCACCGGAACCTGGGGGTCTTCACGGCGCGCGGCCTGGACCTCGGGCGCCTGTTCCGGCAGCTCCTCGGGAAGGACGGCTTCACCAAGGGGCGCGACCGCACCTTCCACTTCGGCCACCTTCCGGCGCGCGTGGTGGGGATGATCAGCCATCTGGGAGCCATGCTGCCCGTGGCCTGCGGCCTGGCGCTTGCGGCGCGCCTGCGCGGCGAGGCCCGTGTGGCAGCGGCCTTCACCGGCGAGGGCGCGACGAGCGAGGGGGACTTCCACGAGGCCTTGAACCTGGCGGCGGTCTGGAGGCTGCCGGTCCTCTTCGTCGTCGAGAACAACCAGTACGGGCTCTCGACACCCGTCGTCGAGCAGTATGCGTGCCGCGACCTCGCCGACCGCGGCGTGGGTTATGGGATCCCGGGCTTCGTGGTGGACGGGAACGACCTGCTCGGGGTGATCGAGAACGTGGAGCGGGCGGCTGCCCGCGCGCGGCGGGGAGAGGGGCCGACACTGCTCGAGTTCAAGACCTTCCGCATGCGCGGTCACGAGGAGGCCTCCGGCATCGGCTATGTCCCGAAGGCTCTGTTCGAGGAGTGGGAGCGGCGCGACCCGATCACGCTCTTCGAAGCGCGCCTGAGGCAGGACGGCCTCCTGGACGAGACCGCGGCCGCGCGTGTGCGAGAGGAAACCCGCGCCCGGATCGACGTCCTCGTGGAGGAAGCGCTCGCCGCGCCCGAGCCGGTCTCGACCGGGGCGGCCGAGCTTGACGACGTCTATGCCCCGTCGCCCCGAACCACCCTTCCTCCCGGGCCGGAGACCGGCCCCGAGCGGCGCTACGTCGACGCGATCCACGACGCGCTGACGATCGCCCTGCACGACGACCCGCGGGTGGTGCTCCTCGGCCAGGACATCGCCGAATACGGCGGCGTCTTCAAGGTCACCGAGGGCCTGGCCGAAGCCTTCGGCCGCGAGCGCGTGCGCAACACACCGATCATCGAGTCCGGCGCGATCGGGGCCGCGCTGGGTCTCGCCCTCGACGGCTTCCGGCCCATGGTCGAGCTGCAGTTCGGGGACTTCATCAGCTGCGGCTTCAACCAGGTCGTGAACAACCTCGCCAAGACGCACTACCGCTGGGGAGCCGGCGTGCCGGTCGTGCTGCGGGCGCCGATCGGCGGCGCGACGGGAGCCGGCCCCTTCCACTCGCAGAGCGTCGAGGCGTGGTTCACGCACGTGGCGGGGCTCAAGGTGGTGGCGCCGGCGACCCCGCGCGACGCCAAGGGCCTGCTGCTCGCCGCGTTCGCCGACGGCAACCCGGTTCTCTTCCTCGAGCACAAGCACCTGTACCGGTCGGCGAAAGGACCGGTGCCGGAGGGCCGCTACGCGGTCCCGATCGGGCCGGCGAGGATCGCGCGGAGCGGACGCCACGCAACCGTCGTCACCTGGAGCCTCGGCGTCTCATGGGCGCACGAGGCTGCGACGGCGCTGGCCGCGGACGGTCACGAGATCGAGGTCGTCGACCTTCGGACGCTGCTGCCGTGGGATCGCGAGACCGTGCTCGCCTCGGTTCGCAGGACGGGCCGAGCGCTGGTCCTTCACGAGGCGCCCCTGACGGGCGGCTTCGGCGGTGAGGTGGCGGCGACGATCGCCCGCGAGGCGTTCGAGTGGCTGGACGCCCCGGTGGAGCGTCTCGGCGGGCTCGACACGCCGATCCCGTTCAGCCGGACCCTCGAGGACACGTTCCTGCCGAAGGGGCGGCTGCTGCCGGCGCTCCGAGCCCTGCTGTGTTACTGAGGCCCTAGTTCACGTAGCCCAGAGCTCTCAGCGCCTCCCGGTCCTCTTCCGTGATCTCCATCCGCTCGACGTCCTCGCTCTTCTGCCGCCGCAACTTCAGGAGCGCCGCCAGCCGGCGCCTCAGCCACTCCCTCGCGACGGGCCGGCTCTCGGCGAGGTTCAGCTTCTCCGCCGGATCCGCAGCCAGGTCGTAGAGCTCCGGCGGGCCGCCCCCCTCGCCGTAGCGCCGCGGGTCGTGGTTGACGACGAGCTTGACGCGCCCGACGCGCAGCGCCTGCTTCTCAGACTTGCCGAAGCGCGTCTCGCTCATGAGCTCCGGCATGCCGATCGCCGTCTTGCGACCGAGCCAGAGCGACGACAGGTCTCGCCCCTCCCCGGCCGGCGCCTCGACGCCGCACAGCGACGCGAGCGTCGGCAGGACATCCACCTGGGCGATCGCCTCGGACTGCCGGCTTCCCCCCAGACGGCCTTCGGGAAGCCGCACCAGGAACGGAACACGGATCAGCTCTCTGTAGAGCGAATGGCCGTGGCCCTTGCCTCCATGGTCGAGGAACTCCTCGCCGTGATCGGAGGTGAAGACGAGGAGCGTGGAGTCGAGCAGGCCGCGCTCACGCAGGCCGTCCACGAGGGTCCCGAAGGCGCGGTCGTTGTCCCAGACCTCGCCCTGATAGAGCGCGTCGAGATAGCCAGCGGCGCCGGGGCCGATCCTGGGCTGCATCAGCAGCGGGCGACTGGGCCGCCGCTCCTGCCCAGCCGGCCCGAAGAGCTCGTAGGCCTCGTCGCTCGGCTCGTAGGTGGCGTGCGGCTCCATGGTGTGGAGGTAGAGCAGGAACGGACCCTTGCCCCTGTCCACGAACTTCAGGCCGCGCTCGACGACCTCGGCCGCGGTGATGCCGTACAGCTTCACCACGGCGTCGTTCCATTCGTCGAAGCCCTGGGCGAATCCGAAGCGATGATGCACGACGTGATTCGACACGATGGCGCCGGTACGGTAGCCCGCCTTCCTGAAGGCCTCGGCCAGGGTAACGAAGCGCTCCGCCAGCGGTCGATCGAAGCCGATGGCGCGATGCGTCGCGGGGTGCACGCCCGTGAAGAGCGACGCCACCGTCGGGCGCGTCCATGAAGACTGGGCCCAGGCGTCGTCGAAGCGGATGGCCTCTCGCGCGAACGCGTCCAGGTTGGGCGACGTGGGCTTGGCGAAGCCGTACGTGGACAGCCGGTCGGCTCGCAGCGTATCCGTGAGGAACACGACGATCGAAGGCCGGGTGGCGAGACGGGCCGGGGGCAGAGGGCTCTGTGCGCCCTCGTCGGCGCCGGCCAGCAGCGCGTCGTCCAGCCTCAGCGCACTCCGGCCCGGGTTGCGCAGCTCCACCCGGGCAAAGCCCGGGGGTCCCGCGAGCGGCCACTCCACCGGCGTGGCGCCCGGCCCGACCGCCCTGCCTCCGATCGCGGTGGACGCCGCCTCGGTGACGAGCCAGGCCTCGAGCGGACCCGGGCCACCCGAGGCGGTCGCGCTGAGCCTCCCGGCGGGCCCGAGACGCACGTAGAACCCCAAGCTGGACGCAGGAGGCAGGACGAGCGTTCGCCGCTCCAACGCGGGAAGCGAACGGGCCGCGATGGCGCCGACCCGGGACACCTGGAGGAACGAGAGGCCCACGGCCGCGGGCCGCTCGTCGCGAGTCTTGCGGGGCGGAACGTAGCGCCGGGAAACAGCGAACACCAGCGGCACAGGTCCCGACAGCGAGGGCAGCGTGATCTGGAACTCCTGGTCCGTGGCCCTCAGCTCGACCTCCGCGAGCGGCGTGTCGCCGAGCCGGAGACGGAGCGGCAGACTTGGCCCCAGGCTGGGATGGCAGCGCGCCCTGAACGTCAGGAGCTTCGGGGCGTTCGTGGCCAGGGGCAGCGCCAGGGTCGCCGTCTCGAGCTGCGACCAGACCAGGATCGAGCCCTTCGACACGACCGGATCCTGCCATCCCGGCCAGCGGAACGCCCCGCTCTCGACCAGGAATGCGAGGTCGAGACCGTCGCTCCGGACCTCGGCGTCGGGGAAGCGCGCCGCCAGCGCGATCACGGAACCCGCTGGCGCCGGACGCGGCCGGCATGCGGGCAGCGTGGCGAGGAGCGCCGCCGCGAGGGCTGCGCCGCAGGTCCGGCGAGCGTGCTCCAACGCGCGCAGTCTAATGTAGGATCAGCGGGCGGTGAACACGCGCCTGCGATGTTGAGCGGGACGTCTTCCCAGGGCGGCTCGTTCCGGGCGCTGCGCGAGCTGCGGCGCCGCTTCCGTCCGAGGATCGACCGCTTCCGGCGCCGGAGCGCGGCGGCCGTGAGGGCGGAGCTGGGCTCGGACCCGCAGGTGGCCGAGGCCGTCCGCGCCCACGTTGCCCTCACCGGCGAGAGCGAGGCCGAGGCCTGGGCCCGCGTCCGAGAATACTCCCTCGAGATCGTCCCCTCGTTCAGCCTGGTCGCCTACTACCGCCTGGGCTACCTCGTGGCACGGGCGCTGATCCCGCTCTTCTACCGCGTGACCGTGGGCTACGAGGCTCGCGCGGAGCTCGACGCGATCCCGCGCGGGAGCGCCGTCGTGTACCTCATGAACCATCGCTCCAACGCCGACTACGTGGTCGTGGCCTTCGTCCTCTCCGGAGAGGTGGCGGTGTCCTACGCGGTCGGCGAGTGGGCGCGGGTGTGGCCCCTCGAGAGCCTGTTCAAGAGCTTCGGCTCCTACTTCGTCCGGCGGGGCTACCCGGAGCCGCTCTACCACAAGGTCCTCGAGCGCTACGTCCAGCTCGTCACGCGCCACGGCGTGGCCCAGGGCGTCTTCCTCGAAGGCGGCCTGACGCGGGACGGTCGCCTGCGCGCACCGAAGCTGGGCCTGCTCGACAACCTCGTGCGCACCAAGCTGGAGCCCGCCTTCGACCGGCCGCTCACGATCATCCCGGTCGCCATCAACTACGACCGGGTCCTGGAGGACCGCTCGCTGCTTCGGGAGCTGCAGGCTCCCGAGGAGCGGCTGCCGCGCACCGAGCAGGTCAGGGAGGTCCTGAGGTACGTGCTCAAGGTCTCGGCGCGCTTCCTGTTGCGCCGGGCGCGCCGCTACGGACGCGTGTGCGTGAACTTCGGCGCGCCGCTGCGAGTCGACGACTGGCTGGCCGAGAACCCTGGCGCGCTGCTCCTGCCCCGCGAGGCGCGGCGATGTCCCGTGGCTTGTTGAAACTGAGCGGCGGCCATTGACTGTTTACGCGACGGCCTCCTGTTGGTCAAGCGTTCCCTCGTGAGCCTTGAGCGCAGCGATGAGCTTCGGCATCTCGCGGTGCCCCTTGATCCTGCGGAAGCGTGTCGAGGCGTCGAGCACCGAGGCGGCACACCAGCGCAGCATCATGCGCCCGCCCCTCCAGCGCTTCACCCGGTGGGAGACCTTGCGCACGCTGCCGAAGAGGTTGTCGATCGGGTTGGTCGTGCGGAGCGTGAGCCGGAGCCATCCGGTCAGGCCCAGCTCGATCACGGTCAGCGTCTCGGCCAGGCCCTCCCGCAGCGAGGCCGCCGCCCCAGGGTGCTCGCCCTCCAGCCGCGCGGCCAGGTTCTCGAGCAGACGCAAGGCACGCTGCGGGTCGCTGCTCTCGTAGGCCTCGTTCATCGCGCGCCGCACCGACGGCCGCAGCGACTCGGGCAGCTGGTCGGCGACGTTCCGCTTCTTGTGCTCCTGGCAACGTTGGATCAGCGCACGCTTGCCGAAGACGTCCTTCACCGCCTTGTACAGGGCCTTGGCGCCGTCGATGACCACGAGCAGGGCGCGGTCGGTGACCAGACCGCGGCTGAGGAGGTCCTCGAGCAGGCCCTTGCATGCCCGGGCGTTCTCGGTGGCTCCCTCCCACAGGCCCAACACGTGCTTCTGGCCGCTCTCGTCGATGCCCAGGGCCGCCAGCACCACGTGTTCCTCGAAGTGGATCCCGTCGATCATGAGCACAGTCAGCTTCACGTCCGAGAGGTCACGCCGCAGCAAGTCGGCCAAGCGCTTCTGGGTGCGCCGCACGAAACGCCGGCTTACCGCACTGCGGCTCTTGCCCCGCTCGGGCAGCGGCGCAGGCAGCGGCTCCAGCGAGCTCGCGTAGCCTCGCGTCGAGACACCGAGCAGCATCTGCGCCAGCGCCCGCTCCTCGAGCGGATCCTCGTTCGACCACTGCTTCCAGGCCGGCAGCTCCAGCTCGCGGCCATCCAGGGAGCGCACCCGCGGCCGCGGCAGCGTCACGCGACGCCCTCCCATCACCAGCGAGCCTGGACAGTGCCCGTGGCGGTACGCCTGCCGACCCTCGTCTTGCGCATGCTTCGGCCCGCACAGCGCCACTCGCTGCTGCTCCAGCATCCGAATCGCCTCGACCGTCCCCGTCGTGATCACCGTGTCCAACAGCGTCGTCCGCATCAGCTCAGCCAGCGGCAGCCGCAGCTGCGCCAGAGCCTCTTGGGTC